>JBAYFX010000006.1:0-45534 GCA_041666965.1 Candidatus Shapirobacteria bacterium
CTATAGCTCAATGGATAGAGTACCAGTCTTCGGAACTGGTGATGAGGGTTCGATTCCCCCTGGGCGTACAGTATAATACCCCCATGGGTTGCTAGCTCAGTTGGTAGAGCAGTCCGAAAGCTTTCGGACCGGTCACGAGTTAGCCTCCTTGTGATTTTTGGGTTGCTAGCTCAGTTGGTAGAGCAACCGCCTCTTAAGCGGTCGGTCGCGAGTTCGAGTCTCGCGCAACCCACATTTTTTGTTACACTTTATCAATGTTTCGTGCCTTTGTATTTTTAATCTGTTTCATATCCTTACCTCTTGCCGTCCGTGCCCAAGACGTAGCGACTGCCTCCGCCCCCGCTCCAACCCCAGATCTTGTCGCCCAATATTTTACCGATCTTAACTTCCAACAAAACCAATACCAAAAAGACTATTTAAACTACGTCGCCAAAAGTAAAGTCCACACCACTTACCGCACCATCACCACTCAAAAAGAACGTCTTGAAGCCACCCGTTCAGTCCTCATTACCCGCAACAATCTGCTAAAAACATATTTAATGTACCTACGGGTTCTCTTAACCAAACATTCGGTCAGCTCACCTACCGAAACCGAGCGTTTACAAATCGAGCTTAGCAAATGGGAAGCCTATTTTGACGAACAAAACAGTATTGTCACCTCTTTAAATAACGAGTCAGATATCTCTACCTGGTCTGCCGATTTTGCTTCAAAATACATTACTGTCCAACAACTTCTTTACACTACCCTGGTACAGCAGGAAATTAATCAACGGACCGAAGTCACTGCCATGTTGCAGACTTTAACTTCTCAAATTCAAAATTCAGGCAAAATTAGCACCGACACCCAATGGTTTTCCGATTTACCCATTAAATTCGATCTGGTTACCCAGTCCTTAACCAAGGCCGCCGCCACCTCGGTCACCCGCCAAAACAATCCTACCCGCTTCTATAATTTTTACCCGGATGCTAAAGTTGAGCTCAATAAAGCTAAAAACTACCTCACTCAAATCGCCTCTGACCTCAAAGTTATCGTTATTAAAAACTGGCAATAATGGAAATTCAATCACAAGAATCTTTTTCAGATGTTACCCCCCGCGTGACGGTTAACCCCCCGCCTTCCCAGTCTTCGGCTCCTACGGCTACTCCCTCTTCCAAGCCAAAACCCCGCTTTCATCTGCCTAAAAATCCCAAATACAAACTTCTGGTTGGTCTTGGTATTTTGGTCTTTGTTTTATTAGTTTTGAGTATTATCGTTCCCAAGCGCAGTCCAGTTACTCCCCGCGCTCTACCCACACCCACCCTAAGTACCCAACCCACCGCCCCCGTCGTCAACAATATTGAAATTCCCTCCGAGCTTAAAGATTCTTTTGCTCAAATTGAGTCCCGTCTAAACGAAATCATCATCCCGGCTCTTCCCCCGGAAATCGATTTAAAAATCGGTAATTTCTAACTACTTTCTCGACAAATAGCTCCCGTTTTCAGTGCTAATGCTTATTTCGTCGCCTACCTTCACAAATAGGGGAACTTGAACCTTAGCCCCAGTGTCCACTACTGCCAGTTTCATCGCGTTGGTAGCCGTGTCGCCTTTAACCGAATTTTCCGCTTCCATAACTACGCAAGTTATACTTTTGGGTAACACTACCCCAACCGGTTTGTCATCATAAAACTTAATCCGATACGGACGGCTTTCTTTCAAATAAATTTTATCCTCCCCAATCACGTCTGTTGGCACCATATATTGCTCAAAAGTTCTCGGTTCAATAAACACATAGGCACTACCGTCAAAATAAGAATAGTCGGCTTCGTGGGTTTCCACCAGTACCTCTTCCACTTTTTCTCCCGATTTATAGGTATATTCAATAACTCGCCCAGAAAATAGGTTTTTAAGTTTTGTCCTATAAAAGGCCGACCCTTTACCAGGAGACACAAAGGTAATGTCCACTACCATGTGTGGTTCTTCATGAAATATAACGTAAATGCCTCGTTTGAATTGTGCGGTTGATATCATTCCCATAGGCGCTATTTTAAACCCAACCCGTCCCTAAAACAACTGACTATTATTATATATAAATTTAATAAAAGCTGAAAATTTTACATTCAGGCCAAAAAAAATCCCAGAGCATGCTTTTAGAGGAGCCACCCCGGGATCTGGGGTTAAATATACCACCAACTACTACAGCTGTCAACTATACATCTATTACTCAACCGAATTTTCTGTATCACCCTTTAACTCGGCAATAAACTGATTCACCCCTCTGGCCCAGGACCCATTCGAACTGGGACAGTATTTACCCATTATTAATTCCGATGTGTTTAAACCCTTATCAAAATATTGTTCTTTTAAGTATTTGGCGTAACTAGCTAGCGCCAAATCATAATTTTCAAACCTCAAAGTTCCGCGAGCGTGTATTCCGTAACCCCAACAATTAAAGCTATTTTCCGGTATTTTTTTACACAAGTTCGATTCCTGCTGCCCAATAGCTACAATCCAGTAATAATCCAATCCATATTGATCAGACAATTCAATAATCTTTGAAGCATATGGTAAAAGAGGGGAGTTGTATTTTTCCAAATACCGGCGCACAATCTCAATTCTGGCGTCAGCCCCTACCACTTCATCTTTTAATCTGACCTCGCTGCCACCCATATCCTCAATTGTCTGACCTTCAGCCACAGTTGTCTTTTTAACATCTAACTGCTCTGGAAGCTCCCATCCACCCCAAAATGCCTTAACTTCTTTTTGAGGATTTAAAAAAATGCTCGATTCCCACCACACTAAACCGCCGCCGGCAATTAGTACCATTAATACCAATAAAGTTTGCCACGGACCTACCTTACTATTAGCCTTTTTATCCTTTTTCTTTAACACGATTTAATTATGATATCATACCCCCATGGCCTTCGATAACTTCCGTCTTACCCAAAAAAATGACCGTTCCTTTGAACTCACCGGAACTGTCACCAAATCAGAAATTGACGGCTTTCGGCAACAAGCTTTAGCCAAACTTCAAAAAGAACTAAATTTACCTGGTTTTCGGCCTGGTAAAGCTCCTCTTAATATGGTCGCCAGCAATTATGATGAGTCCACTATCTTTTCCGAAACCATCAATATTGGCCTCACCGCTGTCTATCGCCAACTAATCGATAAGTTTGAACTCAAACCCATCGTTCCTCCTACTATCGACTTCAAATCACCACCCTCTCCCACCTCTGATTCTTGGGAAGTAATCATCACCAGTTGTCTTGAGCCAACAGTCACCCTCACCCCAAACTACTTAACCCAAATTAAAAAACTTAAAAAAGACAAGGATCAACAGAAAAATGTTGACACCATCATGGCTTTAATCGAAAAAAACAGCACCTTAGTCTTTCCCCAACCACTTTTAGATCATGAGTGGGAACATTATTTAGAAGACAATAAAATTGATCCGGCCAAAGCCAAAGATTTAAAAAACGACTATGGTGACCAACTTAAGCGTCAATGGCTCTTAAATCTGGCACTCAATGCCATCGGCCAAGAACACAAAATAAATCTAACAGCAGAGGACTTAAAAAACATCCAACTTCCAGCCGATTTAGTCAAATCCAACCCTCAAATGGCTATTCATTTGCTACTCCAAGACAAAATTGTCAAATTTCTTATAGAAAACATACCCCAAGCCTGATAAAATAGGCCACAATGGCAGGTGGATTCGGCCAAAAGTTAGATCCGGCCAAAATCAAGATACTCAAAAACGGCTTGAGTAACGAATTTGATCATCAAGCTTCTAAGCCACCCTCATCTCCGGATTCCAAACCTTTCAGCCTGCGGGGTGTTCTCGGCCTCGGTCAAAGTGTTGAATTTTCCCGTTCCTCGTCCCAACCTTCAGAAAAGAAAATCTATTTTGCCCCCAACCATCTTGATCAGGAGCTCAAAATTCTCCAATCCCAAGAAAAAGAAGAACTAAAAAAAATAATTCAGGACCTTCAGGACGAAATTAAGTCCATGAAAATGTCACTAGGTCAGCTCGACACCAGTACCGCCCAACTTTTAGCTCAACCTATTGTAGAAGTCAACAAATACCAAGTCAGTGTCCTTTCCCGCATCAAAAAGTTTATTGCCTCACTTGTCACCGATATTAATCAGGCCAGCATGTGGGTTGACAGTTTCAGTCAAAAGAAAAAGAAAAAGAATTATTTTTGGAGCACCGCCCAAAACAAAAAGAAAGGCGGCCAGCAATATATGTTTAGTTCCGAGCATTCCATCGCCCGCTCAGCCAACTAAATTATTTATATTCGAGACTAACCAATTATGGAAAATGAAACATACAAAGTACTATCAATCAAAGAAACACAAGAAAAATATCTTATGAAACAACTCACTGATGGAATACCGCAAGAACAAAGCTTAGTTGCAATATCCGTTAGAGCAAATTTAAAATTAAAGAACGAAGGTTGGCAACATTTGTTTCCACCTTGGTTAGAAGCCAGAACGGGTATAGTCATGGCCCTTGGTCCCAAAGCTCGGTGGGTCAAAGTATAAACATTTGTTCATCCTTAGGTTGGCTGATATAATCCCTCTTGTTAGAGTCTATAGCCTTCGCCCGCCCGAAGTGAAACGAAGGAGGGTCAGTTGGTTATAGTAAATTAAAAGTTTGAGTCTATAGCTCAGTTGGTTAGAGCGCTTCGTTGACATCGAAGAGGTCAGAGGTCCGAGTCCTCTTAGACTCACACCATTGTTAGAGCAGTCCGAAAACTTTCGGATAGGTCAGAGGGAAGTTTAGTCCGGGCGTAGACCCGGACAGTCCCCTAGACTCACTTTCCCCATGTCATCCTGAATCTGAGCTTTTCAAAGATGAAAGATCTCTCTCTTTGACCCTGCCCTCCCTTGAGAAGGGGAGGGATAGGGAGGGGTTTAGGAAATAACAGTGTTAGGGTCTCTCAGCCGTCAGATGGGGCACGTCAATGTCATACCGCAACCGGTAAACAAACAGCTTCATATTCGTCGAATATTCTTTCTGGTCAAGTCGCTCCAAATTATGGTCTAAATAATCCTGAATTTTAGTCTCATACCCCTGGTCGTAAGATAACAGTACAAACAACCTAGTATAGGTTTTTTTATATTCATTAATCTGCGCCTCCATTTTTGCCATCTCAAAAGCCGGAATCGGTCCGGGAAAATACCGGTTCCACTTGGGTATAGTCTCAATTCTGTTGGGGTGGTAAAACTGATACTCTAAAGGAATTATTGTAAACGGTGAACTTACCACTACCTTGTCAGTTAACCCAACCTCGCTATTAAGTGCCAGGGCCACTTTATTATAATTTTCAACCACCCTCGACGCTTCCAAATCACTTTCCCGCCAAAAAAGCCCCAACATTATTATCATTATTGTCGCTAGCACCCACACCCGTGTCCTTAACCTAAATACTTCTACCACAATCCAGCTGGTAACAATCAATATTGCCGGAAGTGTAAAAATTAAATACCTGGGTAAAAATACCGGCTTCCAAAATGACACCACAAAAGTCACTGCCCACGGAACTACCGCCCATAACAGCCAAAACCCTACATGTTTAATCTTTGTCTTAACCCAGGTAGTCAAAAACAAAATTACTCCCAACACCGCTACCGGCCACAAAGACAGCACTGTACCCGTCATCTTAATTGATTGGTAGCCAATAAAATACTCCACCCAACCCACCATAAGTCCATATAAGCTCGGTCGGGTCAAACTAGGTGCCATATTCCTAAATAATCCCTGTTTCAGGGCAAACCATATCCAAGGACTCAGTGCCAGTAACATTCCCCCCTGGGCTAAGGCCAAATTTCGTACCCACTTCCATTCCACTTGCCTGCTAATTCCCCGCCACAGTCCGTACATTGCTTCAACCCCCAACAGTAGAAAGAAAAAATAGTGAGTATACACCCCCCCCACTCCCGCCAAAAAATACCACACTCCCCACTTTTGCCAACCCCCGATTGGTTGGCTCACCATTCTTAAGTAAAACAACACATTTAACAGGGTAAAAAACATAAACAACGTATACATTCTGGCCTCACTCCCATACCACACTAAAAACGGTGAAAAAGTAACTACTACAAAGCTGATTAATATCAACCTCTTCTCCACATTTTCTGTCAGTACCAACCACAAAACAACCAAACTTAACAAAAAAAACACCAACGATAAAATTCGAGCGGTAATTATGTTATACCCAAATGCTGTCAGCCACACATGTAACAAAATTGGATACAGCGGAGTATGAACATCTTGGGCCACAAATCTAAGTACACCTTCAAATGTATGGCTAGCCGCCCACAAAGATTGAGATTCATCCAGCCGAATTGATTGGGAAAATATTGTCAGGCCCGACACAAATCCCAACACCAAACTAGCTCCAAACATCAAAAGCATTAAATTCTTCTGCCTACCCATTTCTACTTTTAACTTCTACTACTGCTACTTCCTGGCCAACTGGTACCCCAACCTCTCTTGGGCTCCAACCCAATGCCGTTTTAATAAACGGCCAAAAAATTAAAATATTAAAACTTACCCAAGCGATATTGGTCACCACCCCCGCACTCAGTCCCTCCCGGTACATGGCTACCAAAAACCCAATCATCGATAATCCCACATAAGCCATATGAGGATAAGCCAAAGCCGAATAATCACCATTTTGTTTTGTTTTTGGGGTCACCGAAAAACCCATTTTTTTACCGGTTATCACCGAGATTAAAGCAATAATTTGCAGCCACCAAGACGAGTATGAAAATGAAATCGCCCTAAAAGTCAGCCTACCTCTGGAAATACTGTTTATTATCAAAAAAGTTAACAAAATGTAGGGAATAAAATAAAAGGCGAAATTGCTCGAGCTGGTTTTTACCGGAGAAATCCCGGTCATTAGAAAAAACAATGGAACCGCAATATCAACAAATACAATAATTCCATTTAGATAATATAATGCCGAAAATATATACTGCCATTTTTGCCCCCAGCTTAAACCTTTCATAAACAGGGGATTTTGGGCAAACAATACTTCCAGGCTGCCTCTGGCCCACCTCAATTGCTGTTTGTAGTAAGACATTAAATCTTCCGGTGCCAAACCCTTAGCTAAAATTTCCGTAGTGTATCGGGAAGTCCATCCCGCCTGGTGAACCTTAACTGAAGTCACAAAATCTTCCGCAATATTTGTTTCATTTAATCCCCCCACTCCCACCAACGCTTCTCGTTTAATTAAAAAATTTGTCCCACAAATAAAAGCACTGTTTAACTGTCCTTTTCCGGCCATTATCGGCCCAAAAAAAAACTCTTGTTGTTGCCAAGCGCCCCGGGTCACCTCATTTTCCCGACTATTTTGGTAAAACTGAGGGCTTTGAACAAACCCAATTTCTGGCCGGTCAAAATAAGATAAAAGCGTTTTTAAATATTCTTTTTGAGGTATCATGTCCGCATCCAAAATCGTCACGTATTCACCCTCAGTCAGTCTCAGCCCGTTATTAACATTTCCCGCCTTAGCCCCTCCTGGTATTTCTCTGGTTATACAATTTACCCCTTCTCTCAAAGCCAGATCCCTAATTTCTTCCCAATTATCCTTTTTAGCCACATACCCATCATTCAAAATAAATACTTTGTGGTTACCATAATCCATATCTCTGGCTGCCCGAACCGTTTTTTCCACTACCTCCACCGGTTCTCCGGCAACCGTAATAAACACATCCACACTCGGTTGCTGTCCCAAATTCAATTCCCGCCTCAATACCAGTTGTTTCCTTTTGCCCCTCGACAATGGCCAAATGGTAATCCAAAACAAAAGAGAACTGAGTACATGATAAACCTCAGTCCCAAACAATAGTCCATACATTACCTTATTGTCACCGTTATCCCAGTTTAACCACCAGCTAAAATAAATCAAAGTCACCAGCACAGCCCCAACCAGCCAACTTCTTTCCACTTTCCCCACCACCAATCGCTTAGTTTTCATTCCATTTTAAACTCTGATTAAACAAGGCTACCCCAAACCACAGCCAATTTTGCTCATAATAAGGCAAGTCTTCTCGAAAATTTGACCGGTCCAGCGAATACAAGTTGATAATTTTCTCCTCATACATCCGCTTAGCCATCTTTTTGTCAGTTTGAGCCAGCACGCTTATTGCTGTCGCGTACATTACCGGGTTCTCCACTTTACTCGCTGGCACTCCGTCATGAGCCCAAACAGATGGCAAGAGTCCAAAATCCTTATAATAGTTTTTTATGCTCTCAAAGTTCAAAGTTAAATATTGATAAGCCCTGGTGTCAGCTGACACCTGATAATCAAAAGCCACCCGCCAGGGAACCCTCACCGCATCATAGGAATAATTTGTATTCATCCCCCCATCCCTCCCGGGTAACAACCCTCCATTTTTCAAATTCAAAATAAACCAATTCGGCGGTAACCCGCCACTACTACCCTTATCAAGCGTTTCCCTTGTTACATCATTTAAAATTTCATAACTTGAATCTATTAGATTTGTCCAATCATGTTTTTCATCAATTTTGGCAAATTCCCGCCAGGCATAGTAAACAAAATACGATGGGTTAATCACTGCCTCAGTTTCAGTAATTGCCCAATTTCCGGCTACCAAGTACCGCTTATCAGCATATGCCACCGTTTCCTTCTCCCAAATATCGTTAATTATTTTTAAAGCCTCCGTCAAATAGGCCGGTTCGTTCCACCTACGCGCCGCCAGCACCAAAGCGTAAGCAATGTCGTTGTCTGCGTCTGAAGCTGAATTTCCTCCCCCTCCTCCCACAAATCCCCCCTCCCCGTTTGGACCGACTGCCCACTTCCAACCAAACAAGTCATCCTCTTTCCGCTTTAAATTATTTACAGTCCACCGCCATACCCGCTCAAAAGTCGGTCGGTCGTCAGCCCATACTGACCGCAGCAGTGCATAACTTTGCCCTTCAGACGTAGTAATTCCCCCCCCACCTTGGTCAACCACCCTTCCGGTAGTGTCCATAAACTGACTTTTGTATTTATCCCACGAGGACATTAATAAGGTGTAATTGGAAAAATACTGTTCGTTGGTAGCTTTCTTTTGGTTATAAATACTTATTCCTAAAAGCACAATCGCCGCCAATACCAAACCCCCTCCAAATATATTTCCCCATATTCTCATTCTTGAGTTTCAACAAAATTGTTAACCCCTAATTGAGTTCGGGGAAATACCAAACCCTTGGCAATTTGAGCCATCTGAGTGGCTACCACCAAGGTTAATCCCCAATACCCCGTAACTAAAGATGCTAGTTCTAGCCTTTTTGCCCAAACAATTCGCATATTTTCATACCAATAATAGTTGGTGTTAGCAAATTCTTCCACCCTTCCGGTAGGTACACTCATGGTTTGTGGCGCTTTACTTTCCTTAATACTTAAGACAGTTGTCTTTTGCGCCCACGTCTTTATGGGTACACCCAAAAACAACAACAGAGCCATAGCAAGGAAGGTTTTCAGCATGGGTAACTATAAGTGACTGTTTACACATCCCCTAAATATCCCGGTAAGAGATCAGTAAACCTTCTTTTTACCCTTGCCCTTCCTCAAGGGAAAGGGTAGGGTTAGGGTTTTATTTGTTATTTTGCTAAAATACACCATGTACTTAGTTTGTATCAATTCGGCCACTACTACTTGGCCTGTTACGGGCTCTCCCCTCAGGCATGTCTAACCCCCTTTATTATTTTTCTTTCTATGTCTTCAAATAATTCTTCTTTAATTCCGCTTCGTCATAGTGCCGAGCACGTCTTAACTCAAGCCATGGTCAACCTTTATGGCCCTGACTCTTTTTATATGGCCATGGGTCCGGCCACCCCTGAGGGTTTTTACTTTGACTTCGAACCTCTCAACGGACTTAAAATCTCCGAAGATGATTTTCCCGCCCTTGAGGCCGAAATGGCCAAAATCGTTAAGTCAGCTCTCCCCATAACTCGGGAAGAAATAAGTCTAGACGAAGCCAAAAAAATGTTTGCCTCAAACCCGTACAAAATGGAGTGGCTTAATTCCATTGAAGGGCGAGGAGAGGTCATCAGTATTTACAAAACCGGCGAGTCTTTTGTTGATCTTTGTGCCGGCCCCCATGTTGCCACAACTGGCGATATTAAAGCATTCAAACTTCTCTCCATTGCTGGAGCCTACTGGCATGGTGACGAGAAAAATAAAATGCTTACCCGCATTTACGGCACTGCTTTTAACTCCCAAGAAGAACTAGAACAATATTTATTAATGCTTGAAGAAGCAAAAAAGCGCGACCACCGCAAACTGGGTAAAGATCTAAATATCTATTTTTATGATGATGAAATCGGTCAAGGCCTGCCACTTTGGTTACCAAATGGTGGTGTTGTCATAGAAGAACTGGAAAAATTAGCCAAAGAAACTGAAGATAAAGATGGTTATTTGCGGGTAAAAACTCCCCATATTACCAAAGAAAATCTTTTTATTAAAAGCGGACACCTCCCTTATTACGCCGAAAGTATGTACCCTCCCATGGAAGTTGATGGGGAAAAATACTACCTTAAACCCATGAATTGTCCTTTCCATCATAAAATCTTTGGACATACCCCGCGCAGTTATCGTGATTTACCCTTAAAGTTAGCCGAATATGGTACTTGTTACCGTTACGAAAAAAGTGGTGAACTCTTCGGCCTAATGCGAGTCCGCTCCATGCAAATGAACGATGCCCATATCTACTGTACCGAAGCCCAGTTTGAAAAAACTTTTATGGACGTTATTAAAATGTATCTTTATTACTTTGAGGTTTTTGGTGTGGAGAAATACATCATGCGTTTCAGTACCTACTCAAAAGATGGTCTAGGTAAAAAATATATCGACAACGAAGCATTATGGATTAAAACCGAAAACATGGTTCGTCAGTGCCTCACCAACGGTAAGGTAAATTTCATTGAAGTTGCCAATGAAGCGGCTTTCTATGGCCCCAAAATCGATGTTCAAATTTACTCAGCTATTGGCAAAGAATTTACACTAGCTACCAACCAAGTAGATTTTGCCGTCCCCTCACGTTTTGATCTTCACTATACCAATGCCGAAGGTCAGCCGGAAACGCCCCTATGTATTCACCGAGCGCCTTTAAGCACCCACGAAAGAATGATTGGCTTCCTACTTGAGCATTTTGGAGGTAATTTTCCTCTCTGGCTTAGTCCGGTCCAGGTCAGTTTAATTCCCATTACCGACGCTCAACACGACTATGCTCTCAAACTTAAGGCTCAGCTAGAAGAGAAGGGGATTCGGGTCAATGTTGATTTGCGCCCCGAAAAAATGCAGGGTAAAATCCGCGACGCTCAACTTCAAAAGGTCCCCTACATGTTAATCATCGGTGGCCGTGAGGTCGAAAACAACCAAGTCTCGGTGCGTCAGCGTGACGGTCAGGACCTTGGCGCCATGCCAGTAACAACTTTTATCGATACCATCGGAAAACAAATCACCTCAAAAAGTTTAAGTCTGATAAAATAAGCCATGGCCACTTACAGGAAACTGAATGTTCCCAAAATTAATTATCGGATCAACCACCAAATTTTGGCGCCTCAAATTCGTTTAATCGACGAAGATGCCCGACAAATTGGCGTTATGCCTATCGCCGAGGCTCGCGCACAAGCCACTGATTCCGGCTTGGACCTGGTCGAAATTGCCCCCAAAGCCGTCCCACCGGTCGTCAAACTCATAGATTTCTCCAAATTCCGTTACCAGGAAGCAAAAAAACTCAAAGCCGAAAAGAGGGGAGTTAAGGGCGGCGAGCTTAAAGAGGTTCAAATGACCCCCTTTATCAGCCTCAATGATTTCGATACCCGGGTCAAAAAAACCCGTGAGTTTCTGACTACTGGAAATAAAGTCAAATTGAGTATAAAATTCCAAGGTCGCCAAATTACCCGTAAGGAGTTTGGATATCAGTTAATTGAGCGTTTTACCTCTCAGTTGGCCGATCTGGGTAATCCCGAAGGGGAAGCCAAATTAATTGGTAAACAGCTGGTGTTCACCATCGCCCCAGCCAAAAAGAAAAAATGAAATCAACATCTCGAAAATTAAGAATTCGAAAATCAATCAGCAACCGTTTCGAAGTTACCAAAAACGGCAAGGTTCTCCGCCGTTCCGCTTTCAACCGTCATCTTCGTAGCAACAAAAGTAAAAAACAATTACGGCGTCTGAAAGGTAAAAAACCAGTATTAGCCCGTTTCGCATTAAAAGTTAAACGTCTGTTAGGACGCTAAACCCCCATGAGAGTCAAAACCGGCACCGTTAGGCGCCAAGCCCACAAAAAAATTCTTGATCAAGCCAAAGGTTTTTGGATGACCCGCCACAAGCGGTTTAAAGTCGCCAAACAAGCTGTTTATCACGCTGGCCAATACGCCTATAACGGCCGTCGCATCCGCCGCCGTGATCTCCGTCGCCTCTGGATTGTCCGCATCAACGCTGCTTTAACTCCTTTTAACATTCGCTACTCTGCTTTCATCAATTTAGCCAAAACCAAAAACATTCTTTTGGACCGCAAAACCCTAGCTAATTTGATTGTCACCGATCCTGCTGCCTTCAAAGCCGTCATGACCCAAATCCAGCAATAGTTTTTTCTTTGTCATCCCGCCTGCCCGCCTAAACTGCGAAGCTGTTGGCGGGAGCCTAGGCGAAGGATCTCATTTGCTAAGATTATCGAAAAGTCATTCTGCCTCGTCCGAATCAAGAACTTCGTTTTGCGTGATATCATATAGAACAATACTTATAAACTAACTTTATGAGTCTAGGACCAGAATACCGCCCAAATGCCGATTTAGAATATAATCAAACCCCTTCCTGTACAGCCGAAGCGCTACTTGCTCTCCGTGCTTCACCCTTTCCCTTTCAGTTGTTACCTTATTTATCCCGTCGTTTCCCTCGCCAACATCACTATCAGCTCAACGAGGCAGCCACCTTAAAACAAGACTTAAATTGTCCAACAAAAGATACCGTTGCCTTAGCCCAAATTACCTGGAGCAGAACACCCAAAATGATGCAGCACCTCCAATTAGTTAGGCATATGGGTCTAAACGATTCTGGCTTGGTAAATAACGCTCTTGATAGTTTTGAAGAAAATCTATTAGCCTGGATCCCAGGTGATCCGGACCAGCCAATTAATCGAAGACAGCTTCAATATTGCAGTTATTATGCTGTTAGAGCAGTTTACACAGACTTGGCCCACCTTCATGGAGTTGGGTTGAAATATTTTTATCAAGTCAACAGTTACTATCAAGCCAGAGATGCATTTCTTAATACCCATGGTTATGACGCCAATCAAAACGATAATCTGAAGTTAAGAGAGTTATGGGAAAATCAAGATGTTATTAAAACACGTGCCAACAGAGAACAATCGCCAACCACCCCCCCTTTCCGGCCAAAGTTTGATTTAATTAACCGTGCCTATCATATCAACTGCGGCTCAACCATAACCGATAGCTCAGAAAGGACTCCAGACGACCCTGTCCTTCAAGCTGAAATTGGCGAAAGAAACCAAGTTATTGCTCAAGTCCTTACTAAACTGTTTCATCCAAGACAAATTCGAGTGTTAATCTACCGCTGGGGTCTTTTTGGCCAACCTCGCCTGCCTTACAGGGAAATCGGTCAGATGATTGGTGTAAAAAGACAATGTTTATTCCAAATTGGTGAATCAAGACAAAATGTATTTCAGATTGAAGCTAACGCACTAAAACGTCTACAGCACCCTATATGCCAAAGAATTCTAAATGATTTCCGACCATAAACATAACAATTAACTTGGCTAATTCTCTCTTGATAAACATTATTAATACTGCGCCAACACGCTCTCAATTTAGGTATGAACCACTTGCGCATCTGGCGGGTACGACATTCTTTAGATAGTAGTCTTCATTTCTCTGCTTTAAAAAACCTTTAGTTTTGATTTTGTTAAAATGATTTATGGACTACCCCCGCCTGCCTCTAAAGGATTTTATGAGTATTTATCACAAAGTTCCCCGGGCCGCAGTTGACCTGATTGTCAAAACCGAAAAAGGAATTATTTTAACCAAACGGTCCATTCCACCTTACCTCGGAATGTGGCACATTCCCGGTGGCACTGTTTTGTTCAAAGAACCCCTAACTCATGCCATCGACCGTATCGCCCAGGAAGAACTCGGAATCAAAGTTAAAATTACAAATCTTTTGGGCATAGTTGAGTATTTTAATGATGATGGCCGCCATACAATTTGTAATGAGTATTTGTTAACGATTAAGTCCGGTCAGCCAAGAGGCAGTGATCAGGGGAAAAACTGGGCCTATTTCACCACTATACGGGAAAACATTATTCCCGAACAAGGAGACTTCCTTCAGAAACACAAAGCTGAACTATTGTTACATTAGCACTCGCGTCTTCCGACTGCTAACCAAAGCTGGTTTTCAACTTTTACCCAAAAACAGGCTATATAACACTCTATTATTCTATATCAGTCTGCGTCTATTGGTATCGTAACCCCTGCTGTCAGTATCGCAGTAGGTATAACTGGCGCAGTTGTTGCTGTGGAAATTGGTACGGTCGGGGCAACCGTGGGTGACGGAGAAGGGATTGGGGTGTTGGTTGGGGTTGGGGATGGACTCCAGTCCCAGGCTACGTTTACCCCAATCTTAATCTCCGCTTCCCTTGTATTCCCATCTTTGTCGGTTGCCTTGGCTTTTAATGTATGCGGGCCATCAGTCAAATCAACCTTAACCTCAAATGGTCGCTCACTCCATGTTTTTTTCTCCTCCCCGTCCACCCACAACTTAACCTCAGTAATTTTCACCAGCGATGTAGTACTAATCTTAACCTCAACCTGGTTGCTAACCGTTGACCGGTCGCTGGGGTACTCAAAATTTGTCACCACCATTCCCTCACTCCGGCAATAATTACTAGGGGGATTATATTTATCTTTATCTGCTTGTTGGTTAATCCACGCAACTATTCCCTCCTGCCATCGGTTTTTGCCGTCAGTTGACACTTTATCTTCTTCTGTAAATTTAAAATACTCCCTCTCGTCATAGTTTCCATTGGCCACGTCTTGAGGTGTTGCCAGTCCACTGGCCCCTCGACAAATTTTCACCTTCATATGAATCGGGTCAGCATTTTTGGGTTGCGTCCCGTCAATAAAATATTCATTTCTAGACGCAAAACCATCGTGGGCTGGGTATCCGGAAACCCGATCTACCTCAACTGCTACAATTTTGTCCGGAATCGGAAAATCCTGTTTTGGCAGTTTAGCCAACAACTCGGTAGTTATTCTTTTCCAAATTGGTGTCGCCCCCGAGACACCTGAAGCCACTTTCAGCATTGGCGTATTGTCGTTATTACCCACCCAAGCCGCTACCAACAGGTTTGGTGTCCAGCCAATAGCCCAGTTGTCTTTTTTATCATTGGTAGTTCCGGTTTTAACCGCTACCTGCCGGTTGGGAATAATCAATCCGTTTACCTGGCCGAAAGTTATTTCCCGAGCTGAGTTGTCCGACAAAATATTGGAAACAATAAAAGCTTCTTGGCTAGTTATTACTTCCTTTCCCGGTATTGGCCGAAATTCATACAGCAATTTCTCGTTTCGGTCAGTTACTTTCAAAATTCCCACCGCCTCCACCTTTTTCCCACCGTTAGCAAAGGAACTGTAGGCCGTAGCCATTTCAATCATTTTAACTTCGGCTCCGCCAAGCGTTACTGCCAACCCAAATCGTTTCAAATTCTCCGGACTCGGCTCAAATGTGGAAATACCCATATCATAGGCAAGTTTAAGCATATTGGTCAAACCCACGTTGGCCAACATCTTTACCGCCGTCGTGTTAATCGAGTTCCCCAATGCCGTGCGCAAAGTCATTGGCCCGTTAAATTTACCATTGTAATTGTTAGGCGAATAATCTTTTTGTCCAGCACTCCCCGGAAAAGTCACTGGAGTGTCCATAATCAAACTTCCGGCAGTCCACCCCTTTCTAATGGCTGCCAAATAAGTTATTGGCTTTATGGCACTTCCCGGTTGCCTCAAGCCTTGGGTCACCACATTAAATTGTCCGTCTGTTTTGTCACTAAAATAATCCCGGGAACCTACCATAGCTCTTACTTCACCAGTCTGTGGGTCAAGTACTACTGCCGCCCCGTTGCTTACTCCCAATTTTTCGGCTTTATCAATTTCTTCACCCACCACTTTCTCAGCTATTGCCTGCCATTCACCGTCGAGGGTCGTTTTAACTTTCAACCCGCCTCCATTAACGGTCTCCGCCCCGAATTTTTCTTCTAAATCGTCCAAAATCCAAAACACAAAATGCGGAGCCGTAATTACCGTTCGGTTAGGCCGAAAACTATAGTTTTTAGCCGACTCAAGAATTGTTTTTTCCTGTTCTCCAGAAATATAGTTGAGTGCTTTCATGCTCGACAGCACTATTGCCGTCCGGTTCACATAAGCTTTGGGTGTTTTGGAATAAGGTGAATAACTGTTCGGTCTCTGGGGCATCCCTGCCAATATTGCTGCTTCCGTCAAATTCAACTCTGTTACCGGTTTTCCAAAATATTGTTCTGAGGCCGTACCCACCCCCCAAGCCGTACCCCCATAAGGGGCTTCGTTTAAGTACATCAGTAAAATTTCATTTTTACTATAACGGGCCTCAATCTGAACCGCCAAAATAAATTCCCGAATTTTCCTGTTAACACTTCGCTCTGAAGTTAATAGTACATTTTTCACCAATTGTTGGGTTAAAGTCGATCCGCCAATTAACCTATGGTTAAAGATAATATTTTTTACAATTCTAAATGGCGTTAATGGGTCAAATCCCTGGTGTTTGTAAAAATCCTTGTCTTCAACTGCCACCGTCGCTTTTTTTAATGATTCGGGTACTTCCTCCCAAGTCACCGGGTCACGTTTGGCGTCCTTATAAACGTCATACAGCAATTTCTCATTTCGGTCATAAATCCTGGTAGTAAACCCCTCTCGGCGCACCACTCGTGTGGGCGTTGGCAAATCTTTCGAGTACCAGGCAAACACCATCAATACTCCCACATATCCCACCAGCGCTACCCCCAAAGCAACTAGCATTACTTTTTTCAAAAATAACCTGTCTTTTATCGGAATTTTCACTGGCCCATCAAAACACTTAAGGTTGGCACTAACCCTGACAGAAGTAGAGCCAACATCGCTATAATAAGTACAGCCTTTTTAAGTTCTTTTTGCTTTAATTTCATACCCCATGATAGCACAATCCACCCCTTCCCAGCTCCAAACCCTTAAAGGTGTTGGTCCTTCATTTGCCCAAAAACTTGCCCGCCTAAATATCAAAAACCCCACCGACATTCTCTACCATCTTCCCCTAAAATACCTCGACCTAACATCACCCACCACCATTTCCCAAATAGTCCCCGACACCCCCGTTCTGCTAATTGGGACTTTCGGTCGTCTTTTTTCCACATCCGTTACTCTACGCTCAACTTTTACGGACAAAACCGGTAAAATCAACATCTGCTGGTTTAACCAACCTTATGTCCGCTATACCATCCTCCCCGACACTACTTACCTCATTCGGGGTGTGGCCACGGTCTATAATGGTAAGCTTCAAATTACCAACCCTCTTGCCTTCCCCCCATCCACTTCTCCCATCATCCCCATCTACCCTCAAACCGCCGGTTTTAAAACCGGGCATTCCCGCCGCCTAATTTCAAAAAATTTTGATTCGTTAATAACACAGGTGTCTGAAGTGCTCCCCCCCACAGTCCTAAAAAAATTCAGTTTAATCTCTACTCCCGAAGCTCTCCGCTTAGTCCATTTTCCTTCAAGTTTAAAAGACTCTCAAATCGGCCAAAACCGCCTGCTTTTAAACGAACACCTCTCCCTTTTAGCCCAAAACCGTCTCTTAAAGCTTCACCAACAAACTCTGAGGCCCACCCACCCGCTTCAGCCACTTGCCAATGTTACTAAAAAGTTAAATCAATTAATTTCTAGCCTGCCCTACCAACCAACCCCTTCCCAAAGAGCCGCCATTAAAGCCATCATTACCGATTTAACCGGCCCCCAAGTCACCAACCGGCTTTTAACCGGTGACGTCGGCTCTGGTAAAAGTTTGGTCATCTTTATTGCCTGTCTTTACCTGTATCTTTATAATCACTCTAGTTTCATTGTCGCTCCTACAAAAATCCTAGCCTCTCAACACTTTAAAAATTTTCAAACACTATTTCCTGACATTAATCTCAAATTGGTTACTGCCTCTTCTCGCTTAGTTCCCACTACCAAGCCTTCTATATATATCGGTACCCAAGCCCTCCTCAAACCCTCCTCCCTAACCCCGGCTCTAGTTGTCTTTGACGAACAACACCGGTTTGGTGTCGCCCAGCGCAGTTATTTTTCTTCTGCCACTACTTCGCCCCACCTCATCACCGTGTCCGCCACCCCCATTCCCCGTTCCCTCCAATTAACCTATTTTCAGCATCTGTCAGTCTCTGCCCTCGATCACCGCTCCACTCAGCTGCCCTCCAAAACTTTCCTTCTAACTCCAAAAAAAGAAAAAGACTTCTATCCCTGGCTCACCACCCAAGTAACTGCTACCAATCAAGCCTTCATAGTTTGTCCCCACATAGATGTCACCGATCCTACTAATCCGGTCGCAACTGTCCAAGAAGAGTACCAACACCTAAAATCTACTTTCCCCCATCTCCCGCTTGGGCTCATCCATTCAGGTCTTAAGCCAGCGCAAATCGAAGCTGAAATTGCCCGCTTTCTGTCCGGTGACACTTTGGTGTTAGTGGCCACCCCCATCATTGAGGTTGGCGTAGACATACCCAGTGCCAACATCATGTTAATTAAATCAGCCTCCCGTTTTGGCCTCTCCCAACTTCACCAGCTTCGGGGCCGGGTAGGGCGGGGGAGTCAACCGGGTTTTTGTTTCCTCTCCGACCCTAATGCTACCCCCTCCTCGCTTGCCCGGCTTGAGTATTTTTGTGCGCACCTTAATGGAGGAGAAATTGCCGACTACGATCTTAAAGTTCGCGGCCCGGGTCAGTTTTTATCCCTTACCCAACACGGTTTTCTACCCTCGCTGGTCTCTCTAACTAACAATCCAAAGGCGTTTGAAGAAGCCAAGTTGATAATTGACCATCTTGCCACCAACCTGCCGCTTTTAACTCAGCTAGCCCACAACCCAACTGTCAACTACACAATCACCAATTAAACCGATATAATAGGCCATGACTGCACTACCTAAACATTGGCCCAGTTCCCGTCGTCAGGGAAGCCGCCGCGCTGGCACTCCGGCAAAAAAGTTATCTTCAGTATCAGCCTGTCGTAATTGCGGCCAGCCAAAAGTTACCGGCTACCGTTGTTCCAACTGTAATACTTTGTGAAAACAGCCAAAGATCCCCGACACCTTCACCGCATAAGTTTACTTGAAGATCTTTTTGCTTATAGTCTCTCCGGCATCAAACCCAAAAAGAACTCCCAGCTTTCCCCAATTTTAGAAAAACTGTCTGAAATAGACCTCATCATAGTGAAAAAAGCCCCCAAGTGGCCACTAAACCAAATCAGTAAAATCGATCTGGCCATTCTTCGTCTGGCCATCTGGGAAATAAATTTTGGAGCTACCCCGCCCAAAGTCGCTGTTGATGAAGCAGTCGAACTGGCCAAAGACTATGGTAACGAATCCAGTTCCGAATTTATCAATGGAGTTTTAGGTTCTCTTTTAAAATGACCCTCGCTACCCTCAACCTTACCACCCTCGAGCAAACCATTGGTTACACCTTCACCAATCCTCAACTGTTAACCCAAGCTTTAACTCACCGCTCCTATGTTAACGAAAACAAAAATGCTTCCGCCAACAACGAACGTCTGGAGTTTTTAGGTGATGCCGTAGTTGAAATATGGGCCTCAAATGTTCTTTTCCACCAATTCACCTCACTACCTGAAGGTCAGCTAACCAACCTCCGTTCACTTCTGGTTCGTACCGAAAATTTAGCCTCAGTGGCTCTTACTATAAATTTGGGTGACTATTTATTGCTCAGTCGAGGTGAAGCCGCTCATGGAGGCCGAGCCAACATATCCCTATTAGCCGACACTTTTGAGTCTCTTGTCGGTGCCATTTATGTCGATTCCAACATTGCTACCGTTTTTGAATTCTTAAACAAACACTTATTGCCCACGTTAGCTACCATTAGCCAACTGAAAGTCATCAAGGACCCAAAAAGCTACTTCCAGGAAATCTGTCAATCAGCAACCGGCGTCACTCCCCACTATACAATTGTCTCCCAAACCGGCCCCGATCACGCCCGAACTTTCGAAGCTTCAGTCATGGTCGGGGACCGTTCCATAGCTGTGGGCACCGGTAATTCTAAACAAAAGGCCGAAGAAGCCGCCGCCATCGCCGCTACCAAAGTTTTTGAAACATCAAAACCCATCAACTAAGCTGTATTTTGTCAATTTTTAATGTATAATTCCCCAAGTTATGCTAAAAATTAAACTATTCCCCCAGGGGAAAAAACATCAACGTAGCTTCCGTATAGTTGTCGCGTCGGATCGTAGTAAACACAATGGTATCTATTTAGACAACCTTGGTTTCTATACCCCGGGCACTCAAGAAATTAAAATCGATCAGGACAAACTCAAAAAATGGACTACCAATGGTGCTCAAATCACCGAAGGTGTAGCCAAAATTATCGCTCTAGTAAAATAATATGGATCAATTTGAAAGCCTCGTCCGGCACATTTTCAGCTCCATTTCCGCCCCCGACGCTCAGCCCGAATTAACTTTTACTTCCACTGACCAAAATCTGCTTCTCATCACCGTTTCTGCTCCCTCCGACCGGGTTGGCCAGTTAATTGGCAAAGAAGGTAAAATTATCAAGGCAGTCCGCACTATCCTTAACCTGTCTTTTCCCACAGTCAAATATCAAATCGATTTTGGCACTCCGGCTCCCACAGCTAATGTTGAGTCAACCGATAATTCTACCAAAGAATCTCCCGATTCCGTCGAAGTTACGGAATAAACGGATTAGTTTTGTCGTAAGGTACATAAGTCCTTTCTGCTCCCAAACTCTGGTCTTCCCCAAATTTCTGATATTTTTCCAGCTCACCAATCAATCCAAGCTCTTTTTCCGACATCTGTAAATCATTTAGGCTCAACTGATTTACGTTAGCCTCACCTTGCTTGGGAATAAAAAAAGCGTTCACGCTCATATCAATCCCCACTAAATCTGACGCTGATTTAATTTCAAAATTATTAATCGACAAAACCGGTAAAGTCCTCTCCAACCGGGTTACCAGCTCCAAGTATTTGTCTTTAGGTCCATACATTACTACTTTAATACCCAGATTAACGCTTTCCACTTTTTTTACTGCCTCACTTTTTCCAATTTCCCCCACCTGAGCCTGAAAACTGTCCACTTCAAAACCGTATTCACTGGCAATCTTTTGAATCACCCCAACTAAATAATATGATTTGTCCTGCTTAAATACTGCCTCATTTAACACTTTTTCCATCTGTTTTAAACGGTCCTGGTTAACCGAAGAAAAATACTTCACTTTTTGGCTTAGGTCGGCAGTTTGCCGCTCCCAGTCAACTTTATTGTTTTTAAACTCCAAAATCTGGTTGATGGTCCCCGTCAATAGTTTTAAACCAACTACGCCCAACACCGCCCCCACGCCAATCGCTGGCAACAATATTTTAAATTTTTCGGTCAGTTGGCTTGATTCTATTTTTGTTACCATTAGGTTTTTAAATAAACTGTTGCTTCAAATTGCCATCCCTCCGGGTTCCAGCTCATTTTCTTTAGTTCCATTTTGGTAAAATATTCATTTTTCCCTTCGTTTATATCTCTAATAATACTCTCCACCTGGTCTACCCCAATATCAGTTGGAACAATACCAGCCACATTAAAACTACCCTCATTTTTAAAATCCGATTTTTCCAATATTACTTCCGGCGGGAACAACTTTCCAATCGCTCCAAACGCCTGACCGTATTCAAACCGTTCATCCATCACCCGTCCTACAATTTTTGCCTGGTACTTAATCTTTTGGCTAGCCTCTACTCCCGGCCCCAGGTTAGCAAACTCCTGTTTCCACTGGTTTAAGGTTTTTTCCACCTTACCCGACCAAATTCGCACCCCCGCTCCAACACCAATTATTAACACCAATGCCACCACTCCTACCCCAATTTCCCACTCAACCAACTTTTTGTTGAGCGTCCGCATCAGCTGCCTATAGGCCTTAAACTTAGCAGCATTAGGCAATAAGTTTATTTTTGAGCTCATGAATTATCTCGTAGTGCCGACCCTACGGCTACAGTAAACCGACAACCTTCGGTATTAATATCAAAAGGCAATTTGATTTTTTGGCAATTAACTTTCAATAAAGGTTGTAATACCTGTACCTCTACCCCCAACACCCGAATCAATTCTTCGGCAAGTCCCGGTAAATTAGCCCCGCCGCCACTCAATATCAGCAAATTAACCACCATGTTTTCTTCTTCCCTAAACAAAGCCATTGCCTTCCTAATTTCCTCAGCCATACTGGTAAACACCGGCATAATCGCCCCTTTAATCTTCCCCTCAAGCTCATTTTCGTTTAAGCCATAGGCTTTTTTATATTCCTCGGCGCTTGGTATATCCAGCCCTAAATTTACTGAAATTGCCCGGGTTAACGACTCACCCCCAACTCCAATTGACCGGGTAAAATACACGTTGCCGTTTTTAATCCCAATCATGTCCGAATATTTCTCACCCATATCTACCACTATGGTGCTAATGGCACTAGTGTCCACATTTAAATTAACCACCCGCTTAATTGCCACAGCCGGGGATTCAATCGCCATCAGGTCAATTCCAATGCTTTTAAACACACTTACATATTTTTTCACCAAATCACTTTTGGTCGCCACTACAAATACCGACATTCTTCCACCTTCTTGGCTTACCACCTCATAATCCATCGACACTTGATCTAGTGGGTAGGGGACAAAGGTCTCCGCTTCAAACTTCAAAGCATCAGTAATCTCCGATTCTTTCAAAATCGGTAACTGTACCAACCGCGACACCACCTTATCTTCGGGTAATGACACTACCGCTTGCTTAGATTTAATCTTTAAGTCAGCCATCAATCCCTTAATTGCGGTCCCTATTTGTTTTAAGGCGTCGTTGGTGGCTGTTTCATCTTGCCAGTTAATCCGGGGAGTTTTCACTTCACCTATCCCGTCCAAAAGAATTTCATTTTTGTCCCTAATTAGTGACACAATTTTAATTGACCCAACTCCAATATCAATTCCAAAAAAATCACTCATAAAATCAGTATAACCAGTCCCAGCTACGGACTCAAGACCTGATCTTTAGCGCTTATGGGATTTAGCAAAAATGGCAGTAGCTTATACCGGTCCTGGACTGCTACCTTACTCCGTACTGGGTCACCCCCGGTCTCACTGATGTTTCCCGCTTCTCCCACTGCAGTTATCTGACTTCCCTGAGACGGAAAACTAAATCCAGTCTCTGATTGTATTTTCATGTTAGTTGATGCGCCCAGTGGGGACACGGCTACTAATATTTTTGTCCCTGTTGCTCCAAAGTCAACCATTACTCCCATCCAGTCAGCGCCGCAATCTACCTTACTCGTCGAATTTACTCCGTTAACCACATTGTCGCTAAAATTAACCACCCGCCTCAAACTACTCACCTCTGTTCCGTCCTGGTAAAGCAGTACCACTTCCGCCAAACTACCACTGCTCAAACACAATTTTATCTGGCTGCCCTCGTAACTACCCGATGTCATATTCAATGACCCATCCGGGTTGTGCGGCGCCATCCAGTAATACTCATAATCTCCCGCCAACACCGGGCTGCCAAAATCAATTTCACTTGTTGTTCCCAAAGGAGTCACCTCAACTTTGGCCTGACTTTTCCCGTCCGGACTGGTATAAGTCAGCTTGCCATCAGTCGTCGTCGCCCCACTTCCCAAATAGTACTCAATTCCCGACTCAGCGCTCGAAAATGCCTGCTTTAAAGCCTCCTCATCCGTGTCAATTTTAGTTTCCAATACCGTTTTTTGGGATACCGATAATCCCAAAGTGGTAATCACCGCCGCCACCAAAAGTACTAAAAGTGATACTTGACCTGTTTGATGTTTATTCATTAATTATTAGTAAATCCTGAAATAACTTTAGTTAAATTGGCGGGTAAGTTCAAAACCAAGCTTGGTTTATATCTAATTACCACCGCCGGGGACTCATTGTTATCTGCCTCATGTCCCAAAAGTGTAGTGTCATATGTTCGGTTAATCACCACACTTCCGTCAGCCGAGTAAAATACACCACTTAGCACTAATTGTGCCGTATTAACTCCTATTACATTAATATCTCCGTTGGCCACCACAATCCCGCTCCATTCAGTCACATTCCCCCTCACTTCTACATTCCCATTAACCACCAACATTAATGTTTCACCCAATGGAACTGAATTATCCTCATCAATGGTCAAATCCCCGTTAATCAAAGCAATTCCACCGTTGGCGTAGGTTGTTTTGATTGTCGACCAACTAGTACCAACTCCGAGGGTTGTCACCCCCGATACTTTGGCGACTAGTTTGTCGCTCCAATAACTATAGCCATAACTTTTGTTGGTCAAGTTTCCGCTCCAGTACCAATTGTCCGGCTTCCCATAACTACAAGTTCCCAAACTACACCCGCCATTATTAGTTATAGTAGGAGCCTCTACAATTCCATTATCAAGCTTTAGTGTGCTGTTGTTGGTACACATGGCCGCACTACACGTATCGCTCGAGTAACACGTAGGTGGTATTTTGTTGGTAATCCTTATCCCGGCCCGAATGTTTCCTCCCTCTACCTGGTACCAGGAGCTTTGGTTAACAATCGTGCTAAAATCAGCCACTATTTCCGAAGGGCTATAAGGATTAACCAGTGTTTCCGTGTTTATACTTGATACTGAATTAGTGCCCACGCACAATTTCGGTTCACTTCCAACAACTCCTGTAAATGTTGGTATATAGGTCTCGCCCCAAGTTAGTGGTGAGCCACCCGAAGTGTACGTCGGAGTAGTAACCGTCATGCTGGTAGCTCCAAAACTCAAACCGTAATTCCCCGCATAAGCAATGTTATATCCCGCTGGTCTGTTGCCACACAATAGTTGCCCCAGCGGCGCATCGGACCCGTCAAACAAAGTTCCAGAAATGTTAACGTTACAATTCCACACTTCAAAATTCCGTCCGGCCAGCTGCCAACCACTGTTTTGGAAAACTTTATCCTCCACCATTATGCTAATTGGTGCCAAATCAATAGCACTACCCACATCAAAAGTTTGGCTGGTTTCCCAGACCGCCATCGTTCCCGCTCCCGAGCCGGGTTTATAAGTCATCGGGTATGTGATACCCACAGCTCCATATTTCATTGTCACCTTACTAATGTCAGCAAAGCCCCCATAGTGGCCCACCGTCGCCTCAAAATTAACCATTCTCGGTTCATTTGACTCTCTGAACAAATCCTCACATATCTGGTTGTCAGTCCCATTAGTTGTCGCAGTTACCACCGTCTCCTCACTGTTTTTAATAGCTAGGCTGCTAAAAAAGGGTAGATTGGCCACATTTACCGGTATTAACGCTTTGTAGCTATTAGCCTCATCACTCTTCATCCCGGTTACTGTAATCCGGTTTTCCGTACATCTGCCCTGAGTGTCCCAAGTCAGACACGTCCCCCGTAAATGCCCCGGGTCATTATCCGAAGTCGTCAAACAGGCGTCCGCATAAACCTTTGGCGGTCTATCGTCCATATCTCGGTACTCTACTCTAAAATCCACTCCAGTTGTCCCGTTGTCTAGCGCGTATTTCGGAAAATACCAGCCCGGGCTACCGTTTTGGTCGATTTTAGCCGTCAGGGTACAACTGTCAGTTAGCCAGGTTTTATTAAGTCCAGTACTTCGGAAAGGACCAACTCCGTCATTTATGGTACAGCTGTTAAATCTGCTTGACCCCATCGTTTCACTTATTCCTCCGCAAGTATGCGACACCGTAATATTTACAAAATCATTTTCTCCCGTATCCGTTAACATCGGTTCACTCACGTCGCGTCTTTGAAAATCTTCATTTTTGTCCCACCACACCCTACCAAACAAATATTCAGTATTTGGGTCTACCGTTACTGGCGGAACCATAAAGTACCCCACCATCGCTGAAAATGCCGATTTTTCTGTCGTTCCCACACTACAGTTGTTGTAAGTCTGAATCTGCCAGTGATACGTTGTTCCAATATTGTAATTACTAGTCGACACACTTAAGCTGGTAGTGTCACCGCCCCCAACCGTCCTCAATATCTGTTCTCCATCACTTTGATTCCAGGTCCCAATAATATATCCATCTGTTTTCGGGTCAGTACTTTTTACCCAATTAAAATCAATCACTTGGTCGGTAATCAACACTGGTGTCGTTGGCCCACCCAAGGGGGACACTAGTGTCGTATTAGTCGGTACTCCCAGCACACAGGCCATTGGCGTCGGTGTTGGAGTCGGAATCATAAACCAACCTACCCCGTCTGGAGGAGAGGACCAATATAGTGTTTCCTCTCCCACACAAGTATTTTTTGTTTGAATTTGCCAATGAAATTTAACCCCGGTCGCAAAAATGTCACGCGACACAGTTAGGCTATTAGTCCCTATTGATCTGTCCCATAAATACTGGCTGCCATTTTCTCCCCAAGCCCCAATAGTGTACACATCAGTCAGGCTGTCAGTGCTCGCGTTCCAGCTCAAAGTCACGTTAGGGTCAGTAATTATCACCGGATTACTTTCGGTGCCCTTGGGTGATACTACCGTAGTTTTAGCTGGTGCTCCCGTCTCACAAGTGTCAATTAACGGCACCGTGCAACTCGCCGTTGCCTGGGTTGACTTATTACCCACTCCGTCCACCGCCCGGACCTTGCACGTTACCGTCGATTCCTCTACTGGTGCTCCCCCAGTACAATATGATGAGTTTAAAGAAAAGTTAGTGGTAGTCACGCTGGCTGCGCACAGCACTCTGCCCGTATTGTCGCTGCAGTCTACTTCGTAGTTGGCAAGCAAGCCGCAACCTGTGTCCGTTGAAGCGTCGAAGCTCCAGGTCAAACAAGCCGCTGGGTCAGTCGATACAAAATTATTGGGAACGTTTGGCGCTGTTTTGTCCACTCCAAAATTTACCGCTCCCGCCGCGCCCGCCGCGTCAGCCTTAGTATAGTTTAAAGCTCTAAAACTGTAGTCTCCTGTCCCCAATACCGGTAGTCCGGTAACTGGTGTCCCATTTTGGTACCACGAGCTAAAAGTATGACTTTTTTCACTATAGGTAATTACTCCATCATTAACACTTTTTGGTGAGTTAAAAATAACCGTGTTAGCACTATTGCGAATCTCCCCTAAACCGTCCCAAGGGTAACAGTTTACGTCCGCGCCTGTGTTTTGGGTAATTTGGTAACTGGTCGGTTGGGAAGCACTACAGTTGCTTACAGGCGAGTTAATCACCGGCGCCCCTGGAAGGGGACAACTGCCACAGCTAAAAGTGTAAGGTGTGGTCGTCATATCTACCGGGTTAACCGGAGAAGAGTAGGGAGGCACTTCGCCTGGTTTCACTCCTCCCACCCCCCATCCATAAAGTACATTTGGTTCAATGGTTCGGGTCAGGGAGTTAGTAAGTGTTAACGCTGAAGTGTCACCACTGTCCCCCCAAGTCGCCAATGGTTCCCTGTTAATCAATACATTATATTTTTCAGCACATGTCGCTGCATTCCAGCTCAAAAATATCTGATCATCAGCCAAACATTGTGAACTAAGTCCGGTCACATTACACGGTGATTCACACACACAGTCGCAAGTCGTCGCCTCACACCGTTTAGCCGCAAAGTTAAAATGATCCACGGTTTTGTTCACCGAACCATCCGGATTTTTAGCCGCAAAGCAAGTTGTTGGAGCCTTCCATGAGTTAGGCAAAGCACAGGTTCCTTGCTTGTCACAATAGCTCTTAACCACCGCCCGGTCAGCTTCTTGGTAATCAATCTGCTCCCGGCAAACTCCCCGGCTTTTACTCAAACAGGTGTTAGTACAGCTAGTTGCCGGATTATTGTTGGGAACGCCCGGACTCCAGCTTGATGCCGGTTTGGCTAAACAAGCATAATCCTGATCTGAAAATGTCTTTATTACGTGTGTCCAATAAGCCAGTGTTGTCCCACTCGATATATTAACCGTCTTGTTGCAACTTGCCGCTCCATCAACCGTACAGTCTTGCACGTTCTGGGTTCCCCCGGTAGTAACATAAGATTCTCGGATATTTGATAGCCAACCGCTCCCAGAAATAATACCAGCGTTGTAAGTCAGATTAAGTCCGTCGTACACGTCCGTCCAGCTACCAATGTTGGTGTTAACGCCGCCTACATTAGCCGTAATGCTCGGGTTGGAACAAACTGGGTTTTCCGCCGCCACCCAATTAATTTCAGTGTGGCAGTTTTTATTAACCGGAGATGACGAAGTATTGCCAGCACGGTCGGTAGCCGAGGCCGCAATAGTCGTTGATGTTGAACTTAGTTTAGACTGGCACAATGCCGGTAACGCCTGGGGATAGTTAATAAAATACATCAGTTTTTCGTCTATGTTAATCGCACTGATTCCAGATCCCATTGGGTACCAGTTGTTGTCACTTCCCAAGCAACTAAGGTTAATTATTTGTAGATTTTCGTTGTCACTTAAATTGCCATTAAACGTAAAACTGCTAGTTACCTCACTGTTCCACCGTACCGGATTAGGGCTTGCGCTCAAAGATGTACACTCCGGTTGAATTGTATCCACGTTCACCATCGCTCCACAGCCCACACTTGCCGGTGAATTAGAGTCCACTCTTCGTTGAATACACACTTTTTTTGCCCCGTCAGTACTAAAATTAATTGTTTTCGTAGCCGCAATAGTTTCCCATTCGCCAAAAGTGTAGGTCCCAGTATCAGCGCAGTTTATATTAGACCCAACTTGAGCAAATCTAATTTGCCCCGCCCCAGCCGTATCAATGTTAAAAGTTACGTTTCTGCTTTTGGTATAACACGAGCTATTCTTACTGTCCCAATAAGCACTCGTGCAACTGCCGTATTTTATAGTCGCAAAACTATTACAGTTTGGTACAGGATAGGGAACTTGTGGTCCACAACACGAAGTCCAACCGGTTCCATCGTTCGCGTGTCTGTCTATACAATTTAATGTTCCTCCATTTCCGTTGTTACACCCATCTTTACCCCCCGGGCAAGGTCGCATCATACCGGGAGCGGTTCCGCAATTATCCGATTTTTGGCATGAATACTTGGTTAACGGCTCATATCTATCAGTATCAATTCCGCACCCTGCGGTTGCTGTATATACCGGTTGACAACATTTTTTACTCTCATCACACAATCCTGGAACCTCTGTAGTCCCAGAAGCGCAAGAAATCTCACAAGAAAATGCACATCGCTCAGGCGGTTGAGTTGGCGCGGGAGTATAAGTTGGATCCCCAGGTATCACCGTAGGAATTGGAGTAGTAGTACCACAAGCCGCATCTCCACATGCTGGCTGCCCTCCACCTCCGCAAGCAACCGTAGTTGCTCCTCCGCATGTTCCCTCACTCGGTGAATAAGGGTCTTGTATCGAATAGTTTGAACAAGTTACCGCCCTTCCTCCCGAACAGCATGTTTTATATACAGCTGCCCCCACGCTTCCACAAGCACATTGACCCGGTCTTAATCCTGTTTCCCCCAAACATTTGTCACCCGTCGAGCAAGAATCTCCGGATTTCACCCACACCCAACTACACGTTTCAAAAGGAGAGTTTGGATCTGAAACATTTTTACAAACTGACGTTCCTCTCGACCAACTTGTTCCTTCCCCACACGGAGTTCCACACCCGGAGCTATTAGTATTACTTACTCCATTATTACAATCTGCCGGTTTAGCCCCAGGACAAGAGCTTGAACATGGCCAATAACAAGTACCATCGTCACACCAATAGGCCAGAACATCACTTCCGCTAAATAATAATCCAAGCAAACTGACAAAAATAGAAAGGAATTTAAATTTACTCATTCTGTTTTAACATTTTCAAAGTAAGTGCCTGGTCTAGGTTAGCCACCTCCAAATTACTTCTTAAAACATAAGTAAATATTTTCATTTTTTTGCCTGTAATTTCTACATCACCTGTAATCTTTGCCAATTTCTGACCTCTTTTTACATTATCTTTTACTTGATAATACTTTTTTTCGATTTTTTGCCCCACAATAACTGCCACAAAACCCTTATCTTTAGTTTCAATGTTTATTGAGGTATATATGTTCCCGCTACCTTTCTCGACAAACGTCCCTTCTGTTACAACCCCCTCAAATGGTGAAAAAATATTAGTATTCCTCTTACTTAAAATTCCCACTCCTGCCGCCCTACCTTGCGCCATCACAATAATACTTTTATTTAATGATGTAATGTTGTCAACAATTGTATGTGGTTGAACCGACCAGACAAAAAACACCCCCACAATAAACAAAAAAATAATTCCCAAAAAAACACCTAGCTTCAACATTACTCAATACTAGTGTATTTAAGCAAAGTATTCAACCAAATACACTACTAGCACTTTAGTTGCCCATTTGACTCACCATCACACCATTAGTTTTCAAAATATTATCTTCGGTTATCCCTTGATTATCCTGTAAAGGCCCAATTGTGAACTTTAATCCAACTCCTTTTTCACTACCCTTTCTTGTTGGTCCAAAAGCCCAAGAGTTAAACCTTTCACCTAAATTATCTTGATAATAATGTCTAGCTTCTAACTTTCCACTAGCTTCATCCGGAAAAGACTTGCCAATAGTCAAAATTCTGTCTCCTGGAGTATTATTTTCAATACTAACTTCAGACCTGGTTGCTGTACCAAATACACTGATAAGAAGCCCAGTATTTTCATCTGAAATTATTACTCCGTATCCTCCCCATTGCTGTTTCAACACATCCAGTCTTAAATCTCTGTTTTTGCCAAAAAAAGTTGTTGGATCTGTAAAAGGAAATGTTAAGTATGAACCTGTTGGCACATAACCATGCATGTAGTCCTTTTTTGGTGAAACTCCTTTAGTGAAAGCTATTTCCACCACTTCCCCTTCTTGAAATGTTGTATCTGAAACATCAAATGGTAACGGTATTTTGCCAGTTTCAGCAATTACGCTAGTATCTTTAAGTGCCACCATCCCGGTTATCGGAAAACTATCATTGTCTCTGTTTCGAACCACTTTAAAATTAGGTTCAAAATATCCAGCCATTTCACCTTTGGCGTCAATGTAAAGAACCACGTCTCGTCCATTATTAAGCTTACCTACTTCCTGCCTCAAGCCCTTAACCTCAGGTACAGTAATACCTTCAACCACAAATTTTCCACCTTCATTTGTTTTAATGCTTTCATTAACTACTTGGGTCGGTGTAGGTTCCGCGGCAACTGTCGCTGTCGGGGTAGGGGATGATTCAACTGTCGGAACTTGAGTCGCTACTGGCGCTTCTGTTGCCTCTAGGGTAGGTGCCGCAGTGGCTGGCGTTTCAGTAACATTATTTAAGTTCTCATACCACCCGTCCTCGTCAAAATGAAATAATGGTTTCCCGTTTTCATCAATAATTGTTGGTGTCCCGTCTTCGTCAACTACCGCTTTTCCGCCCTCAGGTATCGCTATAGTTGGTAGTTTAATCGTTTCCCGAACTCCACCTCTCCCGTCCAACACTAACAACTGATATTCCTCCATTTCTGCTTCACGTACCAATACTGCTCCATTAGGTAGGTATCGTTGGTTATGAACCACCTCCGCTCCTGTTGGTAAGGCGATACTATTCTCACCGTTGGTGTATACAGTGACTCCAACCACTGACCCTTCCGCCATAAAATCATATACCTCTCCCCCCGACACTATTTGGGCAGGTACATTAACCGATGTTAACCTGGTAGTATTTTCATCCACCTCTTCCCGGATGCTTTTTCCACCTTCTTTTACGTACACTACCGATCCCTTTGACAATCGTGCCTCAAGTGCCTTAATGGTTGCCTCTGTTATTGCCGATGTAGTTTCCGATCCTCCAGCCGCAATTACTTCTGTGTTGGGATTTACCGTCGGAGAAGCTAAAGGCTGGACTGTATCAGTTGGGTTGGGGCTCGGTTTATTTTCCGGTGTTGCAGTTGCCACAGGCTTTGGGGTAACAACCAACGCATCCACCGCCGGGGCGGCACATCCAGTCGTAATTGCCCCGGCAACTAACAAACCAACTAAGTTCCTTGCAGTTTCATTACTTCTTGGATTCATATCCTATATTATATAGATAATCTTTAATATATCAAGATCATACACTCTTACATAATAGCTGTCACCAGTCTCCTGGTAATCACCAACCGAGTAGTTTGCCTACTCAGTTCATTTCAATGACCTATAATTAGCCTATATTACTTATTTAATAAGTACTTTATTGTCTTACCACTACCTTTGTCGTATAGCCCTTAACCACCCTGTCCTCCCAATTCGTCCCACTGCTTTTATTACTAATCTTATATGATACTTCTACTTCTACTACGTTTCCAGCCACGTCCGGGGTACAATTCAACCCCAAACTTTCTCCCACCATGTTACAACTGTCTTCCACCTCTTCCCCGCTTAAGTCGTAAACAATTACCCCCGACTCCGAGGCAATTTTGGTTCCGCGGCAACCAAGAACTGTCGTAATATTATCTTTCTTGTTTTCCAGCGTAATTTTCTTATTGGCTGTATCACACACCACCGATCCGAAAGTAGCATTGAGCAAATTCCATTTCAACTGTTCGCCCACCCAAGTGCCATTATAATCCACCAAGTCCTCCAAGCGTGACCGGTTTCTGGCCCTCAGGCTGTTTAGTAGTACACCAATCAAACCGACCATCATCAACCCCATAATTCCCGTAAATACTATTATTTCAATCAGTGTAAAACCTCTGTGATAAAAAATTCCTATTTTCCTCTCCGTGTGTTGGGAGGGGATAGGGGTGGGTTTAGTTTTAGGGTTTAGTATTTTCATAGTCCTTTCCCAAAAAACTTCTTAAGCTCCAAGGCATTATCTTTCCCTCTATCCCAGCTAACCATCACTTTTACATCCACACAATTTCTTAAACTGACTTTGCACGTCGGATAATTCGTCCCGTCTTCAACTAAGCTAAAACCAACCGAGTAACTATATTTTTCAAATCCCGTTTTTTCCATCCCCGACTCAGGAATTAATTGCCAAAAATTATCGGGGTCGTTTAGTTTTTGGCCTGTTTTTTCTTCCAACACCATTTCTGCCAATCTGGCCGCTTTTTTCCGGGCTAAACTTTCTCCCCTGGCTCCCACTGCCATCAATAAGGCCACCACTGCTCCGGTCAAAAATAAAATCAACAAAGCCATGGCAAACACCAGTTCCACCACGCTTTGACCCCTCTGGTTTTTAGTTTTCATCTTCCGTCAATCAGCCCTCCGGCATTAATATTAACTGTCAACGTATCATCTTCGTCACTCTTAGCTCTCAGAGTTATTCTATAATTGTAGTCGCTTACCTTTGGGGTAATCTTTCCAGCTACATCGCTTAAAAGCTTTCCTAAATACGGCGAAAACTTAACTGTGTCGGTAAGATCGGTACTTAATCCAATTTCCGGGCTGGTCACATCTCGTTCAAGTAACAAAAAGTCTCCCGGTTGAGCCACTGCGCTCACCGTTCCGTCAGCTCCAAAACTCACTTCCACGTATTTAAAAGTTGGTAAATTGGGAACTTGGGCAGTTTTAGCGTAGTTTCGCGCCAACCTTAGTGTACTAACCAATTGGTCTCTGGCTTGGCTTAGTTTTTGGTTGTCCCCAAATCTGGTTGCCGCCACCATCGCCCCCCCAGTCACCACAGTCACAATCGTTACCGCGACCATTAACTCAATTAGGGAAAATCCTTTCATTACGGGTTAGTAACCTCATAGTTACATTCTCCGGCCGTACCGCAATCCCCCGTGTAAGTCCCATTAGCCATACTTGGGTCTTCCATCGACGCATGTAAAACATAGGTGTAATCTGAGCCTTGGTAATCATACTTCCTGCCTGTTTTTGGGTCAGTCGGTGCCTGTTGTAAAAAGGTAGGTACTATAAGGGGTAGGGTAGAGGGGTAAGTTCCGCCAACCTGTTTGGCCATTTCCAATCCCATTCTGATTTTTTCTAAATCAGCCATCCGTCGGGAGTCCCGACCCCGTTTGGAAGTTGAGGCAAAGCTGACTGTTACCAAAGCTGTAATCACCCCAATAATTGTAATCGTAATTATCAGCTCAATCAACGTAAACCCGGTTTTATTTTTAATTTTTTTTATAGTTTTTCCCTTGCCCTTTTCAAGGGAAAGGGTAGGGTTAGGGTTTCGTCTCATTGTTGGTTTTTCACGCAATAATAAGTTGTCGCCGTTCCAAACCCGCAATTTATGGCTGAGTTACCGGCAGTTACCACTTCCATTTGTGCACACACACAGTAAGAAGCTGCGTTTAAATTCGTGTAATAATCTACATTTTTTGGATCTTTTGGGAATTGTTCTAATATCTGTGTTCCATCTGCTGATTGCCAGGCCGTTTTATCTGTTGACTGGGGATAAGAATAATCAGTTGATGATGCATATCTTTGTTCAGCGGCTTTTTGGATGTTATTAATATCCTGTACTCTCCGGCTGTCTCTGGCCTTTTTCTGGGCCGAACTGTAGCTGACCATCGCCACAGCCATCAAAATTCCAATAATCGAAATACTAACTAACAATTCAAACAAACTAAATCCTTTGTTATTTTTCATTTCCATAATTAAATATACCCCATTTTTGTCATTCTGCCATGTCCGTCTCAGACGGAAGTCCGAAAGCTTTCAAACGAAGGATCTCCTCTTTTCACTTTCTAACTTTATGAACTTGATAAACTTATTACCATCCACAAACCACAAACAACTTCGCCGTCTCCGCATCCGCCAAACTAAGTCCGCACACCGTCGCTCCAAACACACAGTTGTTGCGTGATGCCGCCACGTCTTCTCCCGCCCCTGCCTCCATGGGCACGCATATTTGAAATCCGTCCCCATTGTTAACACTGGCATATTCAAACTCAATTGATGCCGCGTTTGGTAAATAGTTCACCGCCAAAGTACCCTTAATTTCAGCCGAGCTAACTGCCGGATAATTCTGAGTATCGTTATAAAGCATTCTTAGAGCATTTTTCACCGCCGCCAAATCCTGCTTTTTTTTAGCGTCCCTGGCTCTTTCCCGGGCACCCATCAAATTGGGCAAAATAATGGCCGTAAGCGTGGCAATAATTGAAATCACCACCAATAGCTCTACTAATGAAAACCCTTTTTTATTCAAGTGTGCCATCAATGGTTAATTTTGTATTAGGACTTGTCAGTCCGTAACAATAGTCCACCCCTTCACAATCATAAGTGTGTTTTACACCATTAGCACTCGAACAGTCAATGTCACTGGTCACCTCCAAATTTCCAAATAATCCATACGCCGTATTATCGGCATTGGTTTTATAACAAAAATCAGTATCCAACTTTTTCTCGGTCGGCACTACTTTCATGTAAGTGTAATCTCCGTCTTTAAACTCACTGCCACTTTGCAATAAGACGTTAATGTCATTCTCGGCTGGAAACACTCCGTAATCGGCATAATACATTTGCAAAGCTTTAGCCATGTTGCCCAAATCTCCCTTTCGCTGGGCGTCCCTAGCCCGAGCCCTGGCTGTTTGAAATTGTCCTACCGTTACAATTGTCAAAATCGAAATAATCGCAATGACTATTAGTAATTCAACTAACGTAAATCCGTTTTTTCTTTTCACTAAATTCATCATAATCTAAATTTTCTCTTTTGTCATTCCCCTCTGTCTTTCTTTCCCCTTCCTTGTGAAGGGAAGGGGATAGGGGATGGGTTTTATTGATTATTCCGGACACTTATCCACCTGACATTCCATCGAACATGCTCCATCAGAAAAGCAACCACCTTCATTTGAACTGTCACACCCAGCACTTATATTAGAACAACTACCACCAGCAATTTCATAACACATACAACAGGTACCGTCTCCCTTAAGTGTCGGTGTGCAGCTCTCATTTTCATACCAATTTATGTTCGTACTCGATACACCAAAATTGTAAGTATAAGCATAAGCTCCCTCAACCGGAGGTTTTTTAAATTTTTGAGGAATCTCTCCGTCACTTGTGTATTCCAACATTGTCAACACCCTAAACCACTTTGGACATATTTGGTTTGTCGGCTCAGTCACTATTTGATATGGCTTTTTTTTCGGGTCGCAAGGCCAAGGCTTTAGCCAGTCGCCAAAAGTCGTAATACCCCCGCAGTTAGTTGCCGTATTAAAGCTATTAATAAAGTCCTGGGTCGGATAGCAACCCCGGTCATTAAAATACTCCTCAAATGAGGCACTGATCTTTTTAATATCCTTTTTTCGCTGGGCATCCCGGGCTTTATTTACCTGTGCGCTCGGGTTAATCGTCATCAAAAAACCCACTACCAATATTGCCAAAATAGCAAAGGCAATCAATAGCTCCACCAAACTAAACCCACCTCTTTTACGTCTCATATTTTTACTATAAACCAACTCCACACTATTCGCCACCATTCTTGTCCCCACCAAGCCGCAATGCCGGCAACTATCAAAAACGGGCCAAATGGAATCGGCTGTTTTCTTTTTACCACCCCCAATGCCAGTAACACTACTCCCACCCCGGCTCCAATAATAAACGCCAAATATAACCACACTACGGCCATTTGTCCTCCCAACCACCAACCTAATACCGGCGCCAGTTTCACGTCTCCCAGTCCCATCCCCTGGCCTTTTGTCACCGCCCACAGTCCACCAATTACCAATAGTCCCACTCCAGCCCCAACCAAACTATTCACCAGGCTCGTTCCATTAATTATTCCCAAACTCAGGGCCAATAATGCCAATATGGCGGTCGCAAAATCCGGCAAAATCATATAATTTAAGTCAAACCAAAAATGAAACGCCAAAAGTGTCGTCCAAGTCAACATTAGTAAACCGCCAACTACTGCTTTAGCGTCGCCAACTTCACCCAATTTTATAAAAGTAAACAACATTAATATTCCCGTACTCAATTCAACCAGGGGGTATTGGCGGGGTAGGGGAGTGGCGCAGCATCTACTTTCCCCCCCCTGTACTAGCCAGCTAACTACCGGTATATTTTCCCAAACACTCAACTGCTTTCCACAAAAGTCACACCCGCTGCGGTTTTGCAATATTTTTGGTCTGAATTTTCCCTTTCTGAGTTTATAAGCCACCGCCGTCCGAAACACCAGCATGTTCACAAAACTCCCCAAAGCCGTTCCCAAAATAAACATAAATAAGTAAATAATGATTGTCATTTGTTTCGGTAAACCTGATCATAGGTGCCCAAATCAAAAAAATAGAACTCATCTTTAATTACCATACACACCATTCTTAAACTCCGGTTGATAGAAATACTCCAATAACTGTCCAATTCTCCTTTTAACTTATGCCTCCTCAAAGTTACATGGTTGGGATTTTCTGAAAATAGATTTATTTTTAGTTGAATCAATTCAAACAATCTTGAATCTTTCCTCTTTATTTTATCCAGTTGTGCTATTAGCTTCGAATCAAATGAAATTTTTACCACTACTAAATAGTAGCAAAGAATTCGTCAATATTTTTTACTTTTACTCTCTGCTTAAATCTACTTTTAGCTTCAATTGCTTTATTTTCCAATCTGTTGCTAGCCAAAAATTCTCTAATTTCTCTTTCTTCCTTTTTGGCCATTATTAAATATCTTAAATAACTAGCAATTGTCAAGCCATTACTTTTCGCCTCACCGGCCACAAAAACTTTCAGTTCAATTGGCAAATTCAGTTTTATTTGACTCATGTTTTCCATGTTTCAATTATACACCAATACAGGGACCTTTCAAGGACCCCCTTTGTCATCCTGAACGTAGTGAAGGATCTCATTTTCTTTTCCCCCTCCTTGTCAAGGGAGGGGATAGGGGTGGGTTTGTGTTAAAGGGTAGGGTTAAGGTTTCTCTCCCCCTGCACCAAAAACCCCCCGAATGCTTCGGGGGGTTTCAAATTCAATCGATACTATTAAGGTACACACTTAAACAACGATGTAGCAGGTGCTAAAAAGTCCCATGCTGCTATTGGCTTTCCGGTACTATCAAAATCAGCCCCCGTACCCGTAGTTACTGCATCTACTATCCCCGTAGGCAAACCTGCAGCATTGATAGCAAGTTTTTTTAAGCTGTTACTTGATGTTCTGTTTGACTTAGCTTTCGGAATATAACAAACATACAGCGAATTATTCTCTGTAGACGACTCCTTAACCACATACAATAGATTATTTGCGTTATACCCAGTTTCAGAAGAGGTTAGTCCGTATTTTTTTTGAAGAAAAGAGCTTTTTAACTCATCTGACGATATTAACGACCCTGGAGTATCATAAGTGTCGCATACTGTTAACGCCCCGTCCGTAGAAGTATCTGCCGCTCCGCACAAACCCAAACCCACGACATTACTTCTCAAATAGTAAGCATCATCAACCAAGATACTCGAATCCACCACCATCCAGGGATAATTTGATTGATTTGTATAATACCTTTCTAAAGCATTTAGTACTTCTCCTGAATCATTAGATGTATTAGCATCCGCCGCTTTATTTCTTTGTTCAATTGGATTGATGGTCGCCAATACTCCCACCGACAAAATGGCAATCAAGGATATAACTATTAACAGTTCGACAAGCGTAAAACCAATTTGTTTTTTCATTATTTTTTTACCTAATAAATTTAATTCTTAAAATCATTATTGGTGTTTAGAACTGACTTGTCAAGTTATAGATTGGCATAATTACGGCAATTACCAAAAAAGCTACTCCAATCCCCAATACAATCATAATCAACGGCTCAATGGCCGAGGTTAAGGATTTAACCGCCTGTTCAGCTTCCACCGAAAAATACCCGGCTACTTTCATTAATACTTCGTCCAGTTTCCCGGTTGACTCACCGGTTTCCACCATTTGGGTCACAATCGGAGGAAACACCGCTGTGTCCGCAAACGAGTCGGCAATCGAAAAACCTTTCTGAACCCGCTCCGAAATTTTCAAAAACGCTTGTAAATACACCTCATTTCCCGCCACCCGTGACACAATTCTCATCGAGTCCACCAGCGGTACCCCGGAGGACAACAGCATTGACAAAGTCCTCACTGAATTAGCCACAATTGTAATTTGAATTAACTTCCCAAATATAGGGATTTTTAAAATATACTCATCCCGCTTCAATCTGAATTTCTCATTTTTATCCCCCACCTTAAAAAACATCAGTCCACCGCCAACCAGTACTGGTATTAGAAACCAAAACCGGGTCATAAAACTAGATATGCCCATCAAAATCAACGTCGGGGTGGGCATTTTCGAGCCAAAATCAGCGTACAGTCCAAGCAATTTGGGTACTACTACCACCATCATAATAATCGACACCGCAATCATGCCAACGACTACTATTACCGGGTAAATCATCGCTCCCTGAACCTTACCCCTAAACTCCGTATCCTTTTCCAAATTGTCCGCCAATTGGGCCAAAACTTTATCCAATACTCCACCCGCCTCACCCGCATCAATTGAGGCAATGTAAGCCTCCCCCAACATACTTCTATATTTGTTTAATGCTGTTCCTAAAGTTCTTCCCCCACGTACCGAATTTAATGCCTCTTCTACCAACTCAGTCATCATCGTTCTTTCCCCGGTTTGGCTCTTAAGCAGTTGTAACGCATCAGTTAACGGCAATCCGGCAGTAATCATTGTCGATAGTTGCCGAGTAAATGTCGCCACTTGTTTTTGACTTATTTTTCCAAACAACTTCCGAATCGAGCTCACAATTACCGACTCCTCAATTGGTCCCACTTCCAGCGGAATCATCCCACTTTCCCGAATCGAGGCCACTACGTCTGTGGACATCGCCATTTCCAGCACCCCCCGTACCGTTTTTCCCGACCAATCTTTCGCTTTATACCAATACTTAGGCATTTTGTTTATTTATTCCGATCAGTCTTTGTTGTAACTCGGTTGGTCTTAAGCAATAACTTTCGGCTACTTCCTGGGTAATTTTGCCTTTCCGTACCAAGGTTGCCAAATAGGTCTCCAAGCCAATCATTCCCAAGTCCGAGCTGGTGGCAATCACGTTGTCAATCATAAATGTCTTTCCCTCACGAATTATGTTGCGGACTGCCGGAGTCGCCACCAAAATTTCTAGCGCCGGTACCCGGCCTCCGTCAATAGCCGGTAGTAACCGCTGGGAAATAATACAGGTCAGTACTTCCGCCAACTGAATTCTAATTTGTTGCTTGGACCCTTCAGGAAACACGTCAATAATCCGGTCGATTGTTTGCGAAGCTGAGTTGGTGTGTAGGGTAGAGAATACCAAGTGTCCGGTTTCGGCAATCGTCAGTGCCGACCCAATTGTTTCCAAATCCCGCATTTCGCCCACAAATACCACATTCGGGTCCTGCCGCAACACGCTTCTTAAGGCGCCGCCAAAATTAATAGTGTCCGCCCCAATCTCCCGCTGGGAAATTAAAGATTTAACCGGTGATATTTGATATTCAATTGGGTCCTCAATGGTTACAATGTGTACCGCCTTGTTCTTATTAATCCAATTCAAAAGTGAAGCCACCGTGGTTGATTTTCCGTGTCCTGTTGGCCCGGTTACTAATACAAATCCCTGTTTTTTGTCCACCAATCCCAACAAAGTATCCGGAAGGCCCAATGTAGGCAAGTCCGGTATGGTGTTGGTTACTACTCTTAAAGCCGCCGCCACCCGCCCCTGGGACATAAATACATTAATCCTGAACCTGGCACTTTCCAGTTCTGAGGAAAAATCCAATTCTTTTTGTTTTTCAAATATTTCCCTTTTATCTTTGTCCAGAAGGGATAAAATCATCTCCCGCTCGTCAGCTTCCCCGTTAGATTTAAAATTAGAAATGTCCACAAATTCCCCATTAATCCTCAGTCTTGGCACCGTTCCTTCCATCAAATGAATGTCTGACGCTTTATTAGCCACTGCCATTTTCATCATGTCTTCAATTCTTGTGTCCATAAATCAGTATTAACCATAATCTCCCCAACTTCAAGTCATTACCTCCGTTTCGTCATTGAGAAGAGCTGGCGACGAAGAATCTCATATGCTTGCCCTGAGCCCGTCGAGAGGAAATTTTGTCTACCCTTCAAAGTTTCAACGCCAGCGTTTGGCCAATCTGTGGTGGAAAAATAACAAACCAATCCATTTTTGTTACTTAATAACAAAACGCTATACTTCAATTATGTCGTTTTTAGATGGATACAAAGATACATGTGGATGTAAGGGTACTCTCCGTCTTCAAGACTACATGCAAGAAAGGTTTAAGGTTTCAGCATACACCCACATTGTCACTTTTAAGGATACGCCAAGTTTTTCCGATCCCATTATTGCTAATGCCTGTGTTAGAGTTTGTACCAGTGACGGGAAAATAGGAACTCTTTCCCATTTAGGTGTAAGTTGTAACCCTATACAATTTGCTATTGATTTAAGAGAATTTCTTAATAAGAATGGAGTACCTGTAATTTTAAACGGAGGTAGCCAATGGCCTCCAAGTTACGAATTAACCACAAGACTTTATAGCGCACTTAAAGATCGTGGTTTTAAAGTCCCAGACAGCTTAGACTCCTTAGATGTTTTTGGTTCATATTCACGAAAAGCCACTTTAGAACAACATGGTGTCACGGTTACTCGAGTACCAGATTGCGGTTCTCAACAACCGGAAATATTATTTTTTAAATTCCCCAAATAGTTTAACGTTGCCGGCGACCAACACTTGAAAGTAACCACCTTTCCACTAATGGTATGCGGAAAGGGTAGGGGATAGGGGTTAATACTGTGCCACTCTCCACACCTCATCAATCGTCGTTACCCCCTCAAGCACTTTTACAAATCCATCCTGTTTCATCGTCAGCATTCCCTCGCTTTGAGCCAACCTCTGCATTTCTGCTGCCGTCGCTTTCTCCAAAATCAACTTACCGATTTTCTCAGTAACGGGCATCACCTCATAAATAGCAATTCTTCCCAAGTATCCGGTATTATTACACTTGTCACACCCCACAATTTTTGGAATCTTTAATGTTTTCCCATCTTTTTTCCATTTATCTTCTACCATGTTATAAATCGGCCCCAGAGTAGTTTTTAGCTCATCCATCAATTCTGGGGGAATATCGGCCTCTGAAACACAGTTGGAGCATACTTTTCTCAATACCCGTTGGCCTACCACGCAATTAAGCGAAGATACTAACAAAAATGGCTCCACCCCCATATCCAGCATCCGCGGGGGTACGCCCGAAGCGTCATTGGTGTGAAGGGTAGAGAATACCAAGTGTCCAGTTAGGGCGGCGTTTACCGCCAGCTCCGCCGTTTCCGTGTCCCGCACCTCTCCCACCATAATTACATTGGGGTCTTGGCGCAAAAAGGACCTTAGCGCTGCCGCAAATGTCAGACCGGCAGTTACATTAACCTGGACCTGATTAACTCCCTTCATTTGATATTCCACCGGGTCCTCAATGGTTACCACGTTAACCTTAGTCGTAGCCACAATGTCTAGAACCGAATACAAAGTTGTCGTTTTACCCGAGCCTGTCGGTCCGCACACAATAATTATTCCGTGAGGCCGCTCAATATTACTCATCAGGTTACGCAGTGCCAACCCTCTTAAACCCAGCTCCGGCAGTGTTGGTACTTTTTGGGATTTTTTCAACAACCGCATTACCACCTTTTCCCCGTAAGTTGTCGGCAAGGTCGATACCCGCAAGTCCACATCATTCCCGTCATTGCTGTAAAAAAACCGCCCGTCCTGGGGTACCCGTTTCTCGTCAATCTTTAAACTCGACAAAATCTTAATCCGGCTGACAACGGCTTCGCACACGTTTCGGGGAAGCAAATACTTTTCCTGTAAAATACCGTCAATCCGGTACCGAATCCTCACATTTTCTTCCTGTGGCTCCAAATGAATGTCTGACGCCCGGGATTTAACCGCATAAGCCAGAATCGTGTTGACAATCTTGGCCACTGGCGCCTCGGCGCTTACCCGCTTACTTTCCTCGACTGCCTTGGTTTCCTCCTCCCGCCTCTCGTCGAGTGCCTTGGTTACTTCAGTCGTTATCCCTTTCTCTCTCTGATATTTTTCCGACATGAAATTCAATAACTGCTTTTCCCGGGCCATCGACACTTTCACCTTAAATCCGGTTTTCTTTTCCAAAAACTCAATTGTTTCTAAATCAAGCGGGTTCACCATCGCCACCGACAATATTTGGTTTTTAGTATCCAAGTCATAAGGAACCAACTTATACTTTTCCGCCACACTCTCCGGTACCAAACTGATTGCCTCCGGCGAAAAACCAATTGTCTCCAAATCAACATAGGGAATTCGCAAATATGCTGCCTTGGCTTTAAGCAACTCCACTTCCGTCACAATTCTCCACGCCTTAATAATTTCCTCCTCGTTCTGGCCAGATTTAACTCCCTCCAGCTTTATCTTTTCCTCCATTTCAGCGTTAATCAGCCCCCAGTCCTTTAGTGCCGCTCCAATAGTTAGGTATACTTTATCTTGATCCATGTTAACTAATATTAAACCAAAATTTGTCTTCCCGGCTACCCTGATATTTGGCGCCGGTTCCGAACTTACCAAAACGCTCAAAGAACTTACCTTAAGTCTTGGTCATCCGGTAACCCCCAACCCTGATTGCCTGGTTCTCACTCCCGATACTGAGTGGGGGATAGGCGCAGTCCGCCTAATAGATCAGTTTTTCTCGCTGCGTCCTTATCAATATCCCACTCGTTTGGTAATTATTTTCGAAGCCGAAGCCCTGGAAAATCCCGCCCAAAACGCCCTTTTAAAAACCATTGAAAACCCGGGTCCCGCTTGCCACTTAATTCTCACCACCCGCTACCCCGCTCGTATTTTGGAAACCATCCGCTCCCGTTGCCATCAAATCAATACTCTACCCTCAAGCCCAACTCCCTCCACTCCGTCCTTGCCAACCAATTTACTCGAAGTCGACCAATTCCTTTCCACATCTCCCAATGTCCGCCTCTATTTTGAATCCCTTTTAGCCTACTACCAAGCTCAAATATTAACCAATTCGTCTCCCGCCACCACTAAAGCTATCGATACTATTATTTACTGTCTCTCCCTCTTAGATCACCGGGTTGACCCCAAACTTGCCCTCGATTATTTTGTCCTAACCACTTTCCCCGCATAATATCCTTAACTTGTCCTAAAAAATGCTATAATCGGCACAGTGTATTCGCCCATATTCACCATCGGTAATCAGTTATTAAAGCAGATTGGCGCCATTGAGGCTGCCAAGGCGGTTATTGACGAGGCCCCTCTCATTCCTGCTTACGAGAAACAATTCCAGCAGGAAGCCATGGTCCGGACCGTCCATTTTGGCACCCGCATTGAAGGAAATGACCTAACCTACCAAGAAGTCGCTAAACTAGTCGAAGGTAAATCCATCACCGCTACCGACCGGGATATTCAAGAAGTCATCAACTATCGTAATGTTTCCAATTATCTTGAAGAACTCTGGGCTTTATATGACGCCAACATGCCTCTTCCCGAAGAAAAGTCCATTCCCATGGGTTCCGACATCAAACGCCCCTTTTTCTACTCCGAAACTCTCATCAAACGAATTCATGAATTAACCACTAACAAGCTTATTCCTGAAGCTGACTTAGGCCGTTACCGCCGCCAACAGGTGGTCTTAAAAAACACCCGCACCGGCGAAATTGCCCACCGTCCGCCTCCGGCCATCGAAGTACCCTATTTAGTAGGTGATTTTATTTCCTGGTTAAACACCTCCGCTTCCCATGAAATTCATCCGGCTATCCGTTCCGCCATCGCCCAATATGTCATGGTGGCCATCCACCCTTTTATTGAAGGTAACGGCCGGGTATCACGGGCCTTTGCCATACTGCCCCTCTATGTTGAGGGCTACGACGTCCGTCGTCTCTTTTCCCTAGAAGAATATTTCGATCGTAATCCTGAAAGCTACTACACCACGCTTCAAATGACCCACGAGCAGTCCTCCGACATTTTTAAGCGCGACCTAACCCGATGGATTGAATATTTTACCCAGGTTTTGGCCATTGAGCTCACCCGGGTCAAAGAAAAAGTTCAAGGTTTGTCGAGGGATTTAAAGTTCAAACAAAAATTAGGCGGCAAGCAAGTTCCCCTTACCGAGCGTCAAATAAAGCTGGTTGAGTACATGCAACAGTTTGGGGGTCTGCGCATGCCCGACGCCCAACAACTTCTGCCCATGGTCAGCGATGACACTATTTGGCGCGACCTCAAAAAACTCATCGATGAACATGTCGTTGAAAAGAAAGGCTCTACCAAAGGTGCCTTCTACTGTCTCTCTTCCGCCTAAACCCTGCTTACCGTAACATTGCGGCATCTGGTTC
>JBAYFX010000007.1:0-43641 GCA_041666965.1 Candidatus Shapirobacteria bacterium
AAGGGCAATGGAGTGGATGTTTTAAGATTGATCTTCAATTTCAATCTTTTTGTTATAATTATCTCAGAATGCTATTAAAAAGTTGGGTATGGGCGATTTCAAGTGTTCTTTTATTACTGACCGGTTCCCCGATAATTGCGGCTGACTACCCGCAAGGTGATTTTGTTCTAGCCGGCGGGAAATACCGGTCAACAGATGAGGAAAGCCCGTTTGAAAAAATTGATAAGAATTTTTTTTCCTCGATTATTGTGCCGGTAAAGGATGGAGAAATTAATTTTCAGAATACCTGGCCAATTGACACAGAAATTGGTAACCAGAAATTTAGTGGAACGATTGAACTTAGCATGAAGGGTAGCTATGACAAAGACACCGGGGTAATTAATACCACCTTCACCCTAGCCAATGATAATTCTTATGAAAGAAAAACAGGTACCGGAATCCGGATGGGTAAGGGTAGCTCAGTGTTTTCGGGCACGGCTAAAGGGACAGTAATTGACAACCAGGTGGTACTGTCGTTTGAGGGAAAACTAACGAGCCAAGCTACCTCAGAGGCCAACGACAGACATATTGATAGCACCTCATCTAGTGGGATTCCCTGGTATAAGAAAGTGGCGTTTGGGACAAGTGAGTGGGCGGAGCAACCACAAGAAGAAGTAGTAGAGGAACCGGAAGAATCAGGCAGAGACTCAGGGGCGAGAGCAAGTGACCTATCAGGCCAGGTGGAAATTGCCTGCCCGCCGGATTTGGAGGCTTGGGACGTGATGAAAATGGGCCGGGTGATTTATGTTAATTGCCACATTAAAACCGGGGAAGACAGTAAGGCGGTGATTTCATTTTCGGACATGACGACGTTTGTGGTTAAGCCGGAATCAGAAATAGTGATTGACACACCTCCCGAAAAAGACAGTAAAATGAAACTTTTAGCCGGAAACATTTGGGCGAACGTTAAAAAGATGGTGAAAGACGGAACGATGGAGGTACACATGGGCCAGGCGGTGGCGGGAATTAAGGGGACGACGTTTGTGCTGGAAGAAAGTGAGGGCAAGTCAACTCTTAAAGTTATTGAAGGAGTGGTTGCCTTTAAATCAAGCACTACCAATGAAGAAAAATTGGTTAATTCGGGGGAAATGCTAACGGCTATTAGTACCGGACTTGAAGAATTAAAGACGTTTGACGTGGCCAGTGAAAACGCCAAATGGACTGGGGGCGAGCCAGAGGTAAAGAAGATTGAAAACGCGAATGTTGAGCCGGTTGTGAGTGAAAATGGAGCTATTAAAAATAGCCAAAATAATCTTGTTTTGCTAATTGCGATCTTGGCTGCTTTGGGTATAGGTGGATTTTTGTTACTAAAAAGAAAATAGTAGGTTTGGACATGAAGCAATTTAAAGATTGTGTGGGATAATAACTCAATATTATGGAAGGAAAGATATTGATTTTGTCGGCAAAAAGAACAAACATGGTTGATTCCATTGCTTATAAACTAACGCAGGAAAGGGTGGAGTATGAACACAAGGACAAGTGGAATAGGAATGGGACTAAAGATGAGGTTGGGGCAATAATTTATATTGATAACATGGATTTTGAACCAGTAGCAGAGTGGGCAAGTAAGAATAAAATTCCAGTAGTATGTGTTAGCAACAAGAAAAAGCAGGTAGAAGATGAAAATCTGGTCATAAATTATATTTTGACCAATCTGGTGGACGATAATAATAACTACACTGACACCCAAAAAGAATTTTTATTCCGAAAGGGTATTTACGGCCTGATTAATGCCAAAGTGTTTGAATTAGTTAAAGACAAAGACGAGTATATAAACGGGTTAGCAATTGACATGAGAGGATGTAAATCAAAATATAAAGACTGGGTTTTTGACTTTGACTCCATGAATGAATCCTATTCCTGGCTACTAAATAAAAATATAAATCAAAACCCCAAAATTGAACAAAAAGTGGTTAACTTTTTTCTTGACAGGCTTTATAACGACTCAGATAAAGAAATAAAATACTTAATTGAATATGTAAAAATACTCAGAAGTAAAAAGAAGATTACGGACGTATTTGTGTGTACCAAGGAAGAATTGGAAAAAAGTAAAAAGAATCAATTCGTCCAAATGATACTTAAAAATGCGTCAGACAATCACAAAATATTTTTGGTTAACAAGGATAAGTTAATTGAGAATTATAGGGAGGTATATGACAAAATTTCATTCGGAATTATTGTTTATGACGATTGTGTTTACCGTGATTATTTGGACAATGAATATAGTTTGGGATTTGTCGATTGTAAATTAGAAACGATTAAGGAATATAACGAGATATTTGACTTGATGGTAAAAAAGCTGGGGTTAAGAATTAAGAAGGAGAGTGATTTAAATGAATTTTAAGAACAAAGTGGTATTAGTAACCGGATCAAGCAGAGGTATTGGACGATCAATTGCTATTAAGTTTGCCCAGAAAAATGCCAATGTGGTAATTAACTATAACCACAACAGCCAGGAAGCTAATATTGTAAAAGAAATTATTGAGTCGTATGGAGTTAAGTGCCTGACAATAAAGGCTGACGTGTCAAAAGAGAAAGAAGTTGAGGCAATGATTGAGAAAGTAATTGAGGAATTTGGCAAAATTGATGTTTTGATAAATAACGCCGGAATCGCCATTGATGTGGACTTTGAAGATCGAAAGGTAGAACACTGGACGCAAACCCTAAACACTAACTTAATAGGAGTATTTTTAACTTCAAAATATGCCGGTAAACATATGACTCAAAACAAAAAAGGCAAAATAATTAATATTTCATCGACAAACGGGATTGACACCACATCAACTTATAGCCTGGACTATGACGCTTCCAAATCAGGAATAATTAACTTAACAAAAAACTTAGCCAGTCACTTTTCACCTTATATTAATGTGAACGCGGTAGCTCCGGGGTGGGTGGACACTGACATGAATAGAGAACTACCAAAAGATTACTTAAAGGCAGAAACGGCAAAGATACTTTTGAGGCGATTTGCGGAGCCGGAAGAAATTGCCAATGTAGTATTATTTTTGGCATCTGAGGAAGCGAGATATATTAATGCGGAAACAATTAGAGTTGACGGTGGATTACATTAAAACAATTTTCTGTGGTCTTATTAAAACACGATCCAATAAAAGTTTACACGGCAATACGGTTTGCCTCCGCTTTTTTATTTTCCATGGCCTTAACAGTCAGTTTGGTTTACGAGGCAACAGTGGTGGGATTAAGTCCGCTTCAAATGGTATTGGTGGGAACAGTACTGGAAACTGTGTCATTTCTATTTGAAGTACCAACTGGAATTGTGGCCGATATTTATAGCCGAAAATTGTCGGTAATTATCGGATTGTTTTTAATTGGGGCGGGGTTTACGGTTGAGGGATTATTCCCCTACTTTGGGGCTATAATTCTGGCTCAGGTGATTTGGGGAATAGGGTTCACGTTTGTATCGGGGGCAAGGGAAGCGTGGATTGCGGACGAAGTTGGAGAAAAGAAAGCAGGCAGGGCTTACTCGAAGGGTACCCAGGCGGCACTGATTGGGTCACTGTTGGGGATTGGGGTCAATATGGTTTTAGCCAATATAAATATTCGGTTGCCGATTATTTTAGGAGGGATTCTGTATAGCTGCCAGTCAATTTATGTTTGGCTTTTTATGAGTGAAAATAATTTTTCCCCTGCACCTTTAGAGGGAAGAGAAACATTCAGCAAAATGAAAGAAACACTTATGTCTGGATTAAGACTAGTTAGGATTAGCCCAATATTACTAACGATTATTGTAACCGGCCTAATTTTTGGAATGTTTTCTGAAGGGTTTGACCGGTTGTGGACGCCGTTTATGATTAAGAATTTCTCCTTTCCTCAAGTATTTAGCTTGAAACCAGTGGTTTGGTTTGGAATATTGGCAATGGTAGCCAACCTGGTGGCAATATTTTCAGTTAAATTGGCGGAACTAAAGACTGACACAACCAACCATAAATCAACAGTTACCACTCTTTTAGTTACAAACACGCTACTAATGTTGGCTGTTGTAGCTTTCGCATTGTCAGGTAACTTTTGGGCGGCGGCAATAGCTTATTGGCTGGTGGCAATGACAAGAGAAGTGCGGGGGCCGGTTTATGACGCCTGGACAAACCAGAACGTCAGCTCGGGAGTGCGGGCAACGGTGTTTTCAATGTGCTCTCAGGCTAACGCGGTAGGACAAATTGTGGGCGGACCATTATTGGGGTTAATTGCCACAGTAATATCTTTGCGGGTTAGCTTAGTAATGGCTGGATTAGTATTGCTGCCTTCGTTGTGGCTATATGTAAACTCAATTAAAAAGTACAATTTGTTCAGCCATCAGTTAGATAAATAGGTTTACAAAGCGTCAATGCCCGACGTACACTGACGTGTTACGAATGAATTTAGTATTAAAATTATGAAAATTATAAGCAATAAAAAAACATTTTTAAGACTACTGGTTCCCTGCGTGGTGACGACTTTTATGGTGCTGCCCTACACGTTGGCACTTAGCCCAAATATCGCCAAATTTTTTACCCCAGTGGTATTGGTGGCACAAGTTATTCAGGCCACTTTAATTTTTTCTTTAGCGATATTTTTGGGGTTGAAACTAGCGGGGAAAGTGGGTTTTGAGATGCCGGTGATTGATGGATCAAAACCGGTTAGTTGGCTAAAGTCGATTTTAAAAGTATCGGTGGGAGGAGGAATATTGGCTGGTGTTTTGATAATAGTTCTTAGCTTACTGTTTTCCGGTTTGTCAACAACGTTTTTGGAGGCAGAAATGAGAGTGGCTACCTGGAAAGGATTGTTGGCTTCATTTTATGGTGGGTTTGCGGAGGAAGTGGTGTTTCGTTTATTTTTAATGAGCCTGCTGGTTTGGATTACAACTAAATTTATAAAAACCAAAGAGGGACGGCCGACAAACGTGGGTACTTGGATAGCAATAATTGTGTCAACAATCATATTTGGCCTGGGGCATTTAGGAATCACAGGAAGCTTGACAGCGATAACGCCATTGGTGGTAATAAGGGCAGTGCTATTAAATGGAGTAAGCATTATTTTTGCCCTGCTTTACTGGAATAAAGGATTGGAAGCGGCCATGATGGCCCACTTTTCGGCGGACATTGTGATTCATGTAATAACCCCACTGGTGGCAAGAGGGTTTTTGTAAAGTTGTGAGAATAGAAATAAAACCGTAAAATACGACTTGTGGTAAATAATTATAATGCTAATAATTCAGATAGAGGTAAAGAGCTATTGTGGGAGGTAAATGATAATGATGAAGTAGTTGGCTCTATAAGCCGGGAAGAGTGTCATAACGAAACAAGAAAACCATGGCACAGATCAACCCACGTGTACTTATTTGACTCTAAGGGTAACTTGTACTTAAGCCAGAGGAGTTTTTCCAAGGACACGGCAGCAGGAAAGTGGACAGTCAGCGCCGGGGGGCACGTGAAGTATGGTGATGAACCACTGGTTACCGCCCAAAGAGAACTTGAGGAAGAGCTGGGAGTAAAAGTGAACTTAACTTTGATTGACAAAATAAAAATAGATTACGGTAGTGAAAAAGAAATAATTAGTATATTTGCTGGGGTTAATAGTGATAAGATCCGACATAACCCAAACGAAGTTAATCAGGTTAAAATATTTAACTACGAGGAAGTTACTAAGAATTTTATGAGCGGAAAGTTTGATTTGTCAGGCGGATCCAGAGATTCGTTTAGGTGGGTGCTTAATAATGGAACTCTTGGTAAATTTAGAGAAACAATATGAAACAAATTAAAGCAATAATATCTGACGCGGACGGCACACTGGTAAACACTTTATACATGATCCGACACGGCCAATATGAGGCGATTGCCGAATATATGATAAGAAGAGGGATTGAAAGAAGTTTGATTCCGAAATATGAAATTTATGAGAGTTATTTGAATAAATGTGTTGGAGGTGACACAAGAGCTACATTTGAGAAAACTTTAAAATTAATGTTTGGGGAGAATCATGGCGGTTTAATTAATAAAATTGACTTTGACGAACTTGATAAAAGCCTAAGTCCAATTCAAGACCGGTTGGCCCCGTTGTACGTTCACCCATTTTTTGGACTAACCGAGTTTTTTACATGGATTGGGAAAAAGGGAATAAAATTCGGAATTTATACCAGTGGGAGCAAAAGACATATTGTGAGGAATTTTGGCATCAGTTTACCGGCGTTAGGTTACGAAGATTTGTTCAAATCGGACGAAATAGATTCAGGGGAACGAATGGGGGCATTTATAACCCGGATAAAAGCGGTTTACGGAATAACTGATATGAGTGTAACAACTTGCGAGGACGTGGTAAAAACAAAACCAGACCCGGAGGGATTACTGAAACTCATTAATGAATTTGGGGTAGACCCAGACGAAGTGGTTGTGGTGGGCGATTTACCGGTTGATATGTTGGCAGCCAAAGCGGGGGGAGTTAGAGGAATTGGTATATCTCACGGTTTCGGATCACCGGCAGATTTGAGGGAGACTGGAGCGATTTGCGTGGTAGAAAGTTTGACGTCTTTAAAAAAAGCGATTACGGCTCACAACTTAGGGAAAAAGAGATTATTTTGAACATAAAATTAAGATGAGGAAAACGGTGATTGCTAAAACAGAGATGGATAAAAAGATTTTTGAGCTGGCCTTGAATACTGATCACAAAACTCTGGGGATTTGGGCGGCGGAGTGTGCCGAGCGCGTGCTCCCCTACTTTGAGAAAAAGAGACCGGAGAATATGCGGCCAAGAGAGGCGATTGTCGCTTTAAGAGAGTGGGTACGAACAGGGATATTTAAAATGGCCAGTGTCCGAAAATATTCATTGGACGCCCACGCGGCAGCCCGAGACGTAAGCGAGGACAACGTAGCCCGGTCGGCGGCGCGAGCGGCAGGACAAGCGATGGCTACCGCCCACGTTAAAACGCATTCAATTGCCGCGGCGCTGTATGCGACCACGGTAATTCGGGACGCGACAAACAACCATGAGGCTGTAATAAAAGAACGACAATGGCAATATGAACGGTTAGTGGAACTGAAAAAAAACAGTGAGATTAGGGATTAGAAACGGCAACTTGTTTTGCCTTAATTTCGATAATTGTGCGATTTATTTGCTCATGCCAGTCTTTATACTTGAGTTCCAAATCGGTTAAATCCGGAATGCCAAATTTTCGACTAAAACGGTCGAACATAAATACGACATTATCGCCAAAACGCTCGTAATCTAATTTCACTTGTTCAAAATAATTAAACTGAGGGTGGCCTTTGGAGTGAAAAGAGTCGGCATAACTGATAATCTCTTCTTCTAGAGTTATGGGGATGTAATCCTTGGCTACCAAAGGAATATTTTGATTGGTTACATTTTCTTTTGTTAAACCGGTAGTGGTGTGACATAAACTGAACCGGGCCACTTTTTCTTCGACACCTTCTTTTTTTAAAATTTCATAACCGAGATTGCCATGAGTGACATACGCTCCAACCTTTTTAAAATTATCGTCAAAACAACTGTAAATGCCAATATCATGGACTAGTGCCCCGACAACAATCAGATCATTGTCTGCCTTAATTGAGTTGTTTTTAGATAAAGTAGCTGAGATTTGAAGAGCAATTTCTTTGACGATTTGGCTATGAGTCCAACACAAATCAAAAAGTTCCGAGTAATAATTTCCATGACAATATTTCTGATGAAGTTTGTATATTTGATCGACGGTAAGCATGGGTTATTTTATCAAGATATAAAGTGATGATTACTTTTACATGAAATTATTCGGATTAGGCGGTTTGGGCGAAGGCAACACAATAGTTGTGACCATACTTTTTTGAGCACTTGGGACAATAGGCATAGTGGAAATAGTATTTGAGAGCTTTTTGACCCTTAGTGGCCAGGAGTGCGTCCATTTCTTTAATCCATTTAGGTACAAAATTGTAGGGTCCGTCAAAAACTTTGCTAACGAAAGTACCACTTAATCTGGCACTTGTAGCGCCGGGTACTTCTTTGGTAATGGTCATGTAAAGTTCGGACTTCCAAGGGGAAGGATCGTAGGCTAAAAGTAAAAATTCGGAGGGAGGCGCGGACGCTTGGGCTGATTCAATTTGAGAACACATGCGGGTAATGACCGAACCCATGTTAAGTGGAATATGGAAAAGTTGTTTGACCTCGCCTGTTAAGAACAATTTGTCTTTCCAGGTGTGAGTAATGTCATCTAAGGTTTTAGGAATAAATTCGGGACAACAAATATCTGGGTTAACCATAGGTGTGGTCATCACTCACAAACCGAGTCAGAATAATCGTCTGATTCGATTGGATAATCTTCGGGTGAAGGTCGAACTAAAGGTATACCTTGTTGAGCTAATATATGTTCTAGCGCTTTTTGTTGGGCAACAAGTGATTCAAGGCAAAGAAAACGAGGAGTCCGAAGGCCATAGGCATGACACCAAGTATTCCCATCTTCGTCCCCGGTCCACATTAATAAATCGACCCGATCTGGAAAATTATCTTTCGGGTCACGATGAATTTCAGGCCAAGCGCGTATTGGTTGGGGGTCGTCATACATATCTGCTAAAGCCCGCCACACAGTTTCTTGAATATGACTTGGTCGTGGCATAAATAGATTATACTGCTTTTTTACGGAGTGATAAAATTAACTATGAGACGGGGGTGGATAATAATACTGGCAGGACTAATACTTGGCGGGTGCGGGACGGAAAAGACAATTGTTGATAATAAAGTGGCCAACCCAACGAACAAACCGACAACAGTAATAGAAACGGTGGTTCCTAGTGTTAGAGAAAACAAAATGTGTAGCTGGATTGACAGTTCGGAGGTTATTCTTAAACTAAAATTTGAAGAAGGAGTAGTAAAAGATACTTCGTATGAGACGGGGTTTATTTACAAAAAAGGTCCAAACATGGTGGAGATGAAACTAGCCCGACTGGCGAGAGATCAATGCGATTACCGGGTGGGGTACAACAAGAGCGATTTTGAAGGTATAAAAGGCGCAACCATTGGTGTTTGGACTTTTAACGGGACAATACAACAAAAAATAAAAGGAGCCCCAATTACAGTGCAATTTATCGACGGCATGCCGGACTTTGGGAAGAACTTGGAAGTGGAAGTGTTGAAGTAGAAGACGGGTTAAGTTTTTGTTTGAAGTCATTTAAAGCATCAGACGGAGACAAAACTGGGATTCGGGCGACAATATTTTGCCACCAAAGATCGGGGTCTGGGCGGGTATCTATGGGACACATGGCATAGAGCGGAATACCCCGGGCCAAAACAAAACCGATTTCAAAACTGACAGTAGTCCCCACATAACCATCAAGATTTACCAAATAAGTAAAGTGGGCGCGATCAATTGCCCGAAGAAAATCCCCTTCAACTTTAGCAATTGGCTGATTTACTTCGGAGGGAAGGGGTCGAAAACCTTTGGCTACAAATATTTGCCGACGGCTAGGAGGAGAGTAAACTGACCCCGGTTCCGGAGCTAAAACCAAGACCCCCAAATCTTCAAATTCCTCCCGAGCCAAATCAATTTCCCTTTTAAACCTAAAACTCCCTAAAATGACGCAATTAATTTCTGGCCTAAGCATGAGTATAAAAATTAATCCATTAAAGAATTAAAAAAAGTGATGTCACGATTGAGGGCGGTAGACCAGCCGGAACTAATGTCATGGTTGGCCCGGGGATAAGAATAAAAGGTAACAGTTTTACCCGAATCTTTCAGCTTTTGAACTAGGGTAGTTCCCCACTCGTAAGGAACAGACTCGTCGGAGGTTCCGTGATGGACAAGCAGAGGAACCGTGAGTTTAGGGAGATTTTCAAAGGAGGAGAAAGCGGCGGAACCGTATTGGTCGATTAACTTTTGGGTGGCAGAAATTACCTCTTCAAAGCCGGTGGGGGTGGGGCGCTGGCGGCGGGAGAAGTAATTAATGGACTCGGGGTAAGAAGTAACCGCCGGAGCCCAAAGAGAAATACCTTTAACGGAAGAAGAAAGTGAGGCGACTATTAAACTGACTTCCCCACCCATGGAGTGACCATAGAGAAAAATTGACTCCGGATTGGCCTCGGGAATAGTATCAATACCGGCAATTAAATTGAGAACATCGAGGGCATATTGGGTTCGAGACAGGGGTCTAACGGAAACGCCCTCGGAATTATCGTGGCCCCGGTAATCGGGTTTAAGAACTAAAAAACCAGAATTGGCGTAGAAGGCGGAGGTGTTTTTGTAGGAAGAAACGGTGGAGTAAACGGTGGGTGGGATGTAACCATGATTGACAATAACTACCGGCCAGCCACCAAGGGGCATTTGACCTTTAGGAATATGGAGCAGTGAATAGAGGGTTAAAGAATCAGAGGGATAAGAGACAACGTAGGAAGTATAACGGGTGGTACCGGGTAAAGTAAGAGTTTTAGTAATTTTTGTATTCGGGTCGACTTTGGTCATAAGAGAAGTGATGGCATAGGGATGAGGTTGGGGTAAAACAGAGGTGGGGGCGGGCATGGCGGGAGTAGACAAAAAAAGAGAGGCTAAAAACATCAAAATTTTGTCCATGACAAATTATACGTGGACAACAAAATAAAAAACTAAGGTTAAAGATATACTTAGGTATGACTTCACGGACACACGAGGCCGGGGCAGTGGCGCTGATGCTGGTTGGAGCAGTGTTGATACCTATTGGGGCAGTAAACCCGACTACCGGAATTGGGGCGCTAGTGGCAAACTTAATCGGCTCACTGCTGCCGGATATTGACCAAGCCTCAAACAGGCTTTGGGATATGATTCCGGGGGGTAACTTTTTTGGAAAAGGGTTAAGAAGGCTATTTTTGGGACACCGGACGATAACCCACTCAATAATAGGGGCAATTATTGTTTACAAACTGGTAACTTGGGGACTGCCCCAACTGTTTAACCAAAGCATAATTAATACCCAAATATTGATTTATTCACTGATGGCCGGATATTTATCTCATTTAGCGCTTGATTTAATTACCGAGGATGGTTTACCTCTCCTGTTTCCCTTAAAAACTAAATTTGGAATACCACCCTTCAGAATATTTCGAATTAAATCGGGGGGAGGTGTAGAAAAATGGATAGTTTTTCCAATACTAATTCTGTTAATTGGGTGGATGGTGGTAATAAAGTGGCTATAGGCTGATTGTTTAACTACTGACTTTGTGGGGGAAAAGCTGACCAGATGGTTTAGTTATTTTGTCTCCTACTGAAAATTGATCCCAAATTTGGGACGAGAGACCCACCTTCCGTTCCCGACCACCGTCTTGTTTGACGACAAGAAAATAAAAATGATCCAAGTGGTCGGTGTCTGAATTATGGCTAGTGGTGTGTTGCTTGTCGGTTATTACTCCAGACCACGACTCAGATTTGGAACGAGAAATTAGGCGTATAACAAAACCTAAAAATACAAGAATTAGGACTAAGAACAGTCCAAAAAACAGAATAATTGGAATAAAAATAACTATTTTTTCCATAGGTGAAAATATGGCTTGTATGAATTAATAATGTTGGTGAACAATTTTTTATGACCTGGAATAAGGCGAAACAAACTTAAATGAGTACCAAAAACTATTAATATAATGCCGGCAGGCATAATTAAAAATCCAATTAGAAATGGAATAAGAAAAAAGCCCAGGAAAAGAAAAAATATTCCAAGAATGGAATAGATGTTCGGAACAAAAATATATTTAAACAACGATGTGATATTTATTACTATGAATAGTATACGCCGTATAATAGACTATGAGCAAACTTTGGGTAGTGCTGGGGCTGGCGGCAATCTTTACCCTAGGCGGGTGCCAAAAGACCATACCTTTTGAGTATGACGAGAGCGAGTGGAGTAGTAGGGTAAACCAGTTTATGGAAAAACAGGTAGGAGCGACTGATTTGGGCAGGGATAACTACCACTGTGCTAACAAGCTTTACGGTCTGGACCAGAAATATATTTATGCTTGGGTGTTTTGTAGTGGTTTCACCCAACCAGTTGAGGGCAAACTAACACCAGGCACTGGCTTTTCAATCCCAACTAGGTTGGAATATGACAAAGGAGTAATTGTGAGATATGAGTGGCCCGTGGACGGCAGATATTACTACGACTCATGGAAAGAATTATTTGGTGAGTATTTTGAAGGCAAAGAACCTGACAGTGAAATGATTGATAAATTTCAAAAGGAAATATTAGTAAAAACATATAAAAAAACAAACTAGGATTTGGGTTTGTGGAAAAAATGAGGGATAATTAAAACAGATTAAAAATTAATAAAAAACATGAAAGGATATTTTGGACAAATTGAAGACCTAACTTTACAGAACACGAATTTTCGCCAGGTGCTTTATTCGGGCAAACACAGCCAATTAGTTTTAATGAGCCTACTACCAGGGCAGGACATTGGGGAGGAAACACATACGGACAACGACCAGTTTTTTAGATTTGAAGCGGGGATGGGAAAAGTGATAATTGACGGGAATGAGTACGAAGTGAGAGACGGTAGCGCCATAGTAGTACCGGCAGGAGCAGTACACAACGTGATTAACGTGTCGCCCACAGACAGTTTGAAACTCTATACCATTTACTCCCCAGCGCACCACAAAGACCAAATTGTGCGAGCAACCAAAGAAGAGGCGATGGCCCAAGAAGCCGAGTTTGACGGCCTAACAACTGAGTAAAATGACAGTAGAAGAATACTTAACCGGTAAGGGTATTAAGTTTGAGGTGTATGAGCACCCGGCGGTATTTACCTGCGAGGAAGCGGAGGCGCACAGTAGCAATATTCCCGGATTAGCTTCAAAAAACCTACTTTTAAACAATTCCAAAAAGACCCGGTTTTTTCTGGTGATATTGCCAGCCATTAAGAGACTGGATTTGAAAATGGTGGAACAATTAACGGGCGAAAAACACCTGTCTTTTGCCAGCCCGGAGACTTTAAAGCTAAAACTGGGGTTGACACCGGGAGCAGTATCCCCTTTTGGGTTGATTAATAATCAGGACAAAGATGTGGAGTTGATAGTTGACTTGGAAGTTAAGGCGGCAGACAGACTAAGTTTTCACCCAAATAGAAATACAGCGAGTGTTAGTATTGAGGCAACGGAATTTGGAAAGTTCTTGGAGAGTGTGGGGGTAAAACCTCAAATAATGTGAGATTTGGTGATTTACCGACGGGAGTTGATAAAACTAAAGATATAATGGGGCATGAAGAAGGTAGATTGGATTATCTTGGGGGGAATAGCGGTAGCGTGCTATGCAGCGTTTTTCCACCATTTGGGAGAATTTACAGTTAGGATTTGGGACGAAAGCAGAAACGGAGTCAGCGCCTTGGAAATGTCTAGAAGTAATAATTGGTTGGTAACTACCTACCAGGGCATTCCGGACATGTGGAGTGTGAAACCACCACTGTATATTTGGTTGGTGGCGATTATTTATAAAATATTTGGAGTTAGTGAGCTTGGGTTAAGATTGCCCTCAGCGGTTGGCGTCAGCTTAGTGGTATTAACAATTTACCTATTCTCTCTTAAAGCACTAAAAAACAGGTGGATTGGGATAGTGGGAGCATTAATTATTTTATCGAGCATGGGCTTTCCTGACCTCCATATTGGCCGAACCGGGGATTACGATGCACTGCTAACTTTGTTTATGTTTTGGGGAGGATTGGGATTATTTGAATACTTAAACAAACCGGGTAATAAAAATTTAGTTATAGCAACAGGGGCATTAGTGGGAGCGGTGCTGACTAAAGGAATAGCTGGAGTTATGATGGTCCCCGGTGTGGCCATTTTTATTATTTTTGGAGGTAAAGTTATAGAAGTATTGAAAGATAAAAGATTTTGGGTCAGTCTTATTATTGGGATAAGCATAGTAGGAGGATTTTACTTACTAAGGGAAAGGGTTAATCCAGGTTATTTGGCGGCAGTATGGAAAGAAGAAATTGAAGGAAGATTTAACAACAACTTAGGAAGTAGTAGCAGTAATTTTTGGTATTACTGGAAATTCTTTTCAGAATTTAGATTCCAGAAATGGATTTGGATGGTACCCCTATCCGGAGTTGTGCTACTAATTACTAAAGATAAAAAGCTAAAGAGTTTTGTGGCTTATGGGTTATTAATTTGCGTCAGTTACTTTTTACTAATTTCAAGCGCCGCGACAAAGAATATGTGGTACGACGCCCCCCTTTACCCCTGGATGTCACTACTGGCGGCAGTATTTGTAGTGAAAACGATTGGTAAGTTTCCAGTAATGGTTAGAATTTTTCCGATATTGGTATTTTGCTTCTACACTCAAAGATATATCAGAACCAACCTCGCCTATATTCATAGACCAGATTTGGAAAAAAATGACTCCTGTTTGAAATATGGCTACTTATTTAGGGATAAGAGTATAAACAAAACCGGATTTGCGGGGGCACACCTGGCAGATTGGTGTTCGCCGATTATTTTTTACCTGGAAAGTAACGGACTTAAAAAGATAAGTGTTGATAAAATAAATTCAGGGGACAAAGTGTTGACTTGCGACAGTATTACTTTTAATTTGATTAAAGACAAGTTTGATGTGGAGACAGTATTTGACAACAAAGACGGATGTATTGGGGTTAAGATTGGGAAATCGGTTGAGATTTAATTAAATCGTCGAGGTCGGACAAAAGCGGAAGAGAGGAAGTGAGAGGGCGAGAGTGGGCTATGACTGAAACTGAACGATAATACCAGAGACGGGTTGGGTCAAGGGTGGAACCGGAGGAGAGATTGGCATATTTATCGGCCAAGGCAATAAGAACAACCTCGTCGGGAGCCATCTTTAACCGTTTGGCCTGAAGGCCATGACGATCATCCCAAGAAAGACAATGAGAGTCAGATGACTCAGTCAAAAGGGAAACGTAGTTGGCAACAGTAGAACCAAAATCGGCTGCCATTTGGTCTAAAATGTAACCAGACGTGTCTTCAATAACATCATGAAGTAGGGCAGAAATTAAAACATCTTCGTTGGTAGTAAAGTTGCTAACTAAAAGAGCAACTTCAAGGGGGTGAATAATGAAAGGAATATGGTTACCATTTTTACGGTACTGACCATCATGCTGGTGGGCGGCTACCGCTAGGGCTTTACGTAACCTGGTAGAAAGCGTCATATTCGATTATAATGTTTGTATTGTTATTAACAATAACCAAAATTAATCGGACCGGAGTAAAAGTATTTTTAGCCACTGCCGCCGCGATTGGGGCGTTAATAACCTTAACACTGAGCATTATTTGCGGTGGTGTGGGAGAAATGTGTAAAAAGGTAGACAATGGGGATTGTGTAGTAGGGTTAATTAGTAAAGTGGAAGATTCCTCTTTGAGCTTTGGTGAGAGGAACAGAGCGATTTGGGCTTTGGGGCAACTAGCAGATAAAAGGGCTTTACCAACTTTAAATAAGTATTTTAAGGGAGTACCCCTTAGACGAGAATTACCTGAAAGGGAACTGAGTCAATATGAGCTGGAAAAGGCAATTAAATGGTGTACAGAGGGAAATGTAACCAGTTGGATGTATTTCAAATACCGCTAACGGGACAATGACGATTATTTAAAAAATTGTCACCAGCTTGCAAGTTCAGATTAAACCCAGAAAAGGATTGATATAATAGACACGTGGCATTTAAATGGCTAACTGTTATCTTTATGGTGATTCTAACTCTGGGAACGGGAGCAGGTGTGGTTTACGAAGCCGGTAAAAGAAGTGTAGTAACGACTAAAACGAGTTTAGGAAGCGGCATCAACAAAGTAGTAAAAGTTTCCAACCCAAATGGTATCAACGAGAATCGGTGTATAGTGACGGTTAACGGAAACTCTTATGACGTTACCAGCCTGGCACAGACACATGGTGGACCAAGGGGCAGCAGTATAACTGACGGGGGATTTTTTAAGTGCGGGACAGATATGACTCAGGAATACGTTCAAAAACACGGTAATAATTTGAATCGCATGGCACCGTATTTGATTACCGGAACAAACGCCACTTCGCAAACCACAGTCACTACCGGAAATACAAACATGAGAGATGAAAATAACGACGATGAGTGGGATGATTAAGAAATGAAAGCGGGACACTTGATATTAGGACTAGCGATTGGAATAACAATTAATTTGTTTTTATTATCAAAACCTAGTTTGGTTTTGATAGCCAACGACCCATGGTTGACCTGGAGCCAAGGAGCAGCTTTGGTGGGATCAATAATTCTGGTTTGGACCTATGTACTTAGCTCGAGACTAGCTTGGCTTGAAGATTGGTTTGGAGCTTACGATAAACTGTATCGACTCCATCATACTTTGGGAATAATGGCATTTATTTTAATAGCCAGCCACCCAATAAGCTTGGCGGTTAGAAGTTTAGCTAATGTAGAGGCGGCATTAAAATACTTATGGCCAATTCATGACCTGGTGTGGCTAGTGGGATGGAGTGGACTAATGCTGATGGTGGCCCTACTATTTTTGACAATTGTAGTCAAACTCCCCTACCAAATGTGGAAACTTAGCCACCAACTTATGGGGCTAGTAATGGTAGCAGCCGGGTTACATGTTTTTTTTATTAGCTCAGATGTGGCCCGATACTGGCCTTTAAGAGTGTGGATGCTGGGGTGGATTACAGTAGCATTGAGTGTGTTTATATATTTGAAGCTGATATATCCCAGGTGGGGACCGAAATTCAAATATAGAGTGAAAAGCGTAAAAATTGAGAGGGCGGTGGCAGAATTGGCACTTGAACCAATGGGTAAAAATATAAAATATCAGGGCGGGCAATTTGTGTTCATGAGCACTCAAGACGCAGAAATTGGGAGTGAAGAGCACCCCTATTCGATTGCTGGGGTAGAAGGAGACCATATTAAATTGGGAATTAAAATGGTGGGTGATTACACCAAGAAATTAACTAAGTTAAGAGTGGGAACCGAGGTAACAATTCGGGGGCCTTACGGCCAACTGGGAAATAATTTTGGCTTTGAGAGAGGCGTGGTGTTGGTGGCGGGAGGGATTGGAATTACACCAATGCTGGGGATGTTGGACTGTGAAGCAAAAAATCCAAAAAGGCGGAAAATTGATTTGATTTATGTAGTTAGAAACGTAAGTGAAGCCTACGGGGTGAGTAAATTAACAAAAATAAGACTTGATAATTTCAAATTCGAAGTATGGGAAAGTGAGAAAAAAGGAAGAATTGAATCTAAAAATATAATAGAAATGGTGAATAATCCGATTGAAAGACATTATATAATTTGCGGGGCACCGGGGATGATGTACCAACTTCGTGATGGACTGGTGGAAGTAGGAGTTAAACCCACTCGGATAAGTTTTGAGGATTTTGCGCTAAAATGAGGCGGTGATTAGAATTAACGGATTAAAATTTGGGTACAGCAAGCAGCCTCTATTTGAGGGGGTTGAATTGCTCGTGGAAGACGGCCAGAAGGCAGGTTTGGTGGGGGCCAACGGAGCGGGGAAGTCGACTTTATTTAAACTGATAACCGGTAAAGAAATGCCGGAAGGGGGCAGCGTAGAAACCAAGGGAAAAACAATCTACGTAGCCCAGGAGGTAAGCCGGGACGAGGCAATGGAAAAAGCTAAAAATATTCGGGAGTACTTAGACCCGGAATTCAAAACCGAGGACTTTGAATTACGCCGAATAATGGGGGGTCTGGAAATGAGTTTCGTTGATTGGAACTTAAACCCACTAAAACTGAGCGGTGGGCAAAAAACAAAGCTAGCCATAGCTAGGGCACTTTTGGCTTATCCAGATAACCTATTAATGGACGAACCAACTAACTTTTTGGATATAGGCGGTAAGAAATGGATTATGTCATTTTTGGCTGATTATCCGGGAACAGTACTATTGGTGTCACATGATTTAAATTTGCTTGATAGGAATATTGACAAGGTACTTTATATTAACCCCCAGACAAAAATAGTGGACACTTATGCGGGGAATTACTCCAGTTTTATAAAACTAAAAGCACAAAGAGAAGCTATGTTGATTCGACAAATTGAAGCGGAGCAAAAACACATTAAACAGATGAAAGAAGGATTGGTTAAAATGGCCAGATTTTCATCAGAAAAGGGGGTGCGTCAGAGAATGAACTTAAAACGTAGAGTGGAACAAGCAATAACCAAACTTCCCCCAATGCCAACTGACGTTAAAAAAATAAAATTAGTTCTACCTGAACCGGAATGGGTAGGATCACTACCGGTGTGGATTAAAAACATCAGTAAAAGTTACGGAACCAAAAAAGTCTTAACCGAAGTTAACTTGGACATTAAGAGAGGAGAAAGGGTGGCCTTGGTGGGGGTCAACGGAGCGGGGAAAAGCACGTTAATTAAAATAATTTGTAATTTTGTTGAGGCTGACGGGGGAGAAGTTATTAAAGACCCAAAACTAAAGATGGGGTATTACTCTCAGGAATTTGAAAACTGGGAAGAAGAAGCCAGAGTTGGAGAATGCTTTAGGGAAAAATGTCAAATGAATGAGAGCCGGGCTAGACCGATTTTGGCAAGATTTCTTTTAGGTGAAGATAAAATATATCAGAAGGTTAAAAGCTTGTCCGGAGGGGAAAAAACCCGGCTGGCAATTGCGGCATTACTGGGACAAAACTATAACTTATTGGTATTGGACGAACCAACGACCTACTTGGACGTAATGTCTCAGAGAGTGATTTTGGAGGCGCTTAAAGAATACCGAGGGGCAATACTAATAGTTAGCCACACCCCAGAGTTTTTGGAGGAACTGGGGATTAAGAAAAGACTATTGTTGCCGGAAAACAAGTTAATAGAAAATCTTTAGAGTTAAACCTTATGGGTTTGAAGTGGGGGGAATGACAGTGTCACCCGGGGAGGGATTGATATTAACGTCAATTTGATTGGGAACGTTGATTTGAGGAGTAGAACCGAAGTTAGCCCTGCGGAGAGCAGGCAAACCATAAATATAGAAAAGCGCGCCTAATAATAAAATCGAGATTAGGGCAACCACTGGACCAAGACCGTTATTGGTGTTCTGTGGCACGGGAGGCGGATTATTGACAATAGTAGTCATAAATTGGTTAAAAAAATGGTAACTGGGCTAATATCTCTTTTTTAAATAACAATTGATTAAGCTAGTGGTAAGAAAAATATATAGGGCGGGTGTTAAGAAAAAATCTAGTTACTGAATTCTTACATTGAGCCGGATTTATTCTTGCGCCTTGAAAATACAATTGATTAACTGAGTGATCAGTAATTAATAATTAAAATTAATTATGAGTATTCTTTTGTGGATAGTGTTGGGGGCATTGGCTGGCTGGATAAGTTCAATGATAATGAATACAAACGCCAGCCAGGGAATAATGGGTGACATAGTGTTAGGAGTTGTGGGGGCGGTGATTGGGGGCTTTTTAATGAGCTTACTGGGCCAACCGGGGGTAACCGGATTTAATTTATACAGCTTATTTGTAGCTATAATTGGAGCTGTAGTACTGGTGTACTTGGGTCACGCTGTAGCCCGCCGCTAAATTGACTTATAATTAACCCGTAACATTTAATCTGTTACGGGTTTTTTATGGAAAAAGAAATTAAAAGTAAAATCAGACACAGGATTCAAAATCAGCTGGGAATTACCATGTTGGAGGCGGGAATGGAGAATCCAAACCGAGATAGGTTAGTAAAAAAACTGAAAATTATTTCGATACTAACCGAGATTTTAGGCCAGTTGGAAAAAGATCAGAATGAAATAGAAGTACCGCTAAATTTAATTGACACTACAGCACCCCAGGGTGGCTTGATGGTTAAAAGACGACCCCTTGAAGTGGAAGTCTCTAAGTTGAAGGCAGCGCTAGGTCCAGAGGTAAACCCGTGGCCAGAAATTGCCATGCTCGAGGATTACCTAACTCATTTAACCGCAAGCATAACCAAAGCCGCGGAGTGAGCGGATGAGTTTAGGTTCAAAGTCGCGATCAATTTTTCGCCTTAGATAGCCAATATAAACATCGACTACCCGGGAATTAACATCGTATTGGTATTCCCACACATGGTTGAGAATCAACTCGCGCGACATTACCTGACCACTGTGATTCATTAAATATTCAAGCAAACGAAACTCTTGGGGGGACAAAGGAATAACTTTATCCAGACGTTTGACGACTTTTGTTTGAGTGTCGAGTGACAAGTCACCGACCTCAATCACTTTGCGGGCTGATTGACGAAGGCGGGCATGAATACGAGCTAAAAGCTCATCAAATTCGAAAGGTTTAGTCAGATAATCATCGCCCCCAGCATTGAAGCCTTTCAATTTATCCTGAATACTGGTGTTACCGGTTAAAAAGATGATGGGAACTTCAGGATATATTTTTTTGAGCTCCTTGGCAACCATTGTCCCGTTAATATCGGGAAGATTCATGTCCAAAACAATAAGTTGAGGCCGAGTATTCTCGACCAATTTAATGGCATTAACACCATTGGGGGCACCTGAAACTAAATAACCTGCTTGACTTAGTTTATTTTTGAGGAAATCCAACATTTCCGGATCATCCTCAACTATTAGAATTCGATAATCCATGGTTTATTTAACAATTAACATAGTTTAACAATTACTTACGTGGAGAGGACGGAAGAGTCTTCCGTTCGTTTGGACCGGTTTGGTTTTTAATATTGGAAATCTTTTTTTTGACATCCTTGACGACAGGCTTAACCTTTGTTTGAAATTTTTTAGCTTCTAGGCTTACACGGGACTTAGCCTGATTAAAAGCTCGTTTAACTTTGTCCCGATTCTCCTTTTTACTTAAAGCAACTGCGGCGGCAACACCAGCGGCACCAATAGCAGCGCCAACAACTCCGCCAACGAAAGTATTTGATTTATTATTGGCCATTTCTTTTTTTAGAAATTAAATTTTTAACAAAGTTAAATATAAATAAAGAAGTATTTAGAGGTGGAAGATTGAGAGTAGATTTTTCCTGAGCATTGAGGGCAGCCACCCGGACAGACTCAACGGCTTTTTTAATTTCAGCAGTAAGATTTAAAGTGATGAAAAATATAAAAATCAACAAAGAGGAAAGTAATACTTGAGATAAAATGTTAGTAAGGTAGAAGATATCTTGTAAGGACATAGATCAGTGTAAGAATGGGTCGTGGTGGGAGCAAAAGATTTACGTAAGAATTAAGTAAGGATGGGGTAGAATTAATAATGAAAATCAGAGGGGGGACAAAAAGATGGTTGATGGCAGTGGGAATTGTAAGCGCGGGAGTGCTATTAATGTCTTTGGTGATTACCTGGGGTGGAGAGATGACAGCCCGATGGTGGAAAATAAATAGACCATTAAGTAAAGTGAGTGCCACGGGAATATTGACTAAAACAAATATAAGTACAAAAGGGGAAGAATTTTTTTTGATTTTGGACAATTATTGGTGGGACAACCAGAGGCCGATATTTAAAATTCAGGTGATGCCGGTGAGTACTAATTGGCCACAAGTAAGAAAACTGGTAGGGACAAGCGTAAAAATTGAGGGAATTAGAGACTATTCTAAACCGGAAAAGCTAACGATTGGAGCAATAGAGTCTAGCTTGAGTAGTGAAAATATTGAGGGAAAAAGGAGGGTGGACAATGAAAGCTGGAATAGTGTGATGGAGGTTGGCTTGGGAGTGCGGGTTAAATATCCAAAAAATATGATTAAAAAAACCGGGAGTTTTAACCAACAAAAAACCTGGGTTTGGGAAGGGATAAGCCAGGACGTTGGTGAGGTGTGGGGAATGACTATTGGCAGTGACCGCCCTTGGTCTGGGGAAAGCAGGTTGTGTGAGGGGGACAACTGGGGTTGCCGCCAAATTGGAATTATTAAAATACTAATTGGGGGAAAAGAGTATGAGACACCGATTTGGGTAACCGGAAGCGGGGGGAGAATTTTTCAATTTGTATTTGAGGGGGCGGTGGGGCAACCGGTGGTGACCGGATACTATGCCGTAAAAAGCCAAGGACAGCTGTTGGCCGATATTCTAAGCCAAATAAGATAGGGGTTAAAATAGGACATGGTAAAACTTGTAGTAGGTTGGTGGATGATGGTGATTAATTGGCTGTGGGGAGTACCACAAGAATTAATTACCATGAGGCTGCCTCAGGAAATAGTGGTGACAATAATTCCCGCTCCAACATCGACATTGCCACTTAAACCCACCAAAATCATTACCCCACAGCCAATAAGGGTTGTTGATGACCCTAACTTACCTAAAGAGTGGGGTGTGGCCAAACAAATCGGGGAGCACACCTGGACAATGAGGGTAGGCCAAGATTCTGTTATGGCCACTCCAAAAGAAATCTTAGTCGCTCTAAATGATTACCGGAGAAGGAATGGGGTGGCAGAATTGATGTGGGATGAAAAACTGACCGCTTACGCTCAAAACAGGGCGGATTTTTTTGAAACCAACCAGAGATTAGACTCGCACGTTGGATTTGGAGATTATTTGGAAAACCAAGACGGTTTTAATAAGCTGGGATTTAACGCTGTTGGAGAAAATTCATCTTATGGTTACACCATGACCGGAACCCATTTAATTGAGTGGATATTTGCCGGAGATGAGCCACATAACAAAAATCAATTAAACAAGGATTGGGCTTATGTGGGCGTGGGAGTAAACGGGAACGCAGTAGATATTATTTTTGGAACCGGGAAGTTTTAGGGATTGCGCTCGACTTTAATAGTACAGTCGGTTACGAGGGCAGCCACGGCCCCAACAGCAGCCAAAGGCGGTGCTAAAAGTGCCCCGACAACACCCAAAGTAAGAGGTAAAACTAAAATAGTTTTACCTTCCTTGTTTAAGATGGTAATACTACGAATGTTACCTTGGGCGATTAATTCTTTAACCCGTTTTAAAAGATCCTCACCGCGAACTGAAAAAGATTCGGTTTCGGGAGGAGTAGTTGTTTTTTTTGAATTAGCTTGAGGCATAGATTATTTTAAAAAACATTGTCTATTTCGTCAATGTTTTTTGTTCCGCTTTGAATTCGCTTCGCTTATTTATTTTTATCGCTTAGCCTAATAGGCTGTCGCTATCTTGGAATATCACATTTATCATGTTGACACCCCAGGGGGGTGTGCTAAGATAGGGAATGAAAACAGTCAATCAACGTTTAAATAATATCACCGGACAGATTGAAGGGGTAAAGAAGATGATTGATAAAGGTGAGGATTGTACTAAAGTGTTAATTCAGCTGAAAGCGATTAAATCGGCAGTGGAAGGAGTGGTAGATGAAATGGTAAACCATGAAATTGACCGATGTTTGAAAGATATAAACCAAAATGATAAGAAATTATTAATTAATTTAAAAAAATATGTCTAATTTAACAGATGTAACCGCCGTTAATTTTGAAAATGAAGTTTTAAAGTCCCCACTACCAGTATTGGTAGATTTTTGGGCACCTTGGTGCGGACCGTGCTTGATGATGGGGCCGGTGCTGGAGGAAATTGCTTCTCAAAATGAGGGGAAGATGAAAGTCGTTAAAATTAATACCGATTTACCGGAAAACCAGGCTTTGGCATTTCAGTACCAAATTAACAGTATTCCGAACATGAAAGTGTTTAAAGGTGGAACACTAGTTAAGGAATTAGTAGGATTCCGGCCCAAAGAAGTATTAATTAACGACCTGTCTGAAGTAATAGGATAAGATAAGTCATGGACTACAATCAGGCATCTTTGGATAAACATAAAGAAAGAGGGGGGAAAATTGAAATCAAAAGCAAGTTTGGGCCAATTGAAAACCGGGACGACTTGAGTGTGGCCTACACTCCGGGAGTGGCGGCGGTGTCAAAGCTTTTAGCCCAAGACCCTCGGGCAGCACTGGAGTATTCAATTAAAGGCAACACTATTGCGGTGGTATCTGACGGATCGGCGGTATTGGGGCTGGGAAATATTGGACCTCTGGGGGCTCTGCCGGTAATGGAAGGTAAAGCACTATTGTTTAAAGAATACGGTGGGGTGGACGCCTTCCCGATAGTCTTGGCGAGCCAGGAGACTGAGGAAATTATTAGGACAGTTGAACAGATTGCCCCGACTTTTGGCGGGATTAACTTAGAGGACATTTCCGCCCCACGCTGTTTTGAGATTGAGCGCCGACTAAGTGAGAAACTGGAAATTCCAGTATTCCACGACGATCAACACGGGACGGCAATAGTAGTATTGGCAGCAATTATTAACAGCTTGAAGTTAACCGGTAAAGAAAAAGACAAAATCAAAGTAGTAATTAGCGGTGCCGGAGCGGCGGGAATCGCCAGCGCCAAACTATTATTGGCCTGGGGGGTAGAGAGCATTGTTATGGTTGACTCGGAGGGAATAATTTACCGGGGCAGAAATAACTTAAACTGGATTAAAGAAGAAATGGCACTGGTCACCAACAAAGAAAGAAAAACAGGCACACTAAAAGAAGCAATGGAGGGGGCTGATGTGTTTATTGGGGTAAGTGCGCCAAATATTGTGGACAGAAACATGGTGGCCGGTATGAACAAGGGGGCTGTAGTACTGGCGATGGCTAACCCGGTACCGGAAATAATGCCACTTGAAGCTAAAGCCGGTGGAGCTTTGATTGTAGGAACCGGCAGAAGTGATTTTAATAATCAAATAAATAACCTATTGGCTTTCCCAGGAGTTTTTAGGGGTTTATTAGACGCCCGAATAAGTAAGGTAACAGATAGCATGAAAATAGCGGCGGCTGAAGCGATCGCGGGATGCGTTGGGGAAAATGAGTTATCAAATGAAATGATAGTCCCCTCACCATTAAACAAAACCGTTACCCAAAAAGTTGCTGAAAGCATAATAGGTATAGCCCAAGAAACTAATAATCAACTTGACGGACTGAAAAATAAGACAGCTCCACATGTAATAAGTGTGTAAGAATTGGGGAAATTTGTTGAAAGAGGAGATTAATTAGGGTAAAGTGGGAGGATGATTAAAAAATGGTGGTGGGTAGGGATGGCACTTGTATTTGTCAGTAGCTACCTGATTTCAAAAGATAATTTAGTAATGGTGAATTGGGATAAACTGGGACAAGTAGTGGGATTGGGAGCGGTGGTAGCTGGATACTTTGGAGCCAAGGCTTGGAAAAAAATAAGTCCATCTCTGAAGTAAACAAACGGTATGAGACAATAGGCAATGAAGAGGCTGGCTATTTTGGGAATTATTTTTGGTATGACTCTTTGGAGTGTAACTGAGGTCAAAGCACAAGAAAAATATGGAGTGTGGGTTAACCCGGTGCGGGATCTGGTAAGATGGCAGGAACCGGACATAAAACATTTAGAGGACCAGATTAAGATTGGGGAGGCAGAAAAAATTGTGGGGACATGGCTGTTACAATATGGGGCAATTATTGACCAGGATATTACCAAAAGATTAAAAACAAGAACCGAGGACGAGGTGGGGGCGTGGCTGGAAGTTGACCAAAAACTAGCCAAAGAGACGGAGGTTTACTATGACTTACAAAAGCCTTGGTATGACCCGGGGGTGGTATTTTTATCAGGCTATGAAAGAGGCCAGAGGGCGAAAATGATTGATAAATACTACAGTGAATTTAAGGCCAGGTTTGGATATTGGCCCAAATCTGTGGGAGCCTGGTGGATTGACAGTTGGAGCTTAAATTACATAAAGAATAAATACGGACTTGAGACGGTAATGATTGTGGCTGACCAAAAAGGGACAGATGGCTACGGAGTGTGGGGACAATGGACAGGCGTCCCCTACTGGCCAAGCAATACTAACGTACTGGTACCAGCTAAAAATTTGGAGAATAATCTGGGAGCAGTGGTAATTCAGTGGGCACAGAGGGACTTGGAGCTGGGGTATAAAGGACAAGGAATAGAATGGTCGAACAACTCGGTTCAGGCCAATGACTACACCAACTTGGGAAAAGATTTTGAATATTTTAAGAAGTTGGCCGATGAATATATTGGTGCCGGACAAATAACGCTGGGGCTGGAAGTGGGGCAAGAAGCAGTGGGACAACTAACCGAACTGGAAAGACAAATTGGGTACGCCAAAAGTCAGGGGGTAAAGATGGTAACCATGAGCCAGTTTGCCGGGCAATTTAGGGAAAATAATGGCGGTGTGAACCAAAATAAAATTGTGGGTGACTGGAAACTGACAACTACCTATAGGGAAAATTTAAAACTAAACCAAAAAGTAAATTATCAAGAAAACCTGGCGTTTGGGGATTATTTTAAGGCTGACAAAAGTAGTTTTTTGGACCGAAACCTGGAGTCCTTAAAACCAAAAGCGACAAATTACCAACCATGGTGGATATTATTGGCGGTAATGTTTGGCCTAGTGGCAATAATTAAAAAATGGAGTTGGTGGGGGTGGGGACTAATATTTACATTAGGTAGTTGGGGGTTGGTTTTAAGGTCAACAGAATCATTCGGGTGGAAAGTAATTTATGGGCCGATGAGTGACAATTTAATGATGTTACAGATTGGGGTAGTGGCGGCGGGAATTGGGGTTAGTTTTTGGCAAAGAAAAAGAATTAAGTGGCTAGTAGCAGCAACAGGATTGATACCAATAATTAGTAGTTTGAGGTTTACCATAATTGAGGGAACAAAATACTTTGGAATAATGGCAGGTAATCAGTGGCTGGGGTGGCCAAGGGGTGAATTTTCGGACTTACAACTTAAAACAATGCTGAGGTTTCCTTGGGAAAAGGTGTGGGACAACCAAGTATTGGGGCTAGTAATCTATCCGGTGGTAATGATAATTTTGGGAATTGGATTAAGCTGGGTGGTGGGAAAAATGGACAATAAATTTAGAAAAATGATAATGGTCGGACTACTAGTTTTGGCGGTTATTAACTTGGTTATTATTTGGCAGACGGCACCCAGACTGGTGACCCAATAATGAAGAAAGAAACGAGAGAGGAAAAAATTGAGAGAGTAATTGCGGTCCGGCAGGAGGGAATAATTGTATTGGAGGACGTACACGACCCCCACAACATCGGGGCAGTGTGCCGAAGCGCGGAGGGGCTGGGGTTTCAAAAAGTGTGGCTGATATTTGAGCGGGAGGTAGCGTTTAACCCAAAACGGGTGGGGAAAGAAAGCTCGAGCAGTGCTAATAAATGGTTGGACTTTGAGGTGTTTAAATCAACCGAGGAAGCTTTAAACAAACTGAAGGCTGAGGGTTACGAGATTTGGGCAACAACCATTGGTAAAAAAGCCAAAAACTTATGGAAAACAAAAATAAGAGCAAAAAAAATTGCCCTAATGTTTGGAAACGAGCATCGGGGACTGTCCAAAACTGCCACAAAGTTGGCGGACCACCAGTTAACAATACCCATGAAGGGAATGGTTCAAAGTTTTAACATTTCGGTGACGGCCGGATTGGTGCTGGGCGAAGTTAGTCGGCAGAGGGAAAACCTGTCTACCAATGATTGGAAAATTGAGGAAATAGAAAGGGAAGGTTTGAAAAAACGGTGGAGATAGTTAAGGGCAAAGGACACGGACCGGGCGGAAAGACCGGCGGTGGATGGGACAGGGACCGTGGGTGGTGAGCGCAGCTAAATGGGCCTTAGTGCCATAGCCTTTGTGGGCGGCAAAACCGTAGTTAGGATAAGTTTGATGATAGGTATCCATTTGAGCATCACGATCCACTTTAGCGACAATTGAGGCGGCGGCGACAGAAAAACAAGAAGTATCGGCTTTGATAACGGAGCGTACACGGGGGTGGGTTAGAGAATAATTACCGTCAATCAGACAAAATTGTGCTTTTGTGCGATAGTGCTCTAGTGCGCTAGAAATTAGGGACCTGATAGCGACACCGATCCCCTGCCGGTCAATATCTTCGGAGGACAGAGAATAGGTGGCAAAGGAAAAGCCAAGAGACACAAAGGAGGTATTAATTTTTTGACGTTTGACAGGAGAGATGAGCTTGGAATCGCGAACCCCGAGCTTAATAAAAACTTCCGGGTCAAAAGTAGAAAGATCGAGAAGGAAAGCACCAATGGTTACCGGACCGGCCAGCGGCCCCCGACCAACTTCATCAATACCCAAAAGAAACCGGGTTCCGGGAGGGACAAGGGAAAGTTCATACCCAAAATCTGGGGTGATTACGGGCATGAGAGAGAATCTTTTGAGGGTAATTTTCTAATTTCAACGGTGGTGCCCCAGGAATAGGTAAATTTGTCCTGAGGGCAATAGTGGGTAAACTGATTGAGCCAGTCAAGGTATTGGGCTTGGTTTTCATAAATAAGGGCAATGAGAGAAGGAGTGGCGTTTAACACAGGGGTAAAAGAGGCTGATGAACGAACATAATCGGGAACAGGAGCTAAACTGTAGGACACTGATGTTGGTTGGCGGTGATATTTTTTTTGCCCATGCCACCAATATAAGTATTGGAGGGGAAAATCGTAGGTTTCGGGAACATAGTTGTAAGCGGCAAAGGGAACGGAGGCAGAATGGGCGTAGACCCAATCAATAGCAGCTAGTTGATTGGCGGTGTTTTTTGGATCGCGGCTGGGAAGACTTTGGCGATAAACTTTCAGTTGGTCGCTGACGGTTGAGGTAAAACTAAATAGTAAAAATACTGCCAGAATGGGATAGACAAGTCTTTTTAAACGAACCACAGAGCCCAAGATTAGCGAAAATACCAAGCAATACCAAACCCTAAGTCCGTCTAAATACCAAGGTTTAAGGGGGTGACGATAAATTAGAGTGTAGTAAACAAGGGCAAAAACAATAAACAGAGAAACGTGGGTAATGGCTGGGTGGGCTTTTTTGTAAATGGCAAAGAGAATGAGGGGGAGGAGTAAAAATAAACCCCAACAGTAAGGCAACATAAACTGGCCTTCAAAATATTTAAGTAGGGTGGCAAGATGAGTAGAAAATATTTGGGTTAACGAGGTTGACTGACCAAGGATGAGATTTTGACCGTTAAAAATACCCAGAAAAAGTCGGGTCATTTGAAAGCGGTGGAGGACTTCATAGGCCAGTTGGGGCAAAAACCAGGGAAGGGACCCGATTAAATAGAATTTAAAATTACGCCTGTTTTTGAACAAAAGAACAGTAAGCAGGGAAAAGGCAAAACAAAGACTACCAAAGGCGGCTTCGAACTGAATGACGAGAGCCGAAAATATTCCCAAAATTAGAGCGGATTTAAATGTTTTTGACTCAAGAAAAGTTAGTAGAGCGAGAAAGTAAAAAACTACAAAATAAACCACAGTGTGGGCATTCCAAAAATAGTGAGTTGTGGGAAATAGCTGGGGGGCCATGAGAAAGGTAAGGGAGAAGATAAGGCCAATTTGAATATTTTTTTTAAAGAAATAGAGGAAGATGATTACAGCGGTGAATAAAAACCAAAAAATGTTGTAGATAACCAGAGCTTGAGGGTCACCACTACCCAACCAAAAGGCGGGTAGATTAAAAATGTAATAGTAAGGACCAAGATTCAGACCGGTAATGGAAGTGGTAGGCCCGGAAATTTTAAAATCGTGAAAACCGGCAAGAACTCGAATATCAAGTAAGTCGCGGGCTTGGTCGAAGGTTAGAGGAAAATTGTAATTCTTTACCTGGGTGTAGCGCAAAAAACCGGAGAGGATTAAAACTAGGGCAAAAACTAAAGATAAGATAAAATTCTTTGAAGACACAAGGTAGTTTAAACCAGAAAAACGGTTGGCAGGAGGTGACACTTCAGTTTACAGAGAAAACAACTAGGAATATAGATTTAAGGTAAAATAGAGAATGCGTAAAATTGAGTGGAAACTAGATGACTTGTGGCCGGTAACTGAATTTGACAAAAGGTTTGCCCAAGTAGAGGGGGAAATTGCCAATATCAACAAATGGTGGGAGAGGCTTAACGGAGAAATGGAAATTAAAGAATTTAGAGAGTTTTTGGAGTGGAGTGAGGTATTGGAAGAAAAAATGGCAATTTTGGGCTCAAGACCTGGTTTAATGGAAGCGGTTAACGTAAACGACCGCGAAGCCAAGGTGATGAAATCAAAGATTACTGAGCTGGCACTGAAAATGGCCGATGAGAGCCGGAAAATTGAACATTGGCTTAAAGGGTTATCGGTAGAAGGTAAAGAAAGCCTGAGTGAAACACAAGCTAAAAGACTATTTGGGGCAATAAAAGATTTGGAATACGGACTGTGGCACGGCAGAAGGGCTGCCAAGCATACTTTGGCCCAGAGGGAAGAAATGATAATTGACTACAAGGACACTTACGGGATTGGGCCTTTAAACGAGTTAAGGGAAATGATTACAACTGAGCTGAAGTTTGAAATGAAGATTGGTGGGGAAACTAAAATTATTGAAAACCAATCTGAACTACTTAAATATACCCACAGCCCGGACCCACAGGAGCGGGAAGCCAGTTACCGAGCGCTGCTAACCAAATACGGGGACAATATGGACAAGTTGTTTGTGATTTACCAGGGAGTAGTGAAAGACTGGGGATTTGAAGCCAGACTGAGAGGCTACAAAAGCCCAATATCTGTTCGGAATTTTGCCAATGATATTCCGGATGGGGTAGTGTCTACACTTTTGGACGTTACCCGAAAAAACCGCGATATTTTTTGGAGATATTTTAAATTTAAAGCAAAAGTACTGGGAATGAAAAAGTTAAAAAGATGGGACGTATACGCACCCCTAACTTCCAAACAAGACACATATAGCTGGGAAGAGGCGGTTGACTTGACCTTGGGAGCATTTGGCGAATTTTCGAAGGGGTTTAAACAGAAAGCAGAACTGATTTTGAAAAATGAACATGTGGACGTTTACCCGGGTGAGGCTAAAAGCAGCGGAGCGTTTTGCGCGACCATTTCTCCAAAAATTACACCCTACGTAATGCTCAACTTCACCGGACAGACGAGAGACGTGTCGACTTTAGCCCATGAACTTGGACATGGAGTGCATTCACTTTTTGCCCAAAATCACTACCCATCAAGCCAACACTCAGCTCTACCTTTGGCTGAAACTGCCTCAACGTTGGGAGAAATGATGTTGTTTGAAAAACTATTTGAGAAGGCAGACGCGGAAACCAAGAGAGCAATGCTATCGGACAAAATTGCCGACTCCTACGCTACTATTTTGCGACAAAACTATTTTGTGAGGTTTGAGATTGAGGCCCATGAATTGATTTCTAAGGGAATTAAACCGGATGAATTGTCGAAGGTGTATTTGAATAACCTTAGAGAACAATTTGGGGAGGCGGTGGAAACTGATGAGTCTTTTGCTAATGAGTGGCTGTACGTAAGTCACTTTTTTGAAACACCGTTTTATTGCTATGCCTATAATTTTGGAGAACTTTTGTCTTTGGCGCTGTACCAAGAATATAAAGAAAAGGGGAAAATAATGTCGGACAAAATTGAGAGAATTCTTACATTTGGCGGAAGTGAAGACCCTTTTGTAATTTTGAAGGAAGCGGACATTGATGTAACCCAAGAATCTTTTTGGCAAAAAGGGTTTGAAGTATTAAGGGGTTGGCAGGAGATGATGGAAAGGTTATAATAATTTTATTAATGATATTATATGTTTCATTTATTACAAAGTTATCGTGTAATTATGGTGTTTGAGAGCATAATAGTAGGCACCTTTTTTATTTAAAAATATGAACTTAAACAACCAACATAGTCTAAACACTTTTTTTTCTACTTACAAATCTAAAAGACTAAAGAAAGGAGAAATAATTTTTAGACAAGGAGAAAAGGTTAATCATGTAGGGATGATTAAAAGCGGGTACATTCGGGCTTATTTTGAAAATAAAGCCGGAGAAGAATTAACACTTCCAGTACTTAATCCTTTATTTTATGTAACGCTAGTTTCAACTTTGCTAGAAAAACCCACCGCTTACACACTTCAGGCGTTGACCACAGCCGAAATTTGGTTGGTTCCTGAGGACGATTTTTTAGTATTTTTTAAAAAAGATTTGAGTCTTCATGTGGAAATAATGAAGTTGATACTTTGGGGGTTTAGTGACCTAACTGTAAATATGGCCCGAATTATGGCTGGGGACGCCTATGAGCGAGTAGCCACGACACTTGATTTCATTTTCCGGTATTACAGTCAAATTGAAGGGGGAAAGAAAGAATTAGACCTACCACTTCCCCACCGGCTAATCGGATCAATGACCGGATTATCACGGGAAACAGTAACTCTTCAAATTTTGAAAATGGCAAAAAAGGGAATAATAACGACCAAAAACCGAAGAATAAAGCTGATGTCCGAAGAAAAACTTCAAGCGGCGACGGGCAGGTAGAGTTATAATAAATTTATGACTAATAAAAAACTTTACCGATCAAGGACTGATTACGTGTTAACGGGAGTGGCCGGAGGGTTGGCTGAGTTTTTCCAAATTGATTCAACTATTGTCAGATTAATATTTGTGGCAATGAGTTTGGGGGGTGGGAGTGGACTACTGGTTTATATAATTTTGGCTTTAGTAATTCCTAGGGAACCGGGAGAGATAGCGGTAGTTAACAAGAAAGAAAAAGTCAGGGCGGTAGCGGCTGACGTGGGACAAAGGGCAACCGAACTGGTAGAGGAAATTAAAGCTGACCATCGAGGGGGAGAAATGGAAGGGCGCAGGACAGTACCAACACTGGGAATTGCTTTAATTGTGCTGGGATTACTATTGTTGGTTAACAAACTGATTCCGATTCACTTGGAAGGAGATTGGTTTTGGCCGATTGTGCTTGTTGGTTTGGGAGGTTATTTGTTGATTAAATAATGGAAAGAAACAACGGGGGGCAAATTCTGGGTTTGGTGCTGATTATAACCGGGGTTATTATGGTCGGGCAAAAACTGGGGTTATGGTCGGTTAACTGGCAGGAATGGTGGAGCAACTGGTGGCCCTTACTTTTAATACTGATGGGAATTAGGATTCTTATTAGACGAAGCTAATTATTCGCGACAACAATCGAGAATGTGACCGATGGTGCTGCTTAACTTACCCATTAATCCACCTTTGGCGTTTGGCATAACTTCAGAATCTTTTTCTTCGAGTACCGGTTCGATAGCAATCTCCTTTCCCGGCTTAACCAGGTTGAGGTTCAGACCCCAAAAAAGATTGTAGAGGTGGTAGGACTTTTGAAAATAATCATGGGCTTTAGTTGACTCCCCTTTGGTTTGATACTTGGTGCCGACTTCAAAAAGCCGCATGGAAGTGGCTAGTAAGTGTTTACTGGTACACCAAATTTCCGCTTCAGGGTTTTTAACGATTTCTTTCATTAAGACTTTGCGCATTTCCCGAATTTCGTTTAAAAGTTCAAAATACTTAGTTTTACCGGTTTTGTTACCATTGAAAAACATGTGTTCCTCCAAAGAGATTAAGTTCATGATAGCCATGGACAAATCTTCACCAATGGAAAGATCTAAACCGTGACCTTTTTCGGCGGCCTTAACTTTGTCCATGAATTGTTTAAGATCGGGTGTATTCATGGGTAAATTTTACCTTAAATATTAACGACAGTGGTAGTAGCAGCTATACTGTTAAAAGTGGTAACAATTATCGTAACTTTAGTGACCGGAATAGGACTAGTTATTTCGGCGGAAAAACTGTCAATGTGGTTGACACGCTGGTGCCGGACAATGGGTTGGGATAAGTTTGGAGCTACCGCGGTATTAATGGCGGCAGCCACCAGCTTGCCAGAGCTGGCAGTAACCGTAGTATCAAGCGTTGAGGGCAAGGGAGAAATTGGCTTGGGAAACGCACTGGGATCTAATTTGGTGAATTTGGCACTAGTACTGGGACTAACCGGCGTGGCTGCAAAAACGGTTAAGTTTGAAGGCGGATGGAAAGATAGGGAAATAATACCCATATGGCTGACCTTAATCCCCTATGCTTTAGTGCTTGGAGACGGGAGAATTGGGAGAGCTGAGGGAGTAATACTAGTGGCGGTGTTTATATTGTTTGTAATGAGAATGACGAAGCAGAAAATAAACAATTATGAACACCACCAACATCACCCGTTTAGGATTTTAGGACACTTGGGATTGTGGACTGTGGGACTGGTGGGAGCATCAATGGCGTTAATTAACAGCGCTAGCCAACTAGCGGCGGGACTTGGAGTACCGCCAATAATTGTGGGCCTATTTGTAGTAGCCATTGGCACCTCAATGCCGGAGCTGGTGTTTAATATGGCGGCGGTAAGGAAAGGAAGGAGGGAAATGGCGATGGGCAACATTGTAGGTTCGTGCGTGTTTAACTCAACTTTAGTGGTTGGCCTGGCGGCGATAATTAACCCAATAGTACTGAGTAGTAAAAGTGTGATGTGGGGGCCAACGGTTCAATATGCGTTGATATTGGCAGTATTAATGGCGTTTATTAGGAGCAAGAATAAACTGGAAAGGTGGGAGTCGGCCACACTGGTAGGACTATTTGTATACTACCTTTTAATTGAAACATTGATCTAAAACAGATGGTTACAGAATTAATGGTGAGAAACGTAGATCAGTCAATTGCGTTTTATCAACGATATTTAAAGTGCGAAATAAGTAATAAACTTATAGTTGAAAACCAAATTCGCTGGGCAGAAGTACAAACACCAAAAGGCTCAAGATTGCAATTTTACGGTATTGTCGATTTTATAAACGAGATTGGTGAATTTCGAGGTGAGGAACCAAGGGCAAGTATAGTATTAATTTTTGAGGTAGATGAAATTGAAAATACCTGGAATGAGGTGAAAGATAAAATTGTAATAGTTGACCCGCTAAAAACCAAAGATTACGGAGCAATAGAGTTTAAATTTAAAGATCCCGATGGATATATAATCCAGCTAACCCAAAGGATAAATTAAAGAGAAAAAGAGAGTTTGAAAATGAGGGTAATTATTAGAGTCAAGCCAACCGGAAAAGCGACTTTGGCGTAGGGAAAAGGGGTTTTACCAAGCTGCTTTTTAATTTTTAGATATCCAAGGTTGCCAACGACCATGGTTAAAAATCCAAGAGTCTGTCCGAGAATGATTTTATTGACTCCTAAAACTTTATTACCTCCGGTTTGGGAAGTAAAGACGAAATAGGCCAGAGTAGAGGCTAAAAGTAAAAAGGATAAGATTAAGGGATTGGTTAAGAATTTTAGTTTGAGACGGTCGTTTTGGAGCTTGGGGGCTAACCAAAAAGCCAGCGCTGTATTGAGAGCGGAAATCCAAATGGAAACAAGCAAATCATCAATCCCCAATTTTTGAGCCAACAACATGCCACCACCAACAGTGACAATACAAACCGGACATTGGGCCCGGGCGTAGACAGGTAGAGCCAGTGAGTAAGTGAGGGTTAAGATGAAGGTGATGACTGAAACGATCATGTTACTACTAATGTAGTATAAAGCTAGTTAAATGGCAACACCTAAAGAACGGAGGTGGTTTTGAAAATCATCAAAGTCAAGATAAGGGAAAGCATTAATTCCTAGCTCTTGGGCGGTGGTGACATTTTCTGGCTTGTCATCGGAATAAATAATTTCTGAGGGGATACACCCTGATTGAGAAATCAGTGCCTGATAAATTCTTGGGTCCGGTTTGGTGACACCAACATCATAAGAAAATACTTTAATGTCGAAATCAGCTAAAAAGTTGAATTTTTTATCTAATTCGCGAATTCTGGTTACATTATTGTTGGAACAGATAGCGGTTTTGAGACCAAGTTCACGGATTTTATTAACCACTTCACTAACTTGGGAGTTTATTTGGTAATGATTAGCTAAAAGTGAAAAAACGTCGTCATTTGAAAGATGGACACCTAAGGTAGTTTTAACATAAGTCCAAAAATCAGTTTCAGAAATTTGGCCACACCGGAATTGAAGTTGCTGATCAGATTTAAAAAAAACAAAGTCAATAATCTCAGGATCTGAAACGGTCTTAGGGAGAGCGTTTTTAAAATTACGGAAACTGTCGGAGGTGAAGTAAACCCCGTCAAGGTCAAAAGTGATTGCTTTGATCATAAGAAATAATATCACTTGACAAGGATGTTAGAAAGTTATAACATATAGTTGTTAGATTATTCTAACGTATGAAAACAAAAATTAAGGAATTAAGAACAAAATACAATATGACCCAAGACCAATTGGCCAATGCGGTCAACGTCCGTCGGGAGACAATTGTGTTTTTGGAACAAGGGAAATATGTGCCCTCTTTGAAGCTGGCACATGATGTGGCCAAAACTCTTAAGACCAAAATTGATTATTTATTTAGTTTTGAAGATTAAAACTATGTTTGCAAAAGCCGAGTGGTTTGGACCACGAAAATTTAGCGGTTGGGGCTTAACCCCAAAAACCTGGCAAGGTTGGGTTTACATTTTGGTTGTTGCGGCCCCACTGGCCCTGATTCCCAATTTGCCAATTGCTGAGGAGTGGAAAACTCCCCTAATGCTAGGGTGGGCAGCGGTAATGGCGATTGATTTACTTGGGGTAATGTATAGGATTAAAAAAGATGAGCGGGACACCATGCACGAGGCCCTGGCGGAGAGAAACGCCATGTGGTTTATGGTAACTGCTTTAGGCATAGGGGTAGCCTACCAGGCGGCTAGTAGCGCTGTGGCACAAGTTAACAAAGTTGACCCAATCCTAATAATTGCTCTACTTGGCGCGACGGTGGTTAAGGCTATTACTCACTGGTATTTGAGGGATAAATAACAATGGTAAGATAGGTCGTGGGAAAAACTGATTGGAAAGTGAACGTTGGGGTCTACAAACTTGATTCGATTTTAAACTGGTTTTATGTACCGATTGGGGTTTGGGTACTGGTATGGGGACAGTTTTTAAGTTTTAGCCAAATATCTTTATCGATGGGAATAAGTTTGTTTTGGAGTACTTTGTTGGAACTACCCTCAGGTGCTATGGCGGACATGTTGGGAAGGAAAAAGACGGTCACAATTGGACGAGCAATATTGTTCTTAAGTTACGTATTATTGTTTTTTCGACACGATTTTTGGGGGTTTTTGATTTGGCAAATGGCTTACCAGACAGATGGCGCTTTTACATCGGGGGCCAACTCGGCACTGGTTTATGACTCTTTGAAAGAAAACGGGCAAGAATCGAGGTATAAAAAAGTGGAGGCAGATACCTATATGTATAACACCATTGGTATGGCTATAGGAGCAATTTTAGGAGGGTTTTTATACAAAATATCACCGATGACTCCATATACTTTTATGATTTTAGTTACAGGGATAGGCTGGTGGGTATCGAGCAATTATCAGGAACCAAAAATGGAAACACAAAAATGGACAATTAAAGGATACTTTAAGCAAAACTACGAAGGCTTTAATCATATTTTTAGCAATCCAAAGATAAAGGCAATTTCATTGTTTTCGATTGCTGTTGGCGTAGTGTCTTATACAGGTGTGTGGTACTTGTACGAACCGAGATTGGCACAAGGAGGATTTGACCCGAGAGTACTGGCCATATTGGTTTCGGGGACATACTTAGCCAGAGCCGTAGGCACAAGATTAATACCTGCGATTGATGGCAAATTAAAATTAGGCACAGCTCCCCTATTTTTAGCAGTCTTCCAAACCATAGGGTCTGCCCTCTCGCTTTTAGCAGGAAGGGCTGGAGCAATAAGTAGTGTTTATTTACGAAAACTAACAGACGGCTATCGACAACCGAGTTTGATTGCTTGGCAAAACGACCAAATAGAGTCTAAATATAGAGCTACATCGTTATCAGCCTTATCGTTACTAACCAATTTAATCGTAGCTGGTTTGGGGCCAATAATAGGATTTTCTATTGACAGATGGGGAGCCGGAAGAACGATGGGTTCTTTGGCAATTTTTGGAGTTGTGACAGTTATTCCTCTTGGAGTAAGACTCGGAAGTTTGATTAAAAAGGAACAGGTTAAATAACCTCAAAGGTGCCAGAGACCATGCCCATCCAACAGGAGAAACGATAGGTACCGAGACGGGTGGGAGTAAACTCCCTAACAGCTGTAGTACCGGGAACAAGATTGATGGGCCCCTCAATAAAATCACGAGCAATAACGGCATTGGTACAGCCGGAAGTACCCTTGTCAGTTATTTCCCAGCGAACAGGAACATTGGCCCTAATTTTAAGGCGGGAAGGAAAGTAACCTTGAGATGAGGCGTCCATTTTGACAACCTGTTTACCATTAACGATCGGAGGCAAATCGGAGGCTTGAGCAATGCCGGGGGCGGATTTAAAACTAGGAGTTAAACCAAGAACGGTAAGCTGTCCACTTATGTTGTAGAGTGCAAAAAGCAAAACCAGAAGACCAGCGACTTGGGAGACAGCAGGGCGAGTTATGGTTTTGGCACCACCAAGGCCGATAAGAAGCAGAGGAATGGAAGTGCCCAAGGCAAAGAAGCCTAAAATTGAGGCACCGCCGACGAAACTACCGGTGGCCAGAGCCAGGGACTGAGCGGTTAGGGTAAAACCACAAGGTAAAAAGAAGGTAAGGGCGCCCATAACCAGGGGCATTAATGTTCCTTTAAACTTGGTTTCGTCGGCCAGGCGACCGGTAATACTTTTGGGGAGAGCTAATTGGAAATTGGCCAAAGCTTTAACCCCCAGCATTTGAAGGGCTAAAACAAACATTAACACAGAGACTAAGATGGTGAGAATGGCACCGGCGGTTAAAGATAAACGAAGGGTTTGGCCCAAGAGACCTAGTATTCCGCCCAAAAGAGTAAAAGAAGCGAGGCGGCCTAAATTAAACATAAGGTTGGGCGCAAGGGGATGACCCGAAGAATTGGCTGACCACTGGCGGGAAAGGGACAAAACGACTCCCCCAACCAAAGCAGCACAGGTGGAAAAACCAGCCAGTAAACCAAAAGGAAGAAAGGCCAAAGGAAGTGTCTCCGGACCGACATTAACTAAAGAAAAAAGACCGGATTGTTGTAAAAAGTAAAAGATGGCGGCGATGATGGAGACAATTAGGAGAGAATTTATTAAATTTGGTGCGCTGGTGCGCTGGTGCTCTGGTACGCTGGTTGAAAAAACATAATTATTGGACTTAAAAATACGATTGAGATGAGAAATGTCTGGCTTGTGGCCCCGTAGGTAATCAACCGAAACTGTGCCCGAAACTGAGGAAGCAGAAACAGATTTAACTCCGGGGAGCGATTTGATTTCTTTTTCTATTAAAATTTCACAGGATTTACAATGAGTACCAGTAACGGATAAAGAACAGGATTTTAGTGACTTGGACATGTGAAGTACTACTAGTGTAGTACACCTGAGTTATTTGTCAATGCTAAAATCTGTCATGGACCAAATGACAGTAGTAAAAGATACTTTGGGAAAAACAGGTAAGTATTGGATAGCATTCGTGGGAGATTCAATAACCAGCGCTGAATGGGTCCACCCCAACTGGCGGGAAATTGTGGAGTATGTACTTAAAGAAGAATTACAACCGAAGTTTAAGGATTGGAGAGTGCCATCCTGGGGAATAAGATGTTTTAATTATGGATTTGACGGTGCATCGAGCCGGGATATTGCAAAGTTGGCGAGTGACGGGACTTTGAAAACGAGACTGGATCTAGTAATAGTAATGATTGGTGCTAACGACAAGATTAAAAGGGTTAGTCTGATGGAGCATAAAGGAAATATTGGGAAAATAATTGAGGCATTAAAACCAGTGGAGACAGTATGGGCAACAGACATAAGACCAAACAACTTAAGAGCCGCAAAAACTTACAAAGACTTTGTAGAAGAAGATAGAAAATACAAATGGGGAATGACTAAATTTATTGACACGTATGCCGAATTCGACAAATTGGAACTGAATAAACTATATACTTTTAAATATAAGGATAAGCCGGATTTTTGGCACCCTAACCAATTGGGAAACGCTTATATTGCCAAGATAATACTAAGAGAGGCGTTTGGAATTGAATTTGACCCGGAGAAATATATCCGCGACACACTAAGCGGAGAAAAGTATCCGGGTTACTGAGCGTGCTTTTTTGAAACTTTTTCGAAGGCGGAGCGGGCAAAGTCACCATAGGAGTGAAAAATGCGCTCGAAAAGATCACCGAGGGACGAAGAGGCAAAATCAGCTTTGGAAATAGCAGCTACATAGGTGTAAACATTACCTTCCATGACCCGCTTAACCAGTTTTTTATCGGTCATGCGCTTAAGAACGGTCATGATAGTGGTATAGGCGTAAGAATCGGACATTTTGGCTTGGACAGCAGCCGGTTTAAGAGGTACTGACGACGCCCAAAGAACTTCCATGATTTTTTGCTCAAGACCACCTAATAATTGGCATTTGCCGTTGCAGTGACAGTCACAGTTCATAGTTACTACTATTGTAGCACCCAAAAAGCTGAATAAAAAAGAAGGTGAGGTTTTTGAGAAGAAAGCTAAAAATGTTATATTATGGTATGAGTCGCAAAAATTGCGAACCAATAAAAATATCTTTGGGTGATAGAAGCGTATCTATTGAGGGAGCCGGGCCAGGCTATAACTGGATGGGGTTTGAGAGAGGAAAATATATTGAAGGTGGGAGGAAAACGTGGCCATTGGCAGAGTTCAGAGCAAGAAGAGCAGCAAGGAAGTTTTTAAATAATGGAGTTATTGAGAATGACGGATGAGGAGTTGGTGACTAGAATAACAAAGGGTGAAACTGAAATGTACTCGGAAATAATTGAGAGATATGGCGATAAGTTAGCGCGATACGTACAAAGAATCATTAACCAGGAGAGGGAGGAGGTTGAAGACGTGGTGGAAGATACTCTAATTGCGGCTTACCGGAACCTAAACTCCTATAAGGCGGGGTATAAGTTCAGTAGTTGGATTTACAGAATTGGCCACAACCGAGCAATAGACTGGATGAGAAAACAAAAAATTAAAACTGAAAATATTGAGGGGATGGAAGAATTCATTGGCAACGGTGAAGAAGAGATTGAGGATGGATTAATTCGGTCGGAAGATCAAGAAAGAGTGGGAAGAATGCTTGGGTTACTTCCCCAGAGGGAGCGGGAAATACTGGAACTTTATTACTTTGAAGATCAAAATTACGAGGATATTGCCGACATTTTGAAGATTTCCACTAATAACGTAGCTGTTAGGTTAAATCGAGCCAAAAAAAAGTTAAAATACATTTGGGAAAAATATGAAAAAGCGGAAAAATAATGTAATGGAAGAAATTAAAACGGGAGGGATTAAAATGACTCCTAGGTGGATATTTTGGGCGTGGGAGGCGGGAATCAAAAGCGTGTGGGCGGCACTGCTACTTATGGGCGCGGTGGGAGGGTCGGCAATAATCTTTTTTTGGGGAAGGTATGAGCCAGTGAACACTATAAGAGAATATGGCGAAGTGGGAAGAGAAGTAATTGTGAGTGAATTCCCCTACTGGTGGCTGACTATGGGAATATTTTCCCTTTTAGCTGGAACTTTTATGTTGACTAAGGTGGGAAGAATGTATCGGGAAACACTAAGCCGATTGATGGTGTGGATGGCGGGGGCGATTATGGTGGCTAGTGTGGTATTTAAACTACTGAAGATCGCGGGCTAGAGCATCAAACTCAGCGTCAAAGTTTAAATCTGACTCTGAATTTAAATTCTTAAGAAGATCATCCTGAGTAACCTCAGTCGGAGCGGGAGAAGAGACTTGAGGAGCTGGATTTGTGACCAAAGGTGTCGAGGTGGGGTCGGACAAATAATTATTAGTATTGGACTGAGTCGGATTACAGCCAGTGAGAGCCAAAATTGGAATAAAAAGTATTAATAATACTTTCATGGGTTACTTGCTGGCTTTGATTAACAGCCTTAGAGTATCGGAAAGAATTTTCCGAAGGTCGTTTAAGTCCTTGGCGACCTTAGCCCCGGTGGAGCGAAGACTACCCAACTCAAGACCAGGATTGGTAGAAGTGGAGAGCTTGGTAAATTCGGCTTTAAAAGCAGCAAGTTCGGTGGTGTACTGAGAAGTGGAAAAGGTAGCCAACTTGGCTTCGGCCTCGGCAGTATTAACACCTTTGGCTTTGGCTTCAGTAAGTCGGGTTTGAATTTTTGTTTTGGTGGCTAAAAGTTGGGTATAGCGAGCCTCAGCTTGTTTAAGTAAACGATTATAAACATCGTTGAGCCTTTGGGTAAACTTAACTTTTTTAGCCTCAGAAATGACGGTGGGGCGAGCGGTGGCGCGAGCCACACGAGCTTCTTTTCGAACTTCGCGCGATTCTTTTTGGAATTCACGAACCTCTTCCCTTGCTTTAGAAGCAGCCTCTTTGAGGTTTTCAAACATTTCTTTTCGGTCTTCCCGCAACTCGCGGCGCCAAGTGGAAGGTGTGGGCGAGACGGTAGGAGTAACTGATTGGGCAAAAGACAAAGAAGGTGCAGCTAAAGAGAAAATGATAGATGCTAATAAAAGAGTTTTTGAGTTCATAGGTAATTAATTTAATAACGGTCTAACTTTTAATACGGGTAGGGGCGCTTAAACATTACAACCTTTGACACTGGGGACAATAAAAGGTACCCCGGCCACCAAGCTTGAGCCGCTTTAGGGGAGCTTGACAAACCAAACAGGGTTCCCCCTCCCGCTGATAGACCCGAAACTGGAATTGGTTTTGACCAGGAGTGCCATCGGGGCGAAGATATTTATTATCCCGGGCGGTTGAGCCACCGACTAGCACCGACTGGCGCATGATTTCAATTAAATGCTGGTGGATTAAACGGGATTGAGAAATGGTCACAAGGTTTGATTTAGTAAGAGGATGAAGGCGGGATAAAAACAAAGCGTCGTTGGCATAAATGTTGCCGACCCCGGCAAAGAAATGCTGGTCTAATAACACCAACTTGACCGGGCGGGAGCTGCGCTGAAGTTGGGAATAAACATAATCAGGAGTAAAACGAGGGTCAAAAATATCGTGGCCCAAATTTGACTGAGAGGCTTCAATTTCGGGGGCAGTCATTAGTTTAATCCAACCAAACTTGCGCTGATCGTTGAAATATAAAACAGCACCATTGTCAAAAGAAAAAACCAAGCGGGTGGACTTATTGGGTAAGATTTGGGTGTCCATGTCCTTGGTAGGATGACCCATTAAAAGACGCTCTTGCTTGGAAGGAACAAGTATAAGTTGACCAGTCATTTTGAGGTGGACCAGGGCAATGTAGCCATTATTAAGATGAATAGAGAGTTGTTTACCAATACGGCTTAAAGAAGTTATTTGCTGACCAATGAGTAAACCAGGGTCACCGGCAAAAGATTTGGGGGTAAGAATTTCAAGTTTTGTAACAGTGGACCCAACTAAGTAAGGCTCAAGAAAAAGACGGACAACTTCAACTTCGGGAAGTTCGGGCATGGAGATAATTATAAGCTAAGCCGCAAGTTTATATACACACCTTCGGCCAGTAACCGAACAGGTTGCATCAATGATAGTATCCTGAACATTGGGACAACTTACAAAATGTATACCAGTGTCGTAGACATCTATTACGGCAGAAAAAACAGTTCCCAATGGTCTTCGGGACAAATCAACAGTACAGTTTACGTTGTGACTAGCAATAATATTAGGTCTTTTGTCGTGTTCGCCCATATCGTATGATATCACACTAGATCGTCGAGGTCGAGGACGGGGATGGTGTCGTTTTTGGCCAAATGCTCGAGGGCGACAGTAACATCGGTCATACTGTCTTTAATCTCAGATACTGAATTTAGATATTGCTGGGTTGAAGTGATGTAACCCATAACTAAAACCAAATGGGAAATGTCT
>JBAYFX010000008.1:0-41276 GCA_041666965.1 Candidatus Shapirobacteria bacterium
AGTGCTATGGCCGCGGCCAATAATACCCCTTCAACTTTTACCCGTATCATGGCTCAAGTATATCATGGTGTTAAAATAACTAGTGCCTCAATTAGTCCGTTTTTTCCTACTATTTCTTTTAGTAATCCGAGTCTTCTCCCCGGTTGTGTTTGCCAAAACTATTGACGAGGAAATTGGTGACATTACCCGCCAAATTTCTGAGCTTGAAAACGCCATTAAGCCTTTAAAACAGGAAACAACCTCATTAAAATCAAAAATTGCCTCCGCCAAAACTCAAATTAATGCTGCTGAGGCAAAAATTAATGATCTTGGTACTCGGTTAATAGACCGTCAGATCGATCTGGAAGTCCAAAAAGTTCTTCTTTCCCAGCGTGTCCGTCGCTATTATATTAATTCTAAAAAATATAATCCCTACCTCATCTTTTTCGCCTCCGACCAAAGCACGTCGCTATTGCGTCAATTCACTTGGTTTCAGTCAGTAATTTCTCAAGACCGTAATTTAATTATTGCTCATGTTAATGGCATAACTTCTTTAAATATTCAAAAAAGCAAACTTGAAGGAGAAAAAGTTAAACTTGCCGCCCTCAGAAAAAACCTCGAGTCTCGTTTTGGATTTTTAGAAAAAGAAATCACTAAAGCCGAAACCTACAAAGCCGAACTTTCCCGCCGCCAACAATCTTTGATTGCTGAGAAAAACGCCATGTTCAACACCTCGGTTGGTGACGTCAGTAGTTCTGATGACCCTGCTTCAAGGGCCGACTATAATCCTGGTTTCTCTCCCGCTTTTGCTGGGTTTTCCTTTGGGGCACCTCACCGTAAGGGTATGTCTCAATTCGGTGCGTTTGGTCGGTCTAAAGCTGGTCAAAATTTTGAAACAATTCTTAAGGCTTACTACGGTGATATTAAAATTGAAAAACTCGATTCTCCAGGGTCAATCAAAACCAGCGTAGGCACTCTCCCCTTTGAAGAAAACTATTTAGTTGGTATTGCCGAAATGCCCTCTAGTTGGGGCGACCAGGGTGGTTTTGAGGCCCTCAAAGCCCAAGCCATAGCCGCCCGTACCTATGCCATTTCCTACACCAATAACTTAAGTGGTTCTATTTGTGTCACCGAAGCCTGTCAGGTCTACAAGCGCTCCCGCTATGAGGCTGGCGGCACTTGGAAGAGGGCAGTTGAGGAAACACGTGGTCTTGTCGTAAAAAGTAATTCTACCGGTAACATATTTTCTACCATGTATGCCTCAACCTCGGGTGGTGCTAACTATGGTTATTCTTCTTTGGGCCACTCCACACCCCAAAACTGGGACACCCCCTGTGGTAATCAGGGTTGTTGGCCAAACGACTCTTATGAAAAGCAGGCTGGATCGTCTTGGTACTACAAAGGTTGGTACAAGACTCGCAGCAATGTCTCGGCTGGCCGTTCCCACCCCTGGCTTACCGGTGACGAGTTTGCTGACATTATTAATGCCGTTTTGTATTTTTCTAAAACCAACGATTCTTCCCATCTTTCCCAAATTCAAAATTGTCTTGGCTCCTGTGACTCAGACGCCTGGAGCCGGGACGAGCTCCGACGCCAGGTTGAGGGTAAAGGTGGTCCCGTGTCCTCTGTTAATTCCGTTTCTGTTGATTACTCGACCGGTGGTTATACCAAAACCGTCCGGCTCTCTACCGATAAAGGTGACTTTAGTTTTGATGGCGGAGATTTTAAAGACATTTTTACCCTCCGCGCCCCCGGCGCTTTAACTTTAAAGTCTTCCCTCTTTAATATCGAAAGAAAATGACATCAGTCTCTGTTGCTACTACTGCCCACCGCCCTCACCTCGAATCTTTTTTCAAACACTATCCCGCTTCCTTGGCCTCATCCCGCCTTGACTGTTACTTGTCCCACAATCACACTGTTATCGCCCAAGATGGCAACCAAATTGTTGGAATTTTACAATGGTGCTTAAAAGAAGATCCCTCTTTGGGAGTTGTCGAATTTGAGGAGGTTTTTGTCACCAAAGATTATCAGGGGCAGGGGATTGGAACCCGGCTAGTTCAGTTTGCTCTTCAAGAAGTGCTTAACTATTTTCAATCCATCTCTCTTTCTCCCCGAAAAATATTTCTTTTTGTTTCAGAAAATAATTTATCCGCCCGCCACTTATACGAAAAATTTGGCTTTAAGCAAACCGCCAATGTGGGTAATTTATTTTCAAACTTAACTTGCGAGCTATTCTACTCGCTCGATTTAATACCCCTTAACTTGGGTTGAACTAACCCGTCTTTACTCTCAACTTTTACCCTTGTTTCTGTCTCACCTGTGGCATTTGGGTTGCATCTCGTATTCTTCTCAACACTATTTCTGCCTGGCGCAATACTTCTTCGTTTAAGCGGGAACTGTTCGGGGAAATCCAGTCTTGTGTACTGTCTATACTCACTTGTAAACCTTCAAACGACACTCTATCCGTATCAACCCTATATCTACCCGAGGTTGTGACCTCAAAAGTAATACCGTTGTCATTTTCGGATATTAGGGTAGAACTTGTAATCTTAGACGAGCCGGTAGCGACTAAAGGGGCTCTCTCTTTCAAAGTAACAACACCCATGCTTTGAGTCTTTGGGTCAAGCGGGCTTACTATTAAAGTTGTCGTTCTTCTGGCTTCTACTTCACCTAAACCATCTTCAGCCCTCCATTTGTTTCCGGTCATAATAATTGACAAGTTATTACCATTCTTGTCAGGTATGGTAGTGCTCCAAAATGGATCTTCTGTGTCGAGTCCGTAGCATTTTCGCTGCCTCATAAAGTCGACCGCTTCTTGTATTCTTCCATGAACCTGGGCCAATCTCTCTGATCTTTTTTTCATACCGTAATATATCACACTATCTCTTGAAACTCCTGTACAATTATTTAAATTTATAAAACCATGTCTATAACCATCAGAGATTTTACCTCCCAAGACATTCCTCAACTTACCAGCTGGGTCGAGCAAATGCATGATTATTTGGTGGCCCACGACCCCATGAAACGTCTCCGTCACCAACCAGATTACGGACCCACTTTTACCAAAGAGTTAATTGATCAAGTATCTGAAAATCAGGGAAAAATTTATATTGCTCAAAACCACACTACTCCAATCGGTTTTGTTGCCGGATTTATCGAAACCCAATCTGACGACAATTTACTTGAAGTCATTCCCACCAAGCTTGGTGTTATTACCGACATTTTTGTTAATGAATCCAACCGTACTTCCGGTGTTGGTAAATTACTCATCACAGAAATTGAAACTTATTTAAAGTCCGCCGGTTGTGACTCTCTTTGGCTCAATGTAAACAGTTTTAATCCCGCTCATAATTTCTATCAAAAACAAGGTTATCAGGATCGTCAAATCGGCATGTTAAAAATGATTAAATGACCTCACCTCTCCTAATCAACTATCCTTCCACCGATAAATTGCGTATTGAAAATTTTTTAACCAAACTACTCCCATATCTCAATCTACCTCAAGCAATATTTGTCGGAGGACTGGCCTTAGGTCATTATTTGGGTAAAAATAATATCCATCTAAATCGACCTTTCAACGATCTTGATTTGGTCATCCCGTCACTTTCTGCCATAAGCCCAAAAGCCGTTTCTTCCGGAGATTTTTTAGTTTCCCATTTTCATGATTATGCCAAAACTAATGAACTCACCACCCCTCCCCGGGACCGTTTTTATTTGGTTTTAGTTGATCCTGGCAATCAGATTAAAATTGATATTTTTGACACTGAACCTTTTCCTCCGACTAGTACGGTTCTCGTGTCCTTTGGTGGTTTTTCTTTAAATCTAGCCAGTCCCCAAAATTTGCTCTGCCATTTAGTTTGGAATGCTTATGGAATTATAAATAATGAACCGATTCAAGCTAAAATGATTCCCAGCATTACTTCCTTTTGGCCATTGGTTAATCTTTCCCTGGCTTCATCCATTTGGACTGAATTTTATTCTTTCACTGTCCCCCTTAAAGCTGTTTGGGAAAAAATCCAAAACGCCTCTCAGTCCCACCCTCAATTGTTAAAAGAAAAGTTTTTTCACCGTTCTCCCACTAGTGCCCCTTGCCCCAGTTGTCTTAAAGATTCTTCCTGGCCTCTTACACCGCAGTCCGAAATCTACCGTCTTATGGGTTATCTTGAGTAGGTTTTTGTCTTAGATTTGGCAATTGAGCCAATTTCCTAATATCATCCACTAGCGTCTCTGCCTTACCTAGTAGTTCTTCATCCGGCCCGAACACTTCGTAAGCAGCCCATTCTACCCGTGCTCCTTCCAAAACTCCTAAATAAGACACTTCCTTCTCTCCTCTTAGGACATATTCTGTTGTCGCAGTAGTTGTTCTGGTAACTCGTAAAAGTCCCTCAGGTTCCTCCGTTTGCTCAACTTGCTCCGTTGGCTTGCCTTCCCGGGTCGCAAACATCGCACTTTCTACCATTGTTAATTCACTGATTGGTTCTAAACCTTGGTAAATACCCATTTGCACCCTTCTGTGTCCGGACGTAGACACTCCACCAACCATAGTTAAACCCGACCACTCCACTTCTGCATTTGAAATAATTTGAAGACCGTTGTCAACCCTCAAGCCAATTCTCATACCTCCAACCATCATGTATGTTACTAGTCCCTCCATGGCGCTTATTGCTTGTGCTGTTTCAATGACTTGCCCTTGTAACAGTGTTAATCGCTCATTTTTATTAATCATACCGTAATATATCACACTGTCCCTTGTTTTTCTTCTCTGATTTGAGGCATTTGGGCCAACCCATTTTCCACTCGGGTCAACATTTCATCAATTGCCTCCAGCAATTTCGGCTTCGGTTCTCCTGGCTCCCCAACTCTCCATTCCAAGTTTTGTGTTTCTCCTAAGTAATTCAAACTTGATACATCAAAGGGTTGTCCATGCGCTTCTCCCTCCATTTCTATTTTTAGTACACCCTTCATTTTTGTCTCATCCTCACCATGTCCAGTTTCGGCAAAACTAATCTTCGGTTTTAAGAGAGACATTAGTCTTGTTCTCTCTGTCATAGTTAAAATTTCTAGATAATCTCCCGCATTTAGTTTAATTAAAGTAAATCTGCCTAGAACCAAACTCGAACAAGACAATCCTTCTCCGTTAAATTGTAAAACACCGTACTCGCTCGCTGCTTTCACACTACTACAATCAGGTAACAATAATTTGCCTTCATTCCCAGTTTCTATAATTCTCCTTGCTACATCGTTAATTCTTTTGCCCAATACGTTTTGTGGTGCTCTCTCGTCTCTCATTCCAAATAATAACAAACATCTCGCCCTCTCATGAAATTTGCCGCTATGCTAGCTTGTCTTTGTATTCCTGCCAACCGTTTTCCTGATGTTCTATTCATACTGTAATATATCACACTGTCTCTATAAAATTCCTCTTAATTTTGATCCTCAACTTTTCAATACTATTAAATTATTTGCTAACTCGACTTGAAGGTAAGTCAGGCAACAACTCGTTTATGGCCGTCAAAACAGTACTTAAGTCGGTTTCACTTCCTTTTACCAATCCCTCTTCTTCTGACCACACGCAATCAACTGCCTGGCCAACCAATTTTCCTACTTTGGCAAAAGCTCTTAAGTCGGTTACCCCCGCTTCTCCTTCAAAAAGTACTCTGGTAATATTATTTTTCGTTAATTTAGCCCCTCTGGTACCCATACTAGCCTCTGCTATTTCTACTTCCTCATGAATAGATGCTCTTCGCCTATAGGCTACATTGATTCCCGCCTCAGCTTGTTTTTTATCTTCGGGTTGCCTAACTTTTACCTCTTCGGTCCAAACAAATTCTCCTTGCTTAGTTTCACCTGCGTCCAAATAAAATTGTGCTGTAGTTTCTACTCCCCTTACCTCCACAACAAAGAACCCAAGACGATTTGCCACCCGTAGAGTGTGCCCCCTATCTTCCCCCGAAAAATTCCCTCTCTCTTGTACATATTTAACAATGTCTGTTACATTTCTAGTGGTCTCGGGAAATGGGTTGTTCATACCCGATTATAACAAACATCTCTGTCCCTATATTTTAGTTACAATAACCTAATCCATGATTCTTGTTTACGCTTTTGCCAACCGCTGGAGCACTAATGTTTCTTCGCGTGTTCTCATGGATTTAATTGATATTTACCAATCCCACCCCGGTCTTACCTTTCAAAAAATCTATGGTCTGCCCCACCGCTTTTTCCAAAAATACATCGTTGGCAGTGCCTACTCGCTCATTATTGGGCTAGGGGATTATTATGGTCCGCTGTCCCAAATAAAGCTCGAAACTAAAGCCAAAAATCAATATGGCACTAATCCTATTCTTCCGCTTTCACCCATTACCCTCCCCCTCTCCCTTCCTCCGGGTCTTATTCTCCCCTCTGGTTTTTGTTACGGTTACTCCATGGGTACTTATAATTGTAATTGGATGGCTTACTCCATCGAGGCTTACTTCAACCGTTCCTACCCTGTTGGCCGTCAGCTCTTTTTTCACCTTCCTCCCAAATCAACTGCGACTCACTTGGCTGCTAACCTAGCCGACTTCTTTGAACTAAACCGCGTTTTCTGATTTTAAAGATTGATATAATAGGTCATGCCTCGTGCTACCGATCTTGACAATATTGCCCCGGATGACCCAATCACTCCACCCTCCGAACCACCGGCCCAAAACCTGCTCTCTCCTCCTTCTCCTCATCACAAAAAAAAGAAAAAAAACATTTCTTCTCCTGCCAATAATATTCGGGAGGAAATTGATAAGATCCTTTATGGTGCCAAAAATTCTTTTGGTTCTTTTCAAATCAAGCCACTAAACTTCGTTTTTTCCGAGCAGGAAAAGGATGAACAAATCATTTTGGTTATGCGCCAGCACTGGTTTACCAATGTCCGTTGGATTCTATTCACCCTTCTTATGGTTATTGCTCCGCTGTTTTTGGTCTATGTTCCCATTCTATCTTTTTTTCCCCCCCGCTACCAAATGGTCTCAGTCCTGTTCTGGTACATTATTACTTTTGCCTTTGCTTTCGAACAATTTCTTTCCTGGTACTTTAATTTATACATCATCACTGACGAGCGGGTGATCGACATTGATTTTGTTAATTTGCTTAATAAACGTTTTTCCGACGCCAAAATTTCTTTTATTCAAGATGTTACTTCCCAAATTTCCGGCTTCAGTCAAACCATGTTTAATTACGGCAATATTTTAATTCAAACTGCCGCCGAGCAAACCCAGTTTATTTTCGAAAAAGTTCCCAATCCTGATATTGTTACCAAAGTTCTTCAACAGCTTCGCCAGGAGGAGGAGCAGGAGGCTATCGAAGGCCGCCTCAGATAATATGCCCGATTTTAGCGCCTACATTCTTCTGTTCCAAAAAATAGTATTTGTCATTGGTGCCCTCATCTACCTGGTTTTTGCCATCATCATCGTCCGGCAAGTCACCACCATGACTAAAAACGTCAATGATAGCTTTAATCCCTTTCTTATCATCTTTTCTTATCTTCATCTCATTTTTGCTATCTTTCTGGTGCTGCTGACGCTATTTGTTCTGTAGTATCATCAATTTGTGCACTTTCTTTGTCGTTCTTTTATTGGTCGTGATCCTGCTTTTTGGTCCCGTTTCTGGGAAAATGAACCAGATAACCCCGAAGTGCGCCTTACCAAAGGCCACTTATTTTCTTTAATTTCCATAACCGACTCAACTGGGGCTGACCTCTCAGTCACTGGCCGAGCCTTGATTGACGACCTTACCTCTATTTATTTTTCCTCTCAACATTTGTCCCCGGAGCTGGCATTCAAGGCCATAACCACAGTTCTGTCGGGGCCTGATTTTCAACATTTGTCTCCAACTTTAGTTTTGTTAGCCTTAGTCAAAGATCGTCTTCACCTCTACCTTTATGGAGATACAGCTATTTATCTTTATCGTACCTCCAAAGTTTGCCTTCTTTCTCGAGCCTCGGTGGGTGAGTCGTCCACACTTCAAGGCCAGGTAATTCCTGGAGATTTATTACTTTTTGGACACAAGTCATTTTTTGACCAATATGGTGAATCAGAGCTCCACCAACCTCTTCCTACAACCCCCTCAGCCCTTGAAGACATATTTTTAACTCGTCTAATGGAATTCTCTACCCAGTCAACTGGTGCCGCTCTGGTCAGCATATTACCCGACCCGGATTCTCTTACCGCTACCCCTATGCCCGCTGCCTCAGCTTCCTCTCAACCCCCGCCTTCGGTTCAAAGCCCGCCCCATTCCTCCAAATTTTCTTTTTTTAAACCCCGACCAGTCTTTGTCACACCCGTCTCTTCAACCCATTCCCAACGCCATGGTACTCTCAACCTATTCCTATCCTTGGGGGTAATTGTCCTCATTGGGTTACTGGTAGCTTTTGGCTATCAGCGTAATCAACAGTTATCTGTTAACCGCCAAACTAAAGAGCTGATTACCCAAATCGAGTCCAATCTTAATCAAGCCCTTAGTGTTAAAAATCTTGACCCCGATGCAGCTCTGGCTTTAACCCAAAAAGCCAAAACTCAACTTTCAAAACTCAAATTAATTAATCCTAATAACCCTCAGGCACTGTCTTTATCCAAACAAGTCGATCAATTGGCTGGCCGTACTGGCTCCGGAGAGGATTTTAATCCGCCCCTTTTCTACGATGCAACTTTGCTTTCCACTAACCCCGAATACCAAAAGATGTTATTGGTGGGGGACCAGTTGGCTCTAATAGACCCTGCTTCTGGTCGGGTGGATATGGTTCATCTCACCCTTCGTTCCAAGTCAAATTTTTACCAAAACCCCGACCTTTCGTCAGCCCAATACTTCTGGGTTTCCGGTAACCGGATTCTTTCCGGCTCTTCCTCCCGCCTAACTACCGTCGAAGCCTCCAAAAAAGTTCTATATTCATTTTCCGACACTGCTCCCTATACCGCTGCCGCTACTTGGAACGATAATTCCTACCTGGTTGCTCCCTCTTTAACTGACATTTATAAATTCACTCCCCAAACCAAAGACAATTTTTCTCCTCCTAAACCCTGGTTGGTCTCATCCAAGCTTGATTTTTCGCCCGTTTCCATTGCCATTAACGGCAAAATATATTTATTAGGAGCCGATTGCCGGGTGCGCCTTTTTGACCGTGGAAACCCGGTAGATTTCTTGTCAGTTCCCATCACTAATTGCCGCTCACCCTCCTCGCTGTCAGTCAGCTCGGACGGTTCGCGCCTTGCCTTTCTGGATAACTCAGTCTCGGCTTATCTTCTCGACTCTCAAGGTCAAATTAAGTCCCGCTTTGCCTTTTTAGGTAAAAAATTTGTTGATGTCTTACTCCACCCAACACTTTCCAAAATCTACTTTCTGGCTTCCGATCAAAAAATCTATTACCTCGACCTCTAGTTTATTGTCATTCTTCCTCCCTGTCATTCTGAGTGTAACGAAGAATCTCCTTCCCATCTTTACTGCTAAAATACCTCATGCGTCATTTCAATCGTGACAGTCTTGATTATTCTTTCAACGCCAAGTTAACCGCTGGCTTGGTCCTTACCGGTCCCGAAGCCAAATCTCTCCGCATTCAACCTCCCCAGTTCCGTAATTCTCATATTGAAGTCATCAACGGTCAGCCCATTTTATTCAATCTCTTTATCCAGCCCTACAAGTTTGCCACCGGCCAGGTTATCAATACTACCGGCCAAATCAATCTCCTTTTGTCCCAAAAAGAAATCAAAGAACTTCAAAGCATGCGCCACCAAAAATACATGCTTGTCCCCATCACCATTTTCCCCAAGGGCAAGTGGCTCAAGCTCGAGTTGGGTATTGGCCGCAAAATGCGCAAATATGAAAAACGCGAAAAAATCAAAGCTCGCGATTTAGCCCGAGAAGTTAGATAAACCTTTACAATTAAAATACCGCTCTAACGCCTAGTCTAACTTTTCCTTCCCAAACCTCCATAGTTAAGATATTTTCCCTGCCCATTACTTGTATAACATTAACGTTTTAACTCACATCAATAAAACCATCATTCAATTAGCCAAGTAGATTTTGCCAACGGTTTCTTTCAACTTTCGTCACAGTGTCTCTAAGATCAACATCTACTTGGCCGTATCTTACCGAAAAACTCCACCTGCTGCTATTGTAATCAACAAATCCTGTGAATAAATTATCTGTTCTCTCCCCCAAATAACTTTTAATTTCATTTTTCCGGCCCGCCAACCAATCTTCCAGCTTTACTCTTAAGCTTCTCTTTTTTTTCATTTCGCCTGCCCGAGCCACAGCTGCATCCCTAAATATGTTCCAGTCAGTCCTCATTGGAACACACCTACCGCATTTAGTCACACCGGTTTCTGGGTCTATGTTTGGACATTGGTTCCTCACTTTCAGGTTACAAGTACCAAAAGCAAAACCTTCCCCCTCGGCTACTCTATGTATTTTTGCTGTGTCAATTACCTGTAGTTCTTGTTTCATGGCTCAATTATATCACTTTGTATCTATTATGACCAAAAAAAAGGCGGCTCGTCGCCGCCTGGGAGGGGAAAGAAGTTGATAAAGACGCCCCTAACTGATTCTTACTATTGTCTTCTAATATTTAATACGTTTAAATTTCATATTTATTACAACTTAAATTATTAACCTTTCGCTCTCGCCCAAAGGGCCAGCCCCAACAATCCTACCCCCGATATTGCCCACACTTGGACGGTTGTCAGGTTGTTGCTCAGGAATCCGGAAATAATTAGCCCCGTTGCTCCTCCTAGTGTCCACACTGCCGACCGTATCGAGTTAGCCGTCGATCGGTAATGGTTCTCAATGTGCCGATTGGCGTAGGTAAACAGCACCGGTCGAATTGCTCCCCGCCCCAACTCATGTAGGGCAAAGAAGGCTACCACCGGCCACAGTTTTGGCCACAGTAGGGGCAGCACCATCGGTGCTCCGATTAGTGCTACAGCTTTAGCCACGCTCTGCTTCCCCTCCGTTTGTTTCCGGGCCCAGTTTGCTCCCAGTCCGGTCATTACCGCTATTGGTATCCACATCGCCCCAAGCCAGCCTAGGTCAGCCCCCAAATTCCTCAGGGTTACCGTCCAAAACATGTTGTAGGGCATTACTGCCGCCCCAATTCCAAAGGCGATCACCAAGCTGAAGGCCAGGTTCGGGTGCCGCAATGTCAACTTGGCTACTTGGGCCACCGATAGGTTTGGAGTTTCCGGATTGTTTTCTGCCTTGCCCTCTCCAAACCTCGACAGTAGTTTCCGACACACCACTGCGGCTATCACACAACTTCCCGCTGCCAACATCCATGGCCATTCCAGGCCGAAATGTGCTCCCACCAGGCCTCCACCCAGTGCGGTGGGAATAAACACCAGAGGTGAAAGTGAACTCGTGGTACTCATTGTCTCATGAGCTGTCTTCTCGTCTGTTGTGTTCCGAAGCCAGCTTTCCAGTGCCTCGGAAATGAGTGAGTGGCCAATGGCTCCAACTGCCTCCGCTACCGCAAACGCCCAAAAGCCGTGGCTCGCAAAGTACACGCCAAAGCTTGCCGCCCAGCCCCACAGTCCCCACACGAACACCTTTCTCTGGCCTACCCGGTCTGCCAACTTTCCGGTAATTGGGTCAAACACAAAGCACACCGCCATAAACACGCCGTTGATTAGATTGGCCTGTTGTAGGCTCATTCCGCGCTCAAGTAAAAACAACACATAGGTGGCAAAGAACCACCCAGCCGCCAGGTTGTGCCAAAGCACTGACAGTAGGTACGCCCGAGCTTGTGGGATATTCCACAGCTGTCCTACTTGGGCTCTCAGCCCTCTCCATCCTTTTTTCATAATTTCTCCAACAAAAAAGCCTCCTTTCGGAGGCTTGTCTGACTAAATATTTAATTAACTTACAGCTTGTTACCTCCTAAGTTTGTTTTTGGGTAAATGACGCCAAAAAGCTGACCCATAGTAGATTGGGCCCGTAACTTAGGTAGATTTCTGTAACTGTAATTCATACGCAGGGACTATAACATGTTTATGGTTATGTTGTAAACGACTACTTTTTTTCCAATTTCCACCTTCCCCCTGGGAAAGTATTGAAAGTGCCCCCATAGTGCCAAATATGGATTTTATTGTTCGCTCCTTCTGTGGCGACTTCTGCTCCAAACCCAATGTCCCGGTTGCCAGCCCATGTATCTTTTTCCAACGAGGCCCAATCCTTTCCCAGTAGCTTAAGCATAACTCCCCATGTATTTCCTGGCATAGAGCATTGTCTACAATCCCTTATTAATGGCTCTTCGTTTAGTCGGACGCATCTATCACTGTCTACCGCCAAACATTCTCCTTCAACTGACCTTATTCTTTCTTGGCGTAAAATCCATCTGATTAATTCTCGCTCTAAACTCACGTCCTTTTTTGTTGTAGGGTCGTTTCTCATGCTCCACCTTGTATCCCAACTTATGCCAAATAGGGGAGTCCTATGCAGGCTAAATCCTCTTGGTTCAATTCCGGCTATAATCCTGTCACCCCATACTGTTTCCCACTTACAAGAGAATTGTGATACTTTTTGGGTATTTCTTGGATTTAGTTGCCCCTCCATTCTAAACAATCTTTCCTCCCCCTCAAAAGTCGAAAGCATTTTTTCACCTACTAATCTTTCCAAATATTCCCTGTCGCTCATTTGCCCATTATACCAACCTGTCTGTCTTTCTAATGAACTAATGCGTAAAAAACACTATAGGTTATAATGTAAACACTAACTATGTCTCCACCAGACATTTTTCCCGGTCGCGAAAGAAAAGAAGCTCTGAGTAAAAATATTTACCCATATCTAGGTGGTGTTTTTGAGGCAACTGGTTCCCTTCGCCTGGATTTACGCCCCTCGGGTAATAGTTTTTTATTCCGCCCGCGGTGGGAATTTGTCGACAATGTTCCTCTTGCCGTAAGTAGATTGAGTCAACTGGTTCCCGGTTCAGTCAAGCCTATCAAAAGACATGCCAACGAATACCGCTGGCAAGCCGAACCTGAGGTAATTTCCACTTTCTGGCCTTTAATTGAGCCCTACGCACCTTCCCGCCAGGCAACAATCGATGTATTTACCCTTCTTCGGGAAAAAATCAATTTCCCTGTCAATTACCATCAAGCCCAGAGAATCAACCAAATAATTGATGATACGCTAGCGTCCTCTCCATTACCTTCACCTGAAATTTACCAACCCTTGGTCGCAAACCCTTATTTTGTTGCCGGTGTCTTTGATGCCCGGGCCAATATAATAAATCACAACCCGGATAAAAGAATTAGAAAGCCAGAAATGGCTATTTATCTTGACAATGTACCTCTACTAACCGCTCTTGCTGGCAAGTTTGCCGGCTCTGTTTCCCCAAATCCACAACAAACTTCATATCGCTATGTTCCTCACGTTAATACCACAAGTGATTTTCTAACCTTCATCGCTCCCTGTGTCCAGTTAAAACCGGAATTGCTCCACGCTCTAATGGAAGTCTACCCTGCCCGCCCTTCATCTGCCTAAACCAATTATTACCTATTGTGACGAAACTGAACTTACTTCTGTTTGCAGAGTTACTATGTGGTCACGAATTGTCATTGTCCAGCTTTGTCCTGTCCCTAAAACTCCAGCTTCTATGTTTCCCCGCATTCTTTTCCAATATTCAAAACCCCTAATGCCTTCCGGGTTCTGGTTTCTTGCTACAACTATTCCTAAAGCTACAAACGATTGGCTATCGGCTTGGGCGTCTCCACACCTGCCGCAGTTCTCCGGACCCCCCTCAAATCCCTGACTACACTCCCCTCTTTGTAAAACCATACACACTCCGGTCCACGTTTCACCCGTTTCAAATAGTTTTTCAACTGTCCCAGGGTAAGTTATTGTAAATTTAGCCATTTTTTCTGTTTAATTTTTATCCCTAACTTCCATTTGGTCAATTGGTTGTCGCCTTAACGTCACTTCACCCATCAAATGCTCAATTTCAAAATAGTCTCCCCCCGCTATTACCCCAAACCTCCGCCCCAAAAAACGCAGCTCCCATTCTGTCTCAACTTCACCCTGATTTCCGCCGGACTCATTAATTCTCACTTCAAAACATTTTTCTGTCTTGGCTGCATATGTACAACGTTTACAAGCAGTTATTAGTTTTATTGGTAGTCTATGTACTGGGCATTTGGCTTCATCTACGGCGCAGTCCACTCTAACTTCACCCAACCCTCCGTCTTGTAAAAACGTAGCCATATCTTTGTCCGGAACTGTCCCCCCAACATTTTCTGCCATACGCGGATTATATCAAAGCTTTGCTGTCTTGATTTGTCGATATGTAAATATAATTATTATATGATTAATCAATGGCCAAAATAATGTTTGCCCTGTCGCTGGCTCTTAATTTCTTAGCCGCCGCATTTTTCATTAAACCTAAGCCGCCTGTTTCTCCTCCCAAGCCATTACCTCCGCTCTATACCGTAACCAAAGTCGATGACGGGGACTCGATCGCCGCCACCCGTGGGGGAGACTCCCTTGTTACCTATTTTCGTTTAATGAATGTCGATGCCCCGGATCTTGGTCAGTGCGGTTACGCCGAATCCAAAAAAACGTTAACCGACTTAATTGAAGGCAAGCAAGTTAACCTCGATATTTTCGAAAATGATAAATATAACCGACCTCTTATTATCGTTCGCTTGGGGGATATTATTGCCAACGAGTACATTGTTTCCTCAGGCTGGGCCCGCTATAAATCCGGCCTATCTTCAATCTCTACAACCCTTCAGAAAATATCAGCCCAAAACAAAATTAAACAAATCGGTGTCTTCAATCCTAATTGCCTCCAGCCGGTTAACCCCGCCAATTCTGAGTGTGTTATCAAAGGTAATGTCAACAACAGTCATAAAATTTATTTTCTTCCCGGCTGCGGCACCTATTCCACTGTCGACTTAGCCCTTGACCAGGGTGACCAATGGTTTTGTACCGAAGAAGAGGCCCAAGCCGCCGGCTTCGTCAAATCCCAAAACTGCCACTAGCTAGTATTTATTTTGCCCCTATTTATTTCCTCGTGCTTCTACCATATCCGGCAAGGGGTCCCCACTGGCTAGGGTTTGAGGCATCTCCAGCGTGCTTCTTAATCTAACCAAGACATCTGACATTTGACTCTCTGTCATCGAACCTCCAATTGTTGTCATTATAATATCTGTAATAATAGTGTCACCAACGCGGGTATTCGGTTCAACCCACGCGGTTTGATTACCTTCTTGGATTAATTGATGCCTTGTGCCATCCTTATCAGGAAAACTTAAACAAACAATTGTTGGTTTACCGTCTATACTCCTAACTTCATGAACCGATCCATCGCCCAATATAGTCCCATATTTTGAAGATCCATCAGAGTTTGTACTAACAGGGCCTTTACAACTTACTAAAGGCATCAAGTAATGCCTAACGATTCCGGTTTTTCTTTTTTCAGTAACCTCCGCACACCGAAATCCTTGGCCGTCACCCGGAACTAACTTAAAGTCAGTACCTGGTCCATATAAACTTTGGGCCCGAGTCACAAAACGACTCAAAACATTTTCCGCCTGTTTTGATCTTCTCAAAACAGCATCTCTTTGAAATTGCGAAACTTCTCCGTTCATTGGTACCATGTGTATATCATATAACAAAAAGTCCAAAATTCAATATCAAACTATCACTTCAAATCCCTCAACTGCCACTAAGACTTATCTATTTTCGGCTCTCCACCATTTCTGGTAAGGCTTCTCTTGTTACTAAAGTTTTAGCCAGTCCCAATGTCTGCTCCAAAACTCCAATATGATGATCGAAATGGTGATGGTCGGTTGATAAAATTACCACTTCTATACCGCAAATAGTGCCCAAATTACCTGCTCTTGACCCTACCCCAAGTAATTCTTCATCTACTCCATTTGCAAAAGGGTGCCTATTGCCATTTATGTCCGGAAAGCTATAGGGAAAAATTTTACAATCATCTCGGAAATCATAGTCGTGAAGTGAACCATCTGTTAAAGCGATTCCGCATATTTTTGTTCCATGTCTCCAGCCGGTAACAATAGGACCAGCATATGTCGTAACTTGTTCATCATTCGGGCTTTTAATACTAATTAATACTACCCAGGGATTACATTTTTTATCTAATAGGCTATTAGTATTTATAGTCCCGTTCACCATCCTTACCCTATTACCGAATTCAGTTAGGACTTTACCCAATCTATTTTCTCTGACTCTCATTCCTTCAAAAGCAGTAGGAGACGGAGATGCGTCAACTGGTGTCATGTGTATATCTTATAACAAATACTATAAATATCAATATCTAACTATCACTTCAAATCCCTCAACTCCCACTAGTCCACATCGTCTCTTTTTAAGGTGATTATTCCATTTTCAGCCCCGGCTGAGATTCTTTTTCCACCACCAAACCCCACCCACTCCCTTCCTCCATTTTCAGTAGTAATAATTAATTGGCTACCCCCTCTTGCGACTGTTAAATCTAAAATTTGCTCTGCGTCCGCAGCAAAATCTCCACAGTTACCGCAATCCCTGGGGCAAGTCCCGTCGGCGTTAATTAATGAGCACCGAGTGTCCATTCTGGAATAATCACTATCTGCTATAAAGGCCAGCGCTAATCTTCTTTGTATTGTTTTTAGTTTTTCTAACATATCCAAAGTGTATCACATAATACAAAAAATTACTTTTTTTCTCTAATCGCTACAAAATATTTTCGCCCTCACGCCCAATACCAACAAAAACGGACTGTGTCCGCCGAAGTGAAACGTAGGCGGAGATGCCCCGGAATGACCGGAGGTCCGAAAAGGAAGTTAATAAACGTCTACAAGCTTAAAATACTTTATTTTTAGCTACCTCCAACTAAAGCATTTGAAAAGTGGTGGTACTCCGGTTACTGAGGGCATTACCCCTCGCTTACGCCCGCCCAAAACCGAAATCAGGCGGTCAGCACTCTAATTTAATTGGCACCCTTAAATCTCCTTTAGAGTGGGGGACTTAACGATGGTTTATTAGCAGTAAGCTACAGCTTTTTGAGGAGCTACAGCTTGGCCAAGTTTACCGAAAAATTCGGAAACGTTGACTTCAGCTAAATCAACACCAGCTTTAAAGTTGGCATAAAGTTTCGACTCTGTTTAACGGCTCAATGAGTCAAAGCCGGCTTGCAGTTTATTAAGGTGCCATTCTCGTCAAAGCAATACATCTCCCTGGGTATAATTATACCATATCATACGTTATATGTAATCCTAAGACCCCAAAAAATTTCAAAGTTAATTTTCATTTATATTTCCCCTCCTTTTCTCAAGGGAGGGGTAAGGGGTGGGTTTGTGTTAAAGGGTAGGGTTAGGGTTTCTTACCTCAAACTTCCACCATTTTAGTCCGTAATACAGCCCCCCGGCTACCATAAGTCCCAAAACAGCACTAGCCTGTTCCAAATAAAATTTAAACACTTGTCCAAAAAATATATTAACTAGTATCCCCGTCTCAAACAAATCAATCGCCCGGTTCTTTTGTTTTTTAATTAGTTTCCACCACCCGGTCAAAAAAAAGCCTGAGGTAATTAGGTCTGACCCAAATTTAGCGTAGAGCATTCGGTAATCCATCCGGCTGCTTAAATCAATATTTCTAGTCCAAAAGTCCCACCAATTCTCAAAGTGGTGTCGAGAAACCAACAACGCAATGTCCCACAGTCCGCCCACCGCATAAATTACCAAAACTGTCCCCAGTATTAGTCGGGTCACCTGCCACTGTCCCAACTTAAATTTGCTTCTTAACCATTTGGCCAGCCATCTTTTCCCCCAAGGGGACGTGTTTCCTTCTTTTTTAATCCACATGTAAATTAAAAAGATCCCCATAAAAAATATATAAATCAACATTACCGCTGGCTGAAAAAAATAATTATTGTCCTTCGACAAAAATTTGCCCATTTCGTCCACAAATAGCCCCAGTCCTATCCCAAATACAATCATTACCCTTCGGCCCGCTTTTTCCCAATCAAATAAAATGGCCATTATCATGGCCCCAGTCATAAACAGTCCGCCATACATCACATGAGCAATGTGCCACTCACCCTTGCCCAGAGTCCACCATCCGGTTAATTCCAAAAACAACCGCGTTAAAAGTACTGTCCCTACGGCAGTTATTAGCATTAAAAGCAACCTGTCGGCAGCATCTTTTTTGATAATCATTAGAAATTGTCTATTCTATTTTAAGTCATGTCGATTTTACTTGATTTTCTTTACCCCCGCTTTTGTTATTCATGTGGCCAACCCGGTTCCTATCTTTGCCCCTCTTGCTCAAAGTATATCTCACCCCGGTCATTGGCCCCGTCTCCACCCCCCTTTGAAGGTTTTTTATCCCTTTTCCCCTATACTCCGCCTCTTTCTTGGGCTCTTAAATCTCTCAAGTTTCACTTTGTCACCGATTCTGTACCAATGCTGGCAAATTTAGCCATTTCTACTCTATCCTCAAATTTCCCCAACGTGGTTTCCTATTGGCAAGAGCACCATTTTGTCATTTGTCCCATCCCGCTTCATTCGTCCCGTTTACTTTGGCGTGGGTTCAATCAAAGTCAGTTACTTTCCTCTGCGCTCGTCTGCGCCCTCCATCTTGGCCACTGCCCGGAAATTTTAGTCCGTACTCGTGCCTCTCGGCCACAGTCCACCCTCCCCTCCGATTCGTCCCTTCGGGCTGGTAATATTCAAAACTCTTTTGTGGTCACTCCTCCTATTCCTTCCTCAGTCATTCTTTTTGACGATGTTTCTACAACCGGGTCAACACTGCTTTCTGCCGCTCAAGCATTTCCCCCACAAACTCGTCTTTGGGGCTTGGTCCTGGCTTCTAAAGCTTAGGCATATTGCCCGAAATCAGGCGTTGGTTTTTTATTTCCTCTTCATTTTTGGGCATTTCCACTTCCGGTTCAATTACGGGTATTTTTGCTTCAATCGGGTTACCGTCAACCGGAGTTAAAGAGCTTAAATAGAAGTTTTCTACATGTAATCCGTGGCCGGAAAGCGATTCTCGCAACTCCTCCCTAACTTCATCTTCAATCATGCTTCTGTCGGTAGATAGGGCATTAGCCAAGGAATGTCCGGTAATTACCTTGCGAATCCGGCTTCGAGTCACCGGCCGGACTACCTTAGATACAAAGTTTTCTCCAATGTTTTGCCAAATTTCCGGCAGTCTTTCGGTATCAAGCTTAATTAATACGGTTGCCTCTACGGCTACAAATCGATTGTCCGAAGTTACGGCATTAATCAGCTCGTCACCCATTATTTCCTTGTTGTCTTTAAGCACCACGTCTTTAGCAATGGTGTATTCAATCAGCTGGGCGTTAAATAGTTTTACTCTGTGGATTATGGGAATCTTAAAATGCATTCCCGGGTACCAGACGTTTTTCAATACTCCCCGAAATATACTGTAAATACACCCTACGTGACCTGGGGGGACGGTCACAATAAATCCGCCAACTACTTCGTCAACGAAAAGTGAAACTAAAAGATTATCTATTGAAGCCATAAGCTAAGAGATTATACCAGTAATTTTTTTTAAAACTCCCATCCCGCTAAGTGGATTATGTTTAGTAATATGTGTTACTATATCAAAGTATCAAAATATTCATTTAAATAACTTCAAATGCCAGTCAATACAAGTTCTTCCCCAGAAGTAGATAGTGTTTTACGGCAGATATCGTTCTTGGGTAACTATACCGCCTCAGCAAAAGAAATCAGGGTTGCTTTTCAGAACCCTCAACCCCTAACTCCGGGTACTGTAATTGACAAAATTGGCGGAAACCAAAGTGTTGACGTCTGCCGTGGTACAATCGTCGATTTGGGTTTAATAGACGGTTATTTAAATGATATTACCCCTATCACTTCATTTGGATCTGAGGGTATATATGCCGATTATGCCAAAACTCTGTTTGGCTCTCGTATTAGTATTAGTCCGGACACTAATTCTGTTTCCGTTGAAATTGCCTTTCCCCAAGCGCGTCGTTTACTAACGGTTGGTCCAATATCAAAACCAGGCGACCCCATGCCTTCTAATCCATCTATTTATGATTTACAATGCACTCTAGGGGCTCTTATGTGTCTTCCGACTCTTGAGGATCTTGATTATGCGGCCGCCCATGGTGTCACGGTAGTTAGTTTAGGCAGAAACTTTAAATTTATTGAAAGTTTAGCCTTACCCGAATCCGCTGCCGAGTCTCCTCAACTTCGGGTGGTTACCGGCCAATACACAAAAACCTACGTTCCTATTATTCAAGCCGCACCCAACCCTCCATATTACTTGGTCGGTCAAACGCCCGAATATTTTCATATCTAGTTTTTAAAACGCCTCGGCTAGTTCCGTCAATTCTTTTTCGGGGTCGCCTGCTTTCACCACATCGCTGGCTACCAATACTCCCGCTGCTCCTGCCCCAATCGCTCGTCTAACATCTTCCCCCCGATGAATTCCTGATCCAATTATTAGAGGCACTTTAATTGACAAGGCCAATTTCTTGACTTGTTCTTCATATTTGTCCATCACCGACACTTCCGGGTTGCCAATCAGCTCCATCGGTTCCCAAGCCAAATAATCGGTCTTTAGTCCCGCGCCCCACTTGGTTATTTGGTTAATGTTTTGACAAATGGTTAGCAGTTTAAACCCCTCCGGTTTAGCGGCTACGGTTTTCTTAATTGTCCCTAGTTTCAATTTTTTCTCACTGTGATTTATAAGGCTTCCCGCCACTCCCGCTACTTTTGCTTGTTCCATCGATATTGCTCCGCTATAGGCTCCTTCTTTTTGCCAATCGGCGTGTTCCAAAAACATTTCCCCCCCAAAGCTGTTGCGAATCTTTCCGTATTCGAGTGCCGACACTACCGGGATTATTTTTACACCGGTTTTAAGTTCAACTCTCGCACAAATTTTAGCCAACTCTACCCCTTTTTCTCCCCACGCCTCCCTATAAATTTTAAAGTTTATAAATATCATTGCCCTAGTTTAAACCTTTCTTTAACCTGAGTAATTCCCGACACCAGTGTCTCCACTGTCGGTTTCATTTCCCCGTTGCCCATTGTCAGGCTGTTAATTGCGTCCTTAAAATAATTAGCCAGTGTGTCATTAATTCCCCCCTCCCCGTCCCAGGTGCGGGACGACAAATATCCGCTTTGGGCTAGGTTGGCTACTCCTACAAATGCTTTAGTCCGGGTGTTTTCGTCCATAGTCGACTTTAAACTGATTCGTGGGTAAATTTCTCCAAAACTTCGCTGCTGAGCTGCTGCCAAATACATTTTGGTTAACCCTTCCTTAGATGCTAAATACTCCAGTAGTTTCCAAGCCGCGGCTTGTTTTTTGCTTCTGGGGTTAACCCCCTCCGCCCAGTAGGTCGCCCAATAAATGTTGGTTAAATTTTCATCGGCTACTGGTTGGTCCAATGGAATATTTTCCAAAGTCGGTAATTGGGGTAAGTTAGCAATCTCGTAATTTAATCCCGGGTTCATTTCGTCAATGTTAAATGACCTCCATGATGGCCCAAAGTAAAAAGCCAGTTTATTATTGGCAAACTGAACTGTAGATGCCGCCAGTGTTTCGTCCCAGGTGCCGTATTCGGTTCTGAAGTTAGTATAAAACTGCAAAACGTTAGCTAGTTTGGTGGTGTCAGATCCTAAGTTGGTAATGTCCACTCCCGACTGCCGCAATAATAGTCCTAAAATGTCACTGAAGTGGTCTACGTTATCCGCCAGTCCCATGGCAACTCCGGCCACTTTTATTCCGCCTACCTCATCTTTTACAGTTAGATCTTGGGCAGTTTCTTTCAGGTCCCACCAGGTTCTGGGAATGCTTTTCCCGGCCGACTCCACCAAGTCCCGATTGTAGTACATTGCCAGTCCGTCGTACATTAAAGGAATCCCCAACCAACTCCCTCCACTTTTCAAATCCTTTTTAAATACTTCATAAAAATCAGTTTCCAATCCCAATCCTGAAACCGTGTTTCCTGGGACTTTTTCTAAGTCATTTTTAAACATTGGAATCCAAGAGGCATGATATCGGAAAATGTCAGGCACTTCGTTTTGGGTTGGGTCTTTGGTTAGCCGGTTTTGTAGTCGGCTTCGGTAATCATTTTTTTCATTTTTTACATATTTAACCTTTATGTCAGGGTTTTTAGCCTCAAAGTCGGCAATTGCTCCCTCCATCACCGCCGAGTTTTCCCACAAGCCCCAGTAAGTTAGGGTAGTATCTCCGCCCCCAGTTACTTTAGAGCCAATATTTTTTACTAAAACAATCGCAATTCCAATAAGGACAATTACCAAAACCGGAAAAATTATTAGTCCCCAGTTAAATTTTTTCTTTTCTTCCTCCACTGGTTGGCCCATCATCATTTTTTCCTCAGGTGCTCCGCTTTCTACTGGTAGGTTTAATGTTGACGAAGTTGTTTCAGAAGTTGGTATTGTTTCCGCCGGTTCCTCCTCAACGTTTATCCGTCTTGGTGGTAGGGGGGACTGTATATCAAAGCTCACAACTTAATATATCCTAAACCTGCTTCTTTTTCACCACTGATTTGCTACAATTGCCCATGTCTCCATTTTTTTGGTCATTATTTGTGACGCTTGGTCTCAGTGGCATTTCCTTTATTTCCATATCTTTAGTGTCTACCCTCCGAAAGTTGCCTTACGTCCCTATTTTTTTAATATCTATGGCTGTAGGTGCCCTTTTGGGCGACACCTTTCTTCACTTGCTACCCGATGCTCTTGATCTATCGTCACCCTCCTCAGTTTTGAGTTTCACCTTGTTTGGTTTAATTCTCTTTTTTGTGCTTGAAAGGTTTATTCTTTGGCGTCACTGTCACCAAATAGATTGTCCCGACGACCATTCATCCGCCTCAACCTCTGCCCCCGCCGTTAATTTGATTGGTGACATTGTTCATAATTTTATGGATGGGTTAATCATCGCCGCTTCTTTTGTTGCTTCAATTCCTCTTGGAATAGCTACAAGTCTGGCTGTTGCCCTTCACGAGATTCCCCAAGAAATAGGTGATTCCGCCATTCTCATGCACTACGGTTACTCTCCCGCCCGCTCGTTAATCTTAAACCTGGCCACATCAGCCTCAGCTATTTTGGCAGTTGTCCTCTTTTTTGTCTTAGGACTGAACAATTCCCTGCCGGTGTGGGTAACGCCATTAATCGCCGGAGGTTTTATCTATCTTGCCTGTTCCGACCTAATTCCCGAACTTCATCGTCATCATCCAGCTCTTAATAATACTTTGGTTCAGCTTTTGGGCATCACCAGTGGACTATTTGCCATGTATCTTCTCACCACCCTGGAATAACCTCCCTTTGTCATTCTGCCTCGCCCGCCGAAGCCTTGGCGTAGGCGGGTCATCCTGCCTCACCCGACTTAGACTAGGGATCTCCTGCATTTCTTAATACCTCCTTATTATTAATTGTTACAATTGACCATGGAACTTTACGTTTATACCGATGGGGGAGCCAGGGGGAATCCCGGTCCGGCCGGTTTTGGGGTTGTCGTCAAAGACGAATCAGAAAAAGTGATCTACGCGCATCCTAAATTTTTAGGCATAACTACCAACAATCAAGCCGAATACGAAGGTCTACTTCACGCCCTATCTTGGGTCAAATCTCACCTACCCCCTCCCAGTGCTGTTCATTTTTTTTCCGATTCCGAGCTCATGGTTCGCCAGTTAACCGGCCTTTACAAAGTTAAGTCCCCGCTCTTGCTCCCGCTCTATACCCAAGCCCGTACTATTATTAACGACTTTTCTTTTCCTGTTTATTTTCACCATGTCCTGCGCCATTTAAATAAGCAGGCAGACATGTTGGCCAACCAGGCTATGGATTCCTATGTCTCCAAATAAACCACTTTTAACTTTAGCTTTGATAGTTTCGGCAATATTCTTGTTAGCTCTTATCCCCTTAATGTTGGCTTTTGGCAAAACCGGCCGCAATACTACCGTTTTGGGCAAGGACTATTCTCTATTAAAAAAATCTCAAATCATCTCCCGTCTCCCTCAGGACTTTCCCTCTCAGGCCCAACTCAACTTAACCGGACCTGATTTAGAGCGCAATTTTCCCCTTTCTTTAACTACTATTGATTTTAGTGTTGACGTCGAAACTACTGCCTCCCAAATGCTTTTCCGGCGTATTCGCCACGGTCTTTGGAATTATTTCAAAGCTTTCTCTTCCCCCTCAGAGTTTAAACTCGCCATTACTTACAATCAGCCCAAACTTTCCGAATATCTTCGCTTCGTGTCCTCGGAACTAAACAAACCATTTGTTCCCCACCAGTTAGTTTTAGTCGATCCCGCCCGCCCCGATTCCCTTAAAGTCGTTCCTGGACAACTGGGCCGCGAGGTAAACGAAACAGAGCTTCAAAGCCAAATTCTCGCTCGCCTCGAGTCCTACGACCTTTCTCCTCTGACTATTCCTCTTCGTCCCCTAGGTAACCTGTCGTCTTTAGATAGTGCCAATGAAGTCTTGGCCAAAGCCAAGATTCTACTTGGGCGCCAAATTATTTTAACCGCCGATAACCGCACCGAAACCGTCTCCGGCTCCGATTTAATTAATTGGTTGGCTTTTGATTCTGCCTGTAACAACCAAGTAATTATGGATTTCTCAACCCAATTTGCTAAAAACTTTAAAAAGGACCCCGTCGATGCCCTATTGCAGTTTGAAAATAATCAAGTTAAGGATTTCCGTCCCTCAGAAAACGGTTACACTGTCAACGCTTCTACCCTGGCCTCAGATCTTTGTCCGGCTCTAACCACTCTTACCACGGGGGACCAAAAGGAAATCAAACTTGCTCTTCCCTTAACCTATATCAATCCAAAAATTAATAACGGGGATGTTAATAATCTTGGTATCAAGGAACTTTTAGGCCGCGGTACTTCTACTTTTAGCCACTCAACTGCCATCCGTAATTTCAATGTCGAGCGTGGTGCCGCCATCGTCAATCGTGTTTTAGTTGCTCCAGGCGACACCTTTTCTTTTGTTAAGGCGTTAGGGGAAGTCACTCTCGAAAGTGGATTTAAGAAAGCCTACATCATCCGGGCTGGTAAAACCGAGTTGGATGTTGGTGGGGGAATATGTCAGGTGTCGACTACCCTTTTTCGGGCCATGTTAAATTCTGGTTTAAGTATAACTGAGCGCCGTAATCACGCTTATCGCGTTAGTTACTACGAAGAAGACATGCCTCCCGGTTACGACGCTACCGTTTTTATTCCTTCACCTGATCTCAAGTTTGTCAACGACACCCCCGCCCATCTTTTAATCCAAAGTACCTATGATGGTAAGAAAAAATCCCTAACCTATGAGATTTATGGCACTTCCGATGGCCGCATTACTGAAATTTCCAACTATCGCAAATGGGGTGCCGCTCCGCCCCCGCCCGATGTTTATATTGACGACCCAACCCTTCCTCCAGGCAAAGTAATTCAGGATGAGCAGCGCATTCCCGGGCTTAAAACCTCATTTGATTGGAAGGTAACCAGGGGAGAAGAAATTCTTCATCAAAAAACCTTCACTAGCTCCTATACCCCCTGGGCTGCCGTCTTCCGCCGAGGCCCCGCACTCACCCCCTAAATTGTCATCCTGAGTGAAACGAAGGATCTCCTTTCCTTTGTCATCTTGAACGCAGTGAAAGATCTCCTTCCAATTTCCCCCTGAGCTTGTCGAAGGACGAAGAATCTCCTTCCCTAAGTTTATGTTAATATCAGCCATGTCCGGCCAGTTAGCTGAAGTACTTATTTCTCAAGTTCACGGTCACAATGAAGTCGTCGTAGCCCGAAGCACTTTCTCAAAACTTAGACAAAGAAGGGGATTTAATTTAGGTGAAATTAATTTATCGGTTCGGCCACTTGTTCCTCCGTCTCCTTACTATCCCCAGGACAGGCTTTTATTTTTAACTAGCAGTACCGTATCTTCAACTGACCTGGAAACTTTCGCCCAAGAAATAGATGGAGTTATTTGCCGCCGCTTAGGCTAATTTAAATCTTATGCTCCGGGTTTTCCTGTTTGCTCCCTTGGGCTAAAAATGGACTGGCCCCTTTTGTTCCTCTTTTGTACGCCTCTTTAAATTCTGTGGCTAGTTGGGGCACAAATGGTAGATCAATTTTCTCAAACCAACCAATTACGTTATACCAAATCATTTCCCATCCTTCGTGTTGATATCCTAAATATTTCCACTCTTGAAGCTCAAATAAATACGCTCCAATATCCGCCGCCCTGGTAATCTTTTTTTCTGTTTCATTTAATTCGCTATTTAAAAATATTGTCTCCATTTCACCCTCAATCATCTCCCTAAATTTTATAAGCACTTTTTCTCCGGCTTTTTTTGTAGCCTCCTTAATATCTATTTCCCAAAACGAAGCAAAACTCGGGCTAGGGGCGGGAATGTCACCCAAAACTATCTCTTTCCAATCATGAACCAGGCAGTAGCTTAGTATTTTTCCCAAATCCACCTCTTTTTTTAACGCCTCAGGTAAAGCCCAGTAAAACATCATTGCTAAATACGACACTGTGTAACTGTGTTCAGCTATTGATATATTCCACTCAGTTGGTAAACCTAGCGCCAGATTCCCCCCAGTTCTCTTGATTCTGTTTAAATTTTGAAGATTTTGAACTAACTTAAAAGTATTTTTCATACTCAATTATACCAACTGGCATTAAGTCTAAACTGTTTCCAACCATTTGGTCTTTATTTCCCTGAATTTATACCTCTCTGCCAAATGAGCCGCCGTGTCAACGATTGTTTTAATAAAAACGAGCGCCACCGCTCCCGCCTGCGCATTTTCCATAAACCCGGATAAAAAGTACACCCCAAATATTGTCAGGTGAACCACAATTACTCTAAAATACGGCTGCCAAAAAAGTTGATCCAGCGTAGATCTTGTGTATTCTTCCCGGCCAATATAGTTTTGCCAATACGAAAAAGCATGGCTCATAAACGCCGCCCCGAATGCCAGTGTCAAAGTTCTAACATATGGTAGTATTTCCCAAAATCTTACCTCTTCCAAATTCATTTGCCCGTCTCTCCCAGGTGTTGGTCCAAACAGTAGTATCAAAATAAATACTCCGTGTCCTAGGCAAAAACCTCCAAAGTGAGCTAAAAATAACCACATTTTTTCTTTCTTTTTGGCTAAATCCGTTTCCCCAATAACTTTCCTCATTTTCAATAAAGTAAAAAACCCAATTATTAAGTTCTCAGACCAGTACATTATCACCGCCTGTTTGGAGTCCCAGCCCCAGTTCAGCACTCCCCACAAGGGAATAAAATTTGAAATTATCAGTACTAGTGCCGACGGGTAAGCCAATAAATTTTTCATAATAATTATTTATACCTCCCAGTTGGGTTTAATATCCAGGCTCTCAATCTCGTCATACTCTCCCCGGCTTGCCTTCCACCCGCCCACCAGTCCAATCATCGCCGCGTTGTCAGTGTTGTAAATCTTTTTGGCCGGAAACAATATTTGTCTTCCGCTTGTTCTAGCCATTTTTCTTAAACGGTTTCTTAAAGTTTGGTTGGCCAACACACCGCCGGTTGCCCCGACCATTTTTGGTTCGTACTTAATAATTGCCAACTTAAATTTTCGCTCCAAATGGTCAAACACCGCCTTCTGGTAACTGGCTGCCAAATCTCGCAAATGCAAGTCAACTTCATTCTTGTCCATACCCCTAACTTTGTAGTAAAAGCTGGTTTTTAGCCCGGAAAAGCTAAAGTTAAGTACTTTGTTTATGTTTAATGGTTGGGGCAACGCTAAATATTTCTCGTCGCCCTCTAGGGCTAACCTCTCAATTACTGGCCCCCCCGGGTACCCCAGCCCGAGCATTTTTGCCGCCTTATCCAACGCCTCTCCGGCCGCGTCGTCCAACGTCTCCCCAATAATTTCATATACAAAACGTTTTTCCCCCCCTCCTTTTTCAAGGGAGGGGTTGGGGGTGGGTTTAATTAATACAATTTTAGTGTGTCCCCCCGAGGCAGTTAACACCAGCAGGGGAAACTCAAACGCCCTTGCGGGGTTACCCGCTTTGTTTTGTAGTGCTAGAGACCATAGGTGTCCTTCCACATGATTCACTCCGATAATTTTTTTGTTATAAATTTTGGCAATTTCTTTGGCTTTGTTTACTCCGGCAGAGAGCGCTATTCCCAGTCCGGGCCCCAGTGACACGGCTACTGTTTCAATTTCCTCCATGCTGGTTTTTGCTCTCTTTAGTGCCATTTCCACTACCGGCCCAATCCGCTCCATGTGCGCTCTTTTGGCTAAATTCGGTACTATCCCTCCCCATTCTTTGTGAATTTCCGTTTGTGACGATACTACGTTACTAAGTACTCTCTGACCGTCTACAACTGAGGCGCAGGTGTCATCCGCGCTCGTTTCCAAGGCCAAAATTCTCATCTGAATCCAGGAACTATCATTTCCGGTCGTGTTCGATATAACTTATTTGTCTTTTCTTTAATTTGAACCATTGCCGGTTGTAAGTGAGTTAAAGTAACAAGTGATTGTTGGCTTGCCAAGTTCCATCCTCCGCCCCATTGCCAATAATTTTGTGCCTGTTTACTAAGTTTTCCATATTTTCTTTCCAGTAAATTACCAATAAATAAAGCCTCGTTAATTTTTTGCCAATCCGGGTTATCTTGATTTAAATTTACTAATTGAACTTTCACAATTTCCTCCCATCCTTCCCAAGCGTCATCAGACAGTCTGGCCAAATACGGGTAATCAACGCCTGTGGGTAAGCTCGCCGGCCGGTATTTAATAATCATTCGGTCAATGTTGGCCAAGTTTAAGCCCAATATTGATATGGCTGTAATCATCACCAATCCTTTACTAAAGAAGTCTTGGCTCCTATTTTTAAGTAGCTTAATTAGTGTCAATACTGCCACCGCAATAATCCATACCGATAAAGCCATTCCCAACAGTCTTACCTGGGTAAACCCATAGGCGCCTAAATAGAGTAAGTTTCTTCGGGTGGCGCTAGCTACAAATAAAACTACATGTCCCAAAATCATTGTTCCCAAAACCTTAGTAATTTTCGTCTGATTTACTTTTAATTTCTTTTGCCACCTAAGCGACAGGTCCAATCCCAGCACCATTGCCCAGGCTAAAAGTGAAGTCACTATTAATTCAAAATACCCCCGTCGGGTATATTCCGAATAAGTAATGCCCATTGCTTGTAATTCCTCCCCATTAATTCCAAAGTACCTAAGTTGAATCAGGGTATAAATTAGAAATAATACTTCCACCATTCCCACCGCAATGTTAATTTCAGTAATTTGTTTCAGCTCAATATTAGTTTTAAATCCACTACCGAGTTTTGCCCGAACCAAAGCTAGAGCCTGGCCAAAAAACCAACCGGCCACAATTAATCGACCGATTATTTTTGGGTCAATATTCGGTAGTTTTATTGATTTTATTATTTGGGCAAACACCGGGTCGGCTGAAAACAATAATCCTCCAAACAAGATTACCAAAGGAATTCCCATCATTACTCCAATTCCGATTTTCCCCAGTGGTATTTTTTTACTGTTTACATTTAGTTTGACATTGGTAATTGTAGATATTAGTTCTGTCAAAGATTTTCCGGCTGTTTCCATAAATGTTGTTACTACTTTTACCGGATTAATTTCACTTTTTAAGTCTTTAACTCTGGCGCTGGTTAGTGCGTTAAGGCCAAATACCGCTACAATGCTTAAAAATTTCACTAATTCAAAATCTCTTAGCGCTACCATCCACCCCAGTCCCAAGCTCAGTATCGCCCAAGCAAGTCCGATTTTGTCTTTTTTTAATTTTGGGTATTTGTAAAACAAATATGCCCAAAAAATTGTATTAAATAGGCTAAAGCCCAAGTTACTTAGGCCGATTATCCCCCAAAAAAACACCACTACTGCTAACCCCAGAGCAATTTTGTTTTCTACCATCACTTATGGTAACAAATTACATCAACATCTGCCAATTCCCAATCTTCCCCTGCTTAGTAATCCACAATGTTTTATCATTATCTATGACACAACCCGCTTCTTCTTCCCCCCGCCCGCCTTATTTTATCCTCACTCTCCTCTTTTTATTCTTGTCTCTAACCGGTCTTGGTCTGATTGGGGTTTTTGTCCCCAATTCAAACCTATTTTTTATGTCGCAGCCTGTTCCCACTCCAACCTTAGTTCCGTCTTTAGCTCCTACTGTTATTCCTACTTCGGCTCCAAGTCCATACATTGAACCGGTCGCCTCTGATTCCGGCTCTGTTGTTACCCTCACAGCGTCACCCTCTGCCTCTGCTTCTCCCGCCCTCAAACCAACTCTCGTTCCCTCCCTTATTACTCCTTCTCTGAGTCCGGTGCCTACCCCCAAAACAATTACCTACAAAAGCTCCACCCAGAATTTTTCGCTCAATTACTCCTCCAGTCGCAAACTCTATGAGGACAAAGAAAAGGGCACCATCAGTCGTTACACTTTTTACCGCTCTGATTCCAGTTTTGCCCTCCACATTGGTCCCGACTGGTCCTGGTCTCATCCTGCTCGGGTTTTCGACCAGCCTAAAGTCTCCGGAATTTCTACTTTCCGCTATGAATCCTCCGGCCAACTTTTAGTTGACCTCGAGTCAGGTACTCAAAAAATTACTCTCCAGTGTATTCACAACAATGTTGAAGCCGTCAAGTCCGAATGCCAGGAATTCATCTCCAGTTTTAAGTTAAATTAATTATGAAAAAAGTAATTGTGGCTTCAACCAATCCGGTTAAAATTAAAGCAGTCGAATTGGGATTTAAGCGGATGTTCCCGAATGTTGATTTCAATATAATCGGAGTTTCCGCTCCTTCAGGAGTTTCAGATCAGCCCTTGAGCGAAGAAGAAACATTAACCGGTGCCAAAAATCGGGTCCAAAGTGCTAGAAAGTTGGTAAACGTGGCTGACTTTTGGGTTGGAGTTGAAGGAGGAACTAAGGAAAGTGGTAAAGATCTAGTTGCGTTTGCTTGGATTGTGATTGAGTCAAAAAACAACCAGGTGGGTCAGGGTCGGACTGGCTCCTTTTTTTTACCTTCCCAGGTAGCCCGATTAATTAAACAGGGATATGAGTTGGGCCATGCCGATGATATTGTTTATAAACAAAACAATTCCAAACAAGCCAATGGCGCCATCGGTATTTTAACGGAAGATGTCTTAACCCGGACGACTTTCTTTGAAACAGCGGTAATTTTGGCCCTAATTCCTTTTAAGAATCCCGATTTGTATTGAATAAATCGTGTAATTTCGTGTTTCAAGAAAGCCAAACCGGTAGGGTTGGCGATATTCAATAGTATGAGTTAAACGAATTCAGTGCGAAACATAAAATGTTGGCTTTTTGTCCAAAATTTTTTATAATTAGTGTATGAATAAAACACTAATAGCCGTTATTGCTCTCGTAGTTTTAGTTGCTCTGCCTTTAATTGGCTCCTACAACGGTTTTGTTACCAAGTCCCAAATGGTGGCTACTCAATGGGCCCAAGTCCAAACCCAGTACCAGCGCCGTTTTGATTTAATCCCCAATCTAGTCAGTTCAGTTGAGGGCATTATGACTCAAGAAAAGGAAGTTTTTGGCCAAATTGCCTCGGCTCGCGCCGCCTACGCTGGTGCCCAAACCCCCGATTCTCAAGTAGCGGCCGCTACTCAGGTTGAGTCTGCCCTTGGTCGCCTTTTGGTTATTATGGAAAACTACCCAACCCTCAAATCCAACGAGTCGGTTAACCGTCTTATGGATGAATTAGCCGGCACTGAAAATCGCATCGCCGTCGAGCGCTCTCGATACAATGACTCTGTTACCGATTATAATTTAGCCGTCTCCCGTTTCCCCGGTTCACTAATCGCCCCCATGTTTGGCTTTAGTCCCAAGCCTTTATTTACCACAACCCCCGGAGCCGACCAGGTTCCTTCAGTTAATCTAAATCCCTAAGTGTCCCGCATTGTTGGTCTTCTGGCTCTAATATATTTTGTTTTTGCCTCGCCGCTTTTTGCTGTCAGCTACCCTCAACCCACTGGCTATGTTAATGATTATGCTTCCCTTTATACTGCCGACTTTCGCCAAAGTTTAAACTCACAGCTTGAATCTTTAGATAAGCAAACCACGGTCCAATTTGTTGTAGTAACCGTCAATAGTCTTGAGGGCGAGCCGATTGAGAATTACGCTGTCAATCTCTTTAAGTCTTGGGCTATTGGTCAAAAAGGCAAAGATAATGGCCTATTACTTCTAATTTCCAAAGAGGACCGTCAACTGCGCTTTGAGGTAGGTTATGGTTTGGAAGGGGCTATTACTGACGGTACTGCCGGTTCCATAATTCGAAATGACATCACCCCCAGCTTCAAAGAAGGGGATTATGAAGCCGGAACTCAGGTGGGAGTCAACCAAATATTTTCCCGTCTAGATTTTAATTCCGGGCTTCCCACGCCTACTCCTTCCGTCCCCAAGCTACCCTTTTCTACCAATGCCCTTGTCTATGCGTTTATCTTTTTTATTTACTTTATCTCCTACATGGCCCGCTCCCGCGAATTCTTTGCCGGCGGGGTAGTTGGCTTTATTGTTGGTTTAATTTTTACTACCCTCACCGGTGCTGCAATTTTGGCCTTAATTGGCTTTCTTCTCGATTTCATATTATCCCGAAATTACAAGCAAATTAGTGCTTCCGGCAAGCCCACTGATTTCTTTAGTACTTTTGGAGGGTTTAAAGGCGGGGGTGGCCGTTCCGGTGGTGGCGGCGCCTCCAGTGGCTGGTAACTAACTCCACTCAATTTCGCGCGTTGTTAAATCCAAGTACTTAAAATTAATCACTTTTACTTCTGCTTTCTTTTTCACCTCTTCCCACAATTCTGGCCCCATAATCTCTGGCCATTCAATCACAGCCAGTGTTCCCGGAGTAAACATCTCCATAAATTTCAAATTTTCAAACTCTTCCTTGCTTTCCAGTCTGTACAAATCCATATGAATTAATTCTCCCTTACCTTTTTCGAGTGAAAGGGGCGGGGTTAGGGTTTTATAAGTGTTATAAATGTTAAACGTTGGTGAAGTTATTTTCTCTTTTACCCCTAACTCACCGGCAATCCCTCGGGTAAACACTGTTTTGCCGCAGCCTAAGTCTCCCGACAACGCCAGCACTAACGCTTTATCACTCTTAGTTCTGTCCAAAAACTTCTTAATCAAAAAACCACCTATTTTCATAGTTTCGGAAACGGACTTTGACACTAAACTTTGACTTTTTCCAGCCACCAAATCCCCCCGTCTTAATATCTCCATTTCCCCGCTGCTAATGTCAATAACGGTTGATGGTTTGTTTTTAGGTAACTTCCCACCGTCCACCGCCAAGTCAATCATCTCTCTTTTTTTAGCAGACAGTGTGTTTAAGAAACTTTCCAAACTATAGTGTGGCGTTCTGCCTGACAGGTTGGCTGATGTGGCTGTTATCGGTCTATCTAGCGCCCCGACTAACTCCAAAATGTATTCGTTGTTCGGTATCCGTATTCCTAAAGTTCCGTTTTCCGCTTCAATTCCCGGCGCTACTTTGTGCTTACCCCTCGACACTACTGTAAATGGCCCGGGTAATAATTGGTTGTACACCCGCTCTTCTTTCTCCCCAAACTCCACAAGCTTTTTCGCCATTTGGGTGTTTGCTACTGCCACTGATATGGCTTTTCCCGTCCACCGGTTTTTAAACGCCAGTAATTTATTCACTGCTTTTTGATTAGTTGGATCAACGGCTATTATGTACACCGTGTCGCTGGGAAACACCACCAATCCACCCTCACTTATGACTTTAGTTGCTTTTTCAAGCCAACTACCGGTTAATTTTATAACTTCCATGCCCGTAGTCTATCAATTTTGTGTAAAATATGGCCATGGATAAAGCCTACCTACCAGCCTTGGAACCGGATATTGCCCGCCTCTGGGATGAATCTCGCGCCTTTACCCCAGTAGTTCCCCCCAATCCTCAAGCAGCCAAACTCGAAAAACCACCTTTTACCATAATTCTTCCCCCGCCCAATGCCAACGAGCCGCTTCATGCCGGGCACGCTTTATTTACGGTCGAAGACATCATGATCCGTTTTCACCGCATGCTTGGAGACCCCACCCTTTGGTTGCCAGGCACCGATCATGCTGGCATTGAAACTCAGTTTGTCTTTGAGAAAAAGCTGGCGCGTGAGGGTAAGTCCCGCTTTGATTATGACCGGGAAACCCTTTTTAAATTAATTAGTGAGTACGTTGACACCAATCGTGACATTGCCAAGTCTCAAATGAAGCGTTTGGGTTTTTCCCTTGATTGGAGCCGCGAGCGTTTCACTCTCGATCCAGCCCATAATGCTCGTGTTTTTGCTGTGTTCCACCGTCTTATTAATGACGGCTTAGTTTACCGGGACGAAAAAATTGTTAATTATTGTACTCATTGCGGCACTGCCTTTAGTAATCTCGAAATCGAACACAAAACTGTTGCCTCCCATCTTTGGCATATCAACTATGGTCCTCTGTCTGTGGCTACTACCCGTCCTGAAACCATGTTGGGCGACACTGCCGTTGCGGTAAACCCCGCCGATTCCCGTTACCAATCCTTAAAAGGCAAATTTATAACATTACCACTTGTCGGTCGCCAACTCCCCATTATTCTTGATGACATGGTTGATCCTAAGTTTGGCACCGGAGCGGTTAAAGTTACTCCTTCCCATTCCCCCGAGGATTACGATTTAGCCAAAAAGCACGGACTAGAATTTATCCGTATTTTTGACTTTGACGGTCGTGCCAATAAAAATGTACCTCAAAAATATCAAGGGTTTTTCCCCAACCAAGTCAGGGAGATGGTATTAAAAGATCTTGAGGATCAGGGTTTACTTGGAAAAACTCAAGACTATTCCCATGAGGTTGGTCACTGCTACAAATGTGGTCGCCCCATTGAACCTCTAACTGCTCCTCAGTGGTATGTCAAAATTAAACCTTTAGCCCAAAAAGCGGTCCAGGCGGTCCAAAAAGATGAGGTTAAATTTTTCCCCAAACGCTTCAAAAAAGAATTTTTAACCTGGATGACCGACATTCGCGATTGGCCAATTTCCCGCCAAATTGTCTGGGGGCACCGCATTCCCATCTGGTACAACCTAGATGAAAATCCTCAAATCCGTCTTACTTTTATTACTGCCTCCGGTGACACTGTCAGTGGTGATTGGCAAACTCTTAAATTGCCTCCATATTCCTACCAGGAAATCTTCTCCGGTCTTCAATCTTTAATTGCTCCAGTTTCCTCCAAATATTATTTATCTGAATCTGACGCTTTAAAGGCTGGTCCCCATGTCCTCCAGGAAACGGATACTTTCGACACCTGGTTTAGCTCCGGCCAGTGGCCTTATTCCACTCTCGGTTGGGAACCGGACGGTAAGCATTCACCTGACTTTGACTATTTTTATCCAACTTCAGTCATGGATACTATGTGGGATATTCTCTTTTTCTGGGTTGCCCGCATGGTTATGATGGGAATTTACGCCACCGATGAGGTTCCCTTTAAAATGGTCCATCTTCATTCCCGGGTGGTCGACGCCAAGGGCCAAAAAATGAGTAAGTCCAAAGGTAATGTGATTAATCCCATCGAGTTTACCCAGCGTTATGGCGCTGATGCTCTGCGCATGGCCCTCGTTATTGGCGTTGCTCCCGGCTCCGACATACCACTATCTGAGGATAAGGTTCGGGCCCAGCGCAATTTTGTCAACAAAATTTGGAACGCCTCCCGTTTTATTTTAATGATCGCCGAAAAACATAACTCCTATTCCACCGAGGTTAATCAATCTTCCCTCACCGCCGAGGACCGTCAAATACTTACCAATCTAAACACTCTGGTTAAATCTACTACCCAAAAGTTAAATACCTATCGTTTCGGCCAAGCGGCTGATGATCTTTACCACTTTTTCTGGCACGAATTTTGTGATGTTTATATTGAGGGAGCCAAAAACCGGGATGCCTCTGTAGTTCCGGTCCTTCTGACCGTTTTATTAACTTGCCTTAAGCTCCTTCACCCCTTCACCCCCTTTGTTACCGAAGCACTCTACCAGGAGTTAAAATCTAAATTTATTTTATCCGAGTCACTATTAGCAACCTCTGCCTGGCCCAATGTTCAAAAAGTATAGTTCCCGCTATTCTTGGGTGGTAGCACCGCTTTTATTGGTGATTGTTGTTTCTCTGACATATTTCATCGACCCGCTCTACTTCCGTCTGAATCTTGGTAAATATTCTCTTCATTCCGGTACCCGCTACTATTCCCGTCTCCGTCTCTGGCACTATTATGTGGCTCATTCCCAATGGTCGAGCGCCGACCGTCTGGCCCATTCTCTTGACCCGGTTGATACTGCCGTGGCTATTGCTCAAAATCATCCTAATGCTCTTTCTACCCGCGTCCGAACTCTTTTGTCACTCCCCAATAAATCTGCCAATGATTTTGTGGAAATGGCAAAACTCTATACTCGTTTGGGTAATACCCGGGAAGCTCTTAAGGCTCTTGAGTCCGCGCTCAAAGTCGACCCCTTGCGAGATGACATTCGTCACCTCTATCGTCAGCTCACCCAAAACTAACCGTCATTGCGAGCGTAGCGTGGCAATCTCATTCTCGCCTTTATTTTTCTTCTTCCTTCTTCTCTTCGCCTTCCTCTCCTTCTCCAGGTGCTTTTTGCTCAGTGGCCGGTACGTCTCCCGGAGCCACTTCTTCAGCAACTGGCTCTTCTTCCTCTTTAGGTTCTTCCACTTTCACAATTACTAGGTCGGCCGAACTCTTAAGTTCAACTTTTTCGTCTAACTTAATATCGCCAGCAGTTATCATTGCTTCCAAAGTTTCCATATTTGATATGTCAATTTCAATTTTTTCCGGAAGGTCGGCGGGTAGTGCCTCCACTTCAATTTCAGAAGCGACCGGTACTAAAATATTTCCAGCTTTTACAATCGGAGCTTCTCCAATTAGTTCAACTGGTACAGTGGCCACAATCTTCTCTTTCAAATTTACTTTAAAGCAATCAACATGAATTAAATTTCCTCCTACTGGGTGATATTGGGCGTTTCTAAAAAGTACTGGAATTTTAGTTCCTTCAAGCATTAAATCAACCAAACCGGATTCGCCTACCTCGTCATAAATCTTATCTAGTTGGCGGGTGTTAACCGAAATCGAAATAGAATCATAACCATTTCCATAAATACCAGCCGGGGTTATTCCGTCTTTCCTTAAGTGTTTTACTTTTCGTCCAGTAATTTCTCTTTTGGTAACTTCAAGTTGGGGTCTTTGGTGGGTCATTTTGTTTTTTTTGGCCGTTACGCCGCAAATAATTAAGTAGGGGATTATACCATTCCTTTGCTATAATTCGCCATTCATTAAAAACTATATCAAAATATGCCCGCTTTCAGTGAATGTTGGGATTCAGTAACTGGCCAAAAGCTTCATAACCTATTTACCTCTGCTGACAAATTTCTCCGCGCATCGTATCAAATGAACGGTTTGGAAGGGGGTACTATGCATCAACCTCCCTATGTCTTAACTTATCCCGACCAATCTTTACTTATGGTAAATGTCCAGCTTCAGTTCCCGTTCCGTTATCGGTCTTTAGACGAAATATTTTTACTCCCCCGAGTAACTGAGTTGATTATCAGTATGCCACCACACATCGACAATTCACGGAGTGCTCTCTCAATCAGGCTTCACCAATCGTCCCAAGATCCTTCCCACCTAGAAGGAAAATATCGCTTTTTAGAAGGTTGTCTGCCCGGAGTAGAAGGTCCTAAGGTTTTAACCGAACCTTGCCCAATCAAACCCACAAATTATTGTCAACTTTCCAATATTTATCCGTTATCCGAAGCCACCGATACTCTCAATCAACATGCCCTAAATTTATGTTCACATCGTCGCAATCTGGAAGCATTGTGTGCCAAGCACTCTTTGCCTCTGGTTACTCCAAATCCTCAACATCCCACCCCGGAACACAATTATGCCAATACTCTTGCTGTCCAATTAGCCCTTGCCCTCGAACAAAGATATTTAACGCCGGATCAGGAGAACACTTTAGTCAGACAAGTAGTAGAAGTTCGACAAGCCAGTGTAGATCTGAAAAAGTTATCAGCCGCCTATAATCGCTATGCCCGAATCTGTATGGGAATTTCAATAGCTGCAAGTATTTTTTTTACTCAACTTACCAATTCAGTACTGGCAGCTATAATTTCTGGCGCTCTAGCACAAGCACTTATTCAAGATGTCATTAGTAAAGGTCTCAATTTACCTGAAACTGAAAGACTTGCCTCACAAGAATCCGACCTCCAACGTTTTTTCCCTCCACCTAAGTGCTAAAATTTAGCCACATACTACTATGAATTCTTCACCTAAAAAACGCATTTTAACCGGCGACCGGCCCACCGGCCCCCTCCATCTTGGTCATTATGTGGGTACTCTGGCCAATCGCGTCAAGCTTCAGGATCAGTATGACTGTTTTTTCATCATGGCCGATCTCCACACCTTTACTACGGCCATGACCAAGGACAAAACTTCAACCATAAATGACCGCGTTAGAGGTTTGGTTCTAGATTATCTTTCAGTTGGTATCGACCCTTCTCGCTCGGTTATTTACCAGCAATCCCGAGTTCCAGAGGTTACCTATTTGGCTTTAGTCTTTTCGAATTTGGTTACTGTGCCCAGAGCTCAGCGTGTCCCCACTCTCAAAGATGTCATGCACGACCTACACATCGAGCAACCCAGTCTTGGTCTTCTGAATTATCCAATTTTACAAGCCGCCGATATTCTCATGGTCAAAGCCGATTTAGTGCCAGTTGGCAAAGATCAGGAGTCTCATGTTGAAGTTACCCGTGAGGTGGCTCGTGACTTTAACCGGATATTTGCTTCTGTTTTCCCCGAGCCTAAGGCTTTAATTGGCGATGTAGGCACGCTCGTTGGTACCGACGGGCAAGCCAAAATGAGCAAGTCTATTGGTAACTGTATTTATTTGTTTGATGATGAGGCGACAGTTAATCAAAAGGTTAAGAGCATGTACACTGACCCCACCCGCATCCGCCCTACCGATCCCGGGCACGTTGTTGGTAACCCTGTTTTTATCTACCACGATGCGTTTAATGATAATAAAGACGAAGTTGCCGATCTCAAAGATCGCTATCTTAAAGGGGCAGTTGGGGATGTTGAAGTCAAAACCAAGTTAGCTGCCGCTCTTAACCGCTTTTTGGACCCAATCCGGGAGCGCCGGGCTCAGTTTGAGTCTAAAACTGACCTAATCGAGCAAATAATTGACCAGGGGAGCAAGTCCGCCCGCTCTGAAGCCCAAAAAACTTTACAAGAGGTTCTTGCCGCCATGGGTTTATAAAACTGAGGCCAGTGATATAATCTGATATGGCAACACCACAAGAAGTTGTAAAATATGTTCAAAACCAAGCTACTCTTCCCGAGTGCTTCAATATTGCTACTTTGGTAGCAACCCGATGGGCTGCTACGATGGAAAAGACTCATCAGCCAACTGACCAAGCCTGGGAATCTGTAGCGTATTACCAAGACCAACTTTTTAAATTTACCTCCGAGAATCTTCAAGTTGCCTTCAATCTCGCTGTGGATCAGGTGCTTCTTCCACCCGGCTCCAATTCAGAAGACGAATATTATCGTCAGTGGGTTCGCAGTAACGGTTTAACAACGTTAGCTGATCATAGGTTAAAGGACAATTTAGTATCCTTTTTATTAACTAACGAGTCACAACCTCTCCAGGATTTTTTTGCCAGTACTTTAAATACTCCCGTTAAACCCAACATAACTTTTGAAGATCTTTACAACCCCGCTTATTACAATTTAATGATTTCTTTAAGGCTACTCGATAATCTTAAGGCTCACTCGTCAGTTAATGTTGATCAATTAATTCATAAAGCCCAGGACTTACTTCTCAGTCGCTCAACTCAACATCTGGCTCAACAACTTTCCCAAATTTCTGGACTAAGCGATCTTTTTGGTGAATATTGTTAATTCTTCACGACTCATCAAACCTAAGAAAGAAGATTATTGCCTCTTCCCTGGCCGTTATTGGCGCCACCTTGCTCACCATTGCAAAATAGTTTTACAAACCTGCCTAAATCCCTCAATCTTGGTATAATTCCCACTATTGGCAGGGTAGCTCAATGGTTAGAGCGATCGTTTCATAAGCGATAGGTTGCGGGTCCGATTCCCGCCTCTGCTACATAGAGTTTTGGGCATGTAGCCCCGCCTGCAAAAGCTGTCCGAAAACTTTCGGACTGCGGGCAGGTCAGCTGGTTATTGATCGCGATTATGTTCTACTATACTTATGTTTTGAAAAGCCAAAAGAATGGAGAAATGTATATTGGGTGGACGGTAAATCTTAAAGTTAGGTTATCAAAACACAACGAGGGGTTGGTCAAAGCAACCAAATCTTACATTCCATACAACTTAGTATATTTCGAAGCCTGTAAATCTAAAAGTAAAGCAATTTTAAGGGAAAAGACCTTAAAAACTGGCTTTGGTAGGAAATTCTTAGCTAAAAGAATTTGAGCCTGTTTATTGGTATAATCAACCTGTTTTGGGCATGTAGCTCAGCTGGTTAGAGCACCGATCTTATAAGTCGGGGGTCCATGGTTCGAATCCATGCATGCCTACTTTTGTTATTCTGGTACTGAGCTGGTCGTTGGAGAAAAATCTTTTAGCTAAATCTTTTCACTAGATAAGTACATTCTTCTCTAATTTCTTCAGTTTTCCCATCCTTTTCAAATTTAGTCCAACTAATCCCAAAATCACCCTTTCCCCAGTCCTTGTAACCCAGCTTCTCATACAATCTAATTGCTCCTTTATTTTCCAAGCTAACACATAACCCTGACGCCCCATACCCCCTTTCTTTAATTAATTTTTCAGCCTCTGCTATTAACTTTGTCCCAATTCCTTGTGATCTTTTTTCTTCTTTAACCCCAATTGCGTCTAAATTAGGGCAATTCTTTATCCATTTCTGAATTTGTTTATATCTTGACCCACTCCATTCTATTTCTATATGTCCAACAGGGGAGTTCCCCTCCCATCCATTCAGCCAGGTGGTTTCACCTTTATTTTGTCTTTCTAATCTCTGTTCGTGATAGTTTTCCGGTCCCCACAAATGTAATTCTTTGTTTAAGATCACAATGTCCTCAGGTGTGGCAGGTCGAAAAGTTAAAAACATCTACATGTATTATAGACAACAAAAAAGCCCAGATTGCTCTGGACCTTTTTGTTGGTTGCGGGGCCAGGGGTTGAACCTGGTCTGTGAGATTATGAGCCTCACGTGCAGCCGTACACTACCCCGCATGCTTTGTGACTAA
>JBAYFX010000009.1:0-31390 GCA_041666965.1 Candidatus Shapirobacteria bacterium
ATGATCTGATTATCGAAATTCCTGTAGGTACGGTAGCTCATTACGATAATGGTACTGAAGTTGAGTTTACTCAAGTTGGCCAGACCTTTCTAGCCGCCAAGGGCGGAAAGGGAGGCCGCGGTAACCATTTCTTTCGCTCGTCTATTAATCAGCAACCCCAGGAAGCAGAAGAGGGTTTCAAAACCGAGCCCAAACGCATTCGCCTCGAGCTTAAGTTAATCGCCCAGGTCGGATTAGTCGGTTTACCCAATGCCGGTAAATCCAGTCTTTTAAACGAGTTAACCTCAGCCCACTCCAAAGTTGCCAGCTATCCTTTTACCACTCTCGAACCCAACTTAGGTGTCTTACCAGGTGGTTACATTATGGCCGATATTCCCGGTATTATTGAAGGCGCTTCTACTGGCAAAGGTTTAGGTCATAAATTTTTGCGCCACTTAGAACGCACTTCAATTCTGGTCCACTGTATTGCTGCTGATTCTACCAATCCCAAAAAGGACATAGCTGTCATCAATCAGGAACTTGCCGCCCACTCCACTGTTCTATCCCAAAAACCTCAAATTTTAGTTATTACCAAGTCTGATCTGCTAACACCAGCAGAGGTTAAAAAACTAACCGCCAGTCTTAAAGCAGACCTAGCGGTTAGTATTATTGATGAGCTTAGTTTAAAGCTTCTTACTAGTCTTCTTAGTCAAAGGCTTGGTGCCGAAGCTTCTACTGATTCTTTCCCAGTCCGACTTTAAGTACTCCACAATTTTTGCTCCACTGTCTTTACTAATCGCCAGGTCTCCTTTAAATTCGCCTACAGTTTTTTCTACCAGTTTTACATATTTATCTTTATCAATCTTTTCTCCAGCTTTTTTAATTTTTGCTAACTCGACTGCTATTCGGCTTTTAATCTCTTGATATTTAGTATCTGCTTCTTTAGTTACTTTTCCAAAAATTGCTTTGACCCGTTTATTAGTTTCTTTGGTTTCAGTGGTTAACTTCTTGCTCATTTCTAAAGCTATTTTGCTCAAATCCGATCTGGTCTCTTTACCTGATTTTGGCGCTAATAATAATCCCCCAACCGCTCCAGCAATTGCCCCAATAATTCCTGCCAATAAAAAACTACTTTTATTTTTACTCATGTACTTTATTACAAATGTTTAATAGTTAAGTCTATGGTTACTTCAAATATCTGTCAACACCAGGAAATTTTCTTTACTTATACTAAAATAATCTAATCCATCTTTATCTTTAGCCCAAAAAACATCTTTTCGCTTCACAGTCGTTTTTCCTATTTCAATTTCTCTTTTTTCACCTTCAGTCTCAATTGTTACTTTACCCCTGGTCTTGGCTAACTTCTCCAAACTTTCATCTTGTCCCAAATATCCCCCAGACTTCAAATTACTGGCACTGTCTACTAGTGCCTCATTGGCAAACTTCCCCTCTTTGTCTGCCGTCAACTTAGTTACCTTATCCTCACCCATCAAAACCTCCACACTTTTAATCTGATACCTGGGTAAATTTGTCACCCAGGCTTTTGCCCAGTAATCATCTTGCCACAATTCACGGTTCAAAATTACTTCTTGCTCGTAAACATTTTTACCCATTAATACATATGTCCCCACTCCCTCAGAAGTTAAGTTGCCTACACCAATCTTTTTGTTGCCCGCAGTAATTTCAACAGCACTCTGGCCTATTCCTAACCGGCTAAAATTATCTTTATTTTCTGAAACTAAGTTGTTTAAAGTCAACCCTTCCAAAGTTTTTAATAGTTCATTTACCTTCTCCTCATCAGCCGGTTGGCTAGTTCCATTTCTTAGTACCATCCACCGCCCTTGATTAAAATAGAGTTTCTGTTGAGCAATAGTTATTTCACTCTTTCCAATATTTTCAAAGTATTTTGTAGTTGGGGTTTCAGTTTTACCCAGACCAAATCTAATCCAACCAAACACTAATCCTAAAACTACCAAGCCAATTCCTGACTTTAAAAGCATGTTGTTATTTAAATTCATTGGACTTCTTGCGAATCAGCCAAGCCCCTCCGGCACCGGCCATTATTAACAACAATGGTATCCCTAAATTTACTACCCTAAAAATATTTTTAGTCTCTTTATTCCAATTAGGTAACGGGTGATAGCTAATATTTTTAGTTCTGATTTCAATCATTGAATCATTGGCGGTTACAAAATCTAGCAAATTAAACATGGTTGTTAGTCCCGCCCGGTTATTTGGTAAAAATGAGTCTTTTAACCAATCTGTATCCCCAATTACTACCATTCTTCCATCCTTAGTTTTAATCGCCCCCAAAGTTTGCTGGCTCATCTCTGACTCTTGGGGAGGGGTAATCGAAGTCGGAGACAAATTACCGCTGGCGTCCACCGCCCAAGCCTGTTTACTGCTACTAATCAAGCTCTTGAAATTCTTTTCAATTTTAATCGGGGATGCCCAAAACAAACTCAAATTATCTACGCCGGAAACCGCCGGTATACTTTTATTCATTTGATCCCGGCTAATTACCGGCCAATACCAGTATTGGGTTAACAAGTTACCCTCAGCTGTCCTGATTGATGCCGCGTTACTTTGCATATCAGCGACCAGTTTTGGTAAAACTTCGGCACCCTGTGTTTTTATCCAATCATTAAATGGTCCCCAAGAATTTGGAGTAGAACCGGCGTTATTATCGGCTGCCAGTTGGTCTACCATCAGCAAGAGGGGTTTACCGCTCTTTTGCCACTTCTCAATTAGTGCCACACTGCTTGAACCGACACTTCCCCGACCCAAAATAATCACCCACGCCAAATCATTTTCATTTGGTCCGGTTTTACCCTCAAGGTCAACTTCGTCAATCTGAGGAAATACTCTACCCAATACGGTTCTCAAAATCATAAAACCGTCCCCCTCCGCCCCTTGCTCGCCCTTCACCGATAAAGCGATGTTACCCTTTTTTGGCTCAACTAAGTTACTGATTGTGCCCAATACCGCATATTCCAAATTTTCTACGTTACCCACCACCGGAATTACCTCTTTTTGATCAGTGTACTTAACCACCATCCCCAAATACCCCTCCGATATTTCAAATTTATCGTTGTTAACTTGGTTAAATTGAATTGGGTTGACTCCGGCTTTTTGTGCTTCTTGTTTTAGCAAGTCATTTGAACTGGGGTCAAAATACTTAATTGTTAACTTACCCGGATTAATTCGGCCTATTTCATCCAAAATCAATCTTAAATCCGTTGCTGCCAGTTTGTACTGAGACGGTAGATTTGACGATAAATACACCTCAATTCCCACTCTGTCCGGTAACTTTCTAATAATCCTAATTGATGCGTCTGAGAGTGTGTAAATTTTATCCTTGGTTAAGTCAAATTTAATTATTGGCAAAAAACCAAACAAAAGATTACTCAAAATCAATATTCCCAGTAAATTCACTCCGGTAAACCAGTTAACCAGGTTCTTGTTAATTCTCATCTGTTTCTCCCCCTAATAATCAATGTAGCTGCTATTAGGCAACCTACTAAAAAAGTCACCAAAAACCATAAATTACCCAGCTCTATTAGTCCCGATCCTAGTCGTTGGGTTCTCCAACTTAAGCTTAGTTGGGTGAAAAAATTTTGTAAATTGGGGTCAAGCCGTGAGGTTAATGATCCGTTTCCGAGCAGACTGTTAACCAATAAAAATATCAAACTTCCTGCCAAGGCTACCATTGGCTGGCTGCTTAAACTGCTGGCTACCAAGGTTACTCCCAAAAAGCACCATGAAAGTAGTACCAGCATCAAAAAATTGCTAAACAACAATCCAATTTCAGAAAACCCTAAAATTACCATACTGGCCATAATCGGTACAATTAGTCCCAAGCTGATTATCAAATAGATTCCATACCCCAAAAACTTACCCGTCACTACCTGCCACTCGGTAATTGGCCAAGTCATGAGGTTTTCCCAGGTCCCATTCTTTTTTTCCTCGGCAATTATGCCCATGGCCACAGCTGGTACAAACAAGGTTAACAAGTAAGACATAGTCGAAACAAGCGGGCCAACATCAGCCTGTCCTAGCAAAAATAAATCGTTACTAAATAGCCAAATAGCCAATCCGGCCATAAGTCCGCTAAAAATATAACCGCTGGGGGAGTAGAGTAATCCCCGTAATTCTTTTTTAGCCAAAGTTATTATTGGTGTCATTTGGAAGTTAAATCAACAAACCTTCTCTCTAGGTTTTTAACGTCGCGGGTTAGGGCGTCCATCACAATTTTTCCCTGGCTAATAATCAGTAATCTCCGGCAGACTTGTTTTGCCTCCGGTAAAATGTGGGTCGATAAAACTATTCCTCTGTTTTTAGCCAGTATTTCAATTAATTTTCTTATTTCCACTATTTGATTGGGGTCCAGGCCGCTGGTTGGTTCGTCCAAAATCAACAATTTAGGTGCGCCAATTATTGCCCCGGCTAGTCCAACTCTTTGCTTGAAACCTCGGGACATTGTTTCTATCTTTTGGCCCAAGACTTGGCCCAAACCACACTCGCCAGCTACTTTCCTTACTTCAGCTTTAGTATTTTTAACCTTTTTTATTTCCGCCGTCATTACTAAATATTCCCCAACGGTTAAATTAGAGTAGAGTGGATTGTTTTCCGGTAAATAACCAATGTTAATCTTGTAATCGGTAGCCCTTGCGTCCACTTTCACCTTATTTAACCGAATTTCACCCTCGCTTGGATTCAAATAACCGGTAATCATCCGCATCAGCGTTGTTTTTCCCGCCCCGTTTGGTCCCAAAAGCCCAACCACCCCCTTAAGTTCAATCTTCAGGTTTACCTGGTCGACTGCCGTTTTAGTTCCAAAAACTTTTGTTAATCCAATTAATTCTAATTCCATCATAATTTATATATCAAAAATTTCTCTTTCTTGCCAATGTCGGTCAACCGATACCGTCAAGTCTAAAAATATTTTTCTGCCGGTGGCAATTTCTAACTCTTTTCTGGCTGTGGCCCCTATCTCTTTAATTTTTTTGCCACCTTTACCAATAATCATCTTTTTATATCTCTCGTTATTTGTCAGTAGTTGGGCCTTAATTACTACGATTTTATTTTTGTCCACGATGCTTTCCACCTCAACAGTGGTTGTATAAGGCAGCTCTTCTCTTAAACCCAAGTAACTTTTTTCCCGAATTATTTCGGCTACAAACTCCTTGGCGGTATCTCCTGGTGACTGGAGTTTGCTCCAATCATGATCTTCAATTTCACTCGTGTCCACCTCAGGTAACATGTCCCAAACCTTCTTAATCAGTGGTTTTACCCCCAGTCCGGTTAAGGCCGACCCCGTCATAACCTCAAATTCTTCTCCCAAAAAGTCATATTCTTGCTTGTGTTTTACTGTTTTGTCACCCTTGTCAATTTTATTGAAAAACAAAATTACTTTATGTTTTTGTTTTCGTAGCATACCGGTTATTTTATTATCTTCATCATTTTTCTCCCTCGATATGTCATAAATTCCCACAATCACATCCACCCCCTTTAGGGCTGCTCCCGGCATTTGGTTAATTTTCTTGCCTAAAGTATCATCGATTTTACCAATTAGCCCCGGTGTGTCTACCAGTACCATTATGTTGCCTTCCTCGTCTTTAAGCCAGTAGTCACGGTTCTTTCTTGTAGTTTGGGGTAGGGGAGAAGTAATAGCACCTTTTTGTCCAAGCAGTGTATTAATCAGTGTCGACTTGCCAGTATTTGGCCGCCCCAGCAATGCTACCCGCCCAAATTTAATTTTATTGTTTTCCATAATATGATATTTTAGTCTATAAATTATAAAAGCTTCATTTCAGTTTTCTTTCATTTTCCAATTGACACTTAGCAAACGGAATGCTAGACTGCTAACATGCCTCAAGATAAACCTCCTCAAACCCCCTCCCAAGAAGTCAAATCCGAGGACGTTAAATCCGATTCTACAATAATTGAACCAATAAAAAAGGTTTTACCCTTAATACCCTTAAGAAATGTGGTTCTGTTCCCCTCGGTGGAGACCTCACTTTTTTTTGGTCGTAAAGAGTCGACCAATTCCTTACTTCACGCCTATGATCATACCAATCGTTTAGTAATTATTACTGCCCAAAAGCAGTTTAAAGTTGAAAAACCACTTTTAAATGATATTTATCCTGTCGGAGTTTTGGCCAAAATTCAGCACATCCTTCAAACTGATGGTAATTTACACGCCATTGTTCGGGGTATTGCCCGGGTAAATATAAAATCCCTTGTTCAAACCGAACCATTTTTATTAGCCGAGTTTGCCGACCTTCCCACCATTACCGAACCCGAATCCGATATTCAGCAAGCCTCCGAAGCTCTACTTAGTCAGCTTAAAAAAGCTTTTGCCTCCGGCCGTCAGTTTGATTTGCCGGCCATGATGCAGCTGTCCACTGGGGTCTCGAGTTCCGAGCTAGCCGATCAAGTCGCTTTTGCCGTTGAGGCTAAACTTTCCGAAAAGCAGGAACTTTTAGAAACACTTCTCGTAAGTCAGCGTCTTAAAGGTGCCACCGAAATGTTACTTCGCGAAATGAAAGTTGCCGAATTAGAACGTTCCATTGAAGAAAAAACTCAGGAAAAGTTTAACAAGCACATGAAACGCAACGTCTTGGAAGAACGCAAACATCAAATTGAAAAAGAACTCCGCAAACTTGGTTCTGACCAGTCCGATGACGAAAATTCCGATCTATCTAAAAAAATTAAAAATAAAACCATTCCGCTAGTCATTCGCAAAAAACTAGCCAAAGAGTTAGCCCGTTTAGAAGAAATGGGCTCCATGGCCCCGGAAGCCAGTTACATTCGCACTTATTTGGAAAATGTTGCCGACTTACCCTGGGGTAAATACTCCAAAAACAACATCAGTCTCGATCATGCAAAAAGCACCCTTGAAGCCGATCATTTCGGCCTTAAAGATGTTAAAGACCGGATATTAGAATATTTATCTGTCTTAAAACTTTTACAAAAAAGTAAAACTGCTGCTGATTACCGAGGTGCCAACATCCTCTGTTTTATTGGCCCCCCCGGAGTCGGTAAAACTTCTTTGGGTAAGTCCATTGCCCGGGCTATGGGACGCCAGTTTGTTCGAGCCTCCCTGGGTGGAATTAGGGACGAAGCCGAAATTCGAGGTCACCGCCGCACTTATGTTGGGGCTATGCCCGGACGTATTGCCAAAGGTATCAAAGACGCTGGCTCATTTGACCCGGTGTTCATGCTGGATGAGGTTGACAAAATTGGAGCCGATTTCCGAGGTGACCCCAGCTCAGCACTTCTAGAAGCCCTCGATCCCGAACAAAATCGTGAATTTGGTGATCATTATCTGGATTTCCCTCTCGATATTTCCCGGGTTTTCTTTATTCTTACCGGAAACGATATTTCCACTATTCCCTATGCCCTTCGTGACCGCCTAGAAATTATTAATTTTGCCGGCTACACTCTTGAGGAAAAACAGGATATCGCCAAACGGTTTTTAATCCAAAAACAGCTAAAAGCCAATGGCCTGGACCCAAAAAATATTGTACCTTTAACTGCTTCAACCCTTGAGTATATTATCGATAAATATACCCGTGAGGCGGGTGTCCGTTCTCTTGAGCGCACTATTGCTTCGTTATTTAGAAAGGTCGCCCGTAAAATTGTCAGCGGTAAAGTTAAAAAGGTAGATTTAAACGACCAAAAAATAATCCGTAAGTATCTAGGTCCGGAAAGGTTTACCTCTCAGCTAAAAAACAAAAAAGATCAAATTGGTGTTTCAACCGGTCTGGCCTACACCTCAGTTGGTGGCGATATTTTGTTTATTGAAGTCAACATCATGCCCGGTCGGGGTAACTTAATTCTTACCGGTAAGCTCGGGTCAGTCATGAAAGAGTCTTGCCAGGCGGCAGTTTCCTATGTCCGCTCCCAGTCCAAACAGTGGGGGATTAAACAAGATTTTCATAAAATTGATATTCATATCCACGTTCCTGAAGGTGCTACTCCCAAAGACGGGCCCAGTGCCGGTGGTGCCATCACTACCGCCCTTGTTTCAGCGCTTACCAATAAGCCCATTCCCTCAACTGTAGGCATGACCGGAGAAATCACTCTGAGGGGTAACATCCTGGAAATAGGTGGTTTAAAGGAGAAGACATTGGCTGGTCGTCGGGCTGGTTTAACTACCATCTTTATTCCAAAAGATAACGCCAAAAATTTAATCGATGTCCCCGCCGAAGTAAAGAGAGATATTAATTTCATTCCCGTAACCCACTACGACCAAATTTACAAAAAGCTCTTTGGAGCGGTTGTAACTGTTGCTGATTCTAAGGTCAGCCATGTCACACCTCATAACACCGCCCCCGCCACCGCCTAGTATCCTATAACTTGTAATATATACACATTAGATATATAATATAGGCTAATCTTTTGCCATCCATAAACACTGCGTTTTGCCGATGGTAAAGGAGGTTCTTTTACATCGACCGTTTGGAAATATTATATTTAGGGAGGGCTCTCTAAAGTTCACTAGTTTGCTACCCTGCTATTCTTTGTCATTCTGAACAAAGTGAAGAATCTCATTTTCTACTATTATTCGTGAAGCAGCGAAGAATCGGGGTTACCTAATTTTGTTATATAGTGAATTTTACTGAGCCCTTCCGACATTTGTTGGATGGTACATCGGCCTGCTCGGCCTGGAGGTGCGCATGAAGCGCTCGTTTTTATTTATGGCTTTGGTCGTCTTGACCATCAGCCTGACCCTAGGCGGGATCACGCCCGCGGGGATTTCTTACGCAGCTGCGGCCAACGCCCAGCTAGACACGATTATCACCATCGAATCCGACTCAACCGAACACATTCTCCACGTCACAGTGGAGAACCCGGCAAGCGAATTGCTCGGTATTCAAGTCACACTCCGGGACGGTACGAGTGAATGGTTCAACCAGTTAATCTCTACGACAAATGGTGTCCATCATGTTTGGTTTTACCCGGGGTACACTCTCGGCTTGGAGTATGAGGAGATTGTAATCGGCTTCGACTTCCCCTCGACCAACAACGGTTCTCTGTGGCGTAAAGCATCCAGCGATGGTTGGTACTGGTCTGGCGCTCGCCTGACCACAAGTACGGGTTGCAGCCGCGAGCCGTACATCAGGCTCGAAGGCGCCAATGTGACCACGCCCGCGTGGGTGGTGGTCTCGGCTTTGGACGGGTCTTTCACGGATTGGCCCGTTGTCTACTACGGCAGCTCGTCAGTATTCACCGGCGACCAGTTCACGGGTTGGTTCACCAACCTCACCAGCCACGAAGTGGCCCCCATCAAAGGCGGCCACTCTTACAGCCTCGCTGTCTATGGAGGCAACGAGTCACCAAACATGGGTCAGTACCAAGGCTCGGTCTACGCCGCGCAAGCTCCGGTCTGCCCCGCCACCGTTGTGGTTCTGCCGTCCTCGTCCCGCTACGTGCTGGACCTGAAGGTGGTCAACTACTTCGAGGGTGAACTCCCTCTCGAAATCCGGACCGCGGACGGGATGTGGTACAACGACCAGCTCTACTTGCAGGACATGAGGGGCATCTACAGCATTAACTCCTGGCACGGCACGCAGGACTTTGACGTGAGGTTCCCTGAAGGTATGAAGGTGGAGAATAGGTCGTTCTGGAAAATTGACTTGACCAGTAATTTCTGGCACTGGGGCGAACCCCGGCGCCTGATGTTGCCCATCGTCCTGCACTAGTCCAGCGACCCGGTTCCCTGCCCGCCTTGGGTAGGGGACTGGGTCCCCCAGGGGCCCCCAACACAATATTTCCAGCGGTCGATGTTTACATTCTCTCAACAGTCTCAATCCCCAGAAGTGCCAGGCCTTTTTTAATCACTTCGGCTGTCTTCAAACTCAGGTACAATCGCCAACTTTCCTCAGGTTGTCCCACAATCCGGTACTTGTTATAAAACTCATTGAACTTTTGAGCCGTTTCTACCAGGTACTCCGCCAATACAGCAGGGGATAAGCGATCACTTGCCTCAACCACTTTCTCTGGCCACTGGTTTATGTACCGGATCAGACTCATTTCTTCCACAGCCGGTTTATCTACTTTTTCATTGGGAGATTGACTACTTTTACTCACCAGGCTATTAATCCGAGCTACCGTGTACATCAAATACGGTCCCGAATTGCCCTCTAAGCTCATTATCTTTTTCCAGTCAAATATAATATCTTTTTTGGGGTCCTGGGCCAGATCGGCAAATTTAATTGCTCCAATAGCTACTTTTTGGGCAATACTTCTATCTTTATCTTCCGCCATGGTTAGTGCTTCTTCGGTTGCCCTCTCAATTACCTCCATCAGATGAATTGTTTTGCCTTCCCGGGTTGAAAATTTTCCGTCAGCCCACCGAATTAAACCGTGGGCCACGTGGTTTAGCTGCGTTTTATCAAACCAACCCATCATTTGCCCTGTTTCAAATACCTGTTCAAAATGAAGTTGTTGGTCCGCTCCAACTTCATAAATTACCAAATCCGGATTCCAGGTTTCTTTTCGGAATTTCAGTGTGGCTAAATCCCGGGTAAAGTAAGTTGTGGCTCCGTTACTTTTAACCAGCAGCGCCGGTGGCATTTTAGTAAACTCCACAATTGTCGCCCCCTGGCTCTCAGTCGTAATTCCTTTCTTTTTAACTTCCTCAATTACTTCGTTAAGGAGTGGTTGGTAAAATGCCTCTCCGTAGGCGTAATCAATCTTTACTCCTAAAACTTTATAAACCCGCTCAAACTCCAAAAGCGATATATCCACACATCTTTGCCACATCTTTTTAACTTCCTCATCTCCCTTTTCCAAAGCCGCAAACTTTTCCCGAGCTCTCTCAATTAAAGTATCATCAATTTGCGCTTCGGCATGAAATTTAACGTAAAGTTTTTCTAATTTTTCGATTGTCAGTTCTTCGTCTCCCTCACCCCATTTCTCAATGGCTACAATCAATTTCCCAAATTGCGTTCCCCAGTCTCCCAAGTGATTGTCACCAATACATTTCCAGCCCACCACCGAGTATAGGTTATACAGCGCCTGGCCAATATTAGTCGATCTTAAGTGGCCAATGCCAAACGGTTTGGCAATGTTGGGTGCCGAGTAGTCAATCACTACCGTTTTTCCCTCGCCCACCTGAGGAATTTCCATTTTCTGCAAGGCTCCAATCAACATTTCTTGTTTTAAAGTTATGTTTAAATAAGGCCCGGTTGTTTCAATCTTGTCAACAATTTTTACCACCTCTTCCATTTTTTCCAAATCCGTTTTTAAATTTAGAGCCAACTCGGTTGGGCTTTTACCCAGTGGTTTTGCGGCCAGTAGAGCGGCGTTAGTAGTCCAGTCACCAAACTTTTCCAGTTTTGGGTGGACTACTTCCCATCCGTTTACCTCCACCCCCCAACTCCTCAACACTTTCCCAATCGCCTCATTTAGGATTTTTTGACTGTCAATATACCCGTGCCCCATTTTTCATCTCCTTTTCCATTAATAACAGGCTCATTGCCCCCTCATCATCGTCGGCCCCCACAATCATCGCCTCCGACTCCTGACCCATCACCTTTTTTGGGGTTACATTAACCACAAATACTGTTTTTTTACCCATAAGTTGCTCGGGTTGGTAATGTTTCTTAATACCGGAAAATACTGTTTTTATTCCTAACTCGCCAAAATCCACCATCATTTTGATTAACTTTTCCGATCCTTCTACCTCACTTGCCTCCACAATTTCTCCCACCCGCATGTCAACTTTAAAAAAATCTTCTCCACTTATGTAATCCATGCCTGATTTTACCAAACAATCCGTATCTATTCTCGAGCTATCGGTAAAATCGCTGCTAGTTCCATATTTATAATATCTGTATCTTCTACTGCTAAATTTGCTCTTAAACATCTAACTCCATTCCGGTCAGTATCAATTATAGCTTTAACGGTATCTGCACTTTTAGCATTAACTCTAGATGCAATTAATTCTTCTTGTTGTGTCATTATGCGATAATATCACATGCCAAAAAATGTTGAAACTGATTTAATTGATCAAACTTATGACGCTCTGAAAACCGTCCTCGACCCGGAAATTAACGTCAATATCGTCGATTTAGGTTTAGTCTACGATATTAAAGAAAAAGCCGGTAAAGTTACCATTGTTTACACTTTAACCAGTATGGGTTGCCCCCTGGCTTTCGAAATTGAATCTATGGTCAAAGACGCAGTCGGGAAAATAAAAGGGGTTAAATCCGTCAAATTAAAGTTGGTCTGGGATCCTCCTTGGGACCAGTCAAAAATGTCTCCCGAGGCTAAAGCCGCCCTCGACATGGATTTTTAAAGACTTTATTCCTCAACTAACCACGCCGCTCCAATTCCGGGCCAACCCCTGTTAATTTTACTGTCAAATCCATGGTGTTTTCTGGCTTCAATTAAGGGAATAGCTGTCTGTATTGTTACTAACTGCTTTTTTGGCTCCCATCTTTCAATCCATTCAATCTTCCCCATATCCAACAATAGTTTCCTTAAACTTACCATCCTCTCGTAAATTGGTCCTTGAATCGCCTGTCCATATAATAGGCCTATAGATAAAGCAATAGTGTTTTCTTTCATATTGTTATCCTATGTGACCCGTTTGTACTCTTAATGGAGCATCTTATAAATTGATATAGGAAGTATTTCTATACTTAAGTTGAATCGGGGAATTCTACATCATAATTGACCAATTGTTCGTCTAGTCCTACTTTCAGTCTCCCTATCAGTCATGCCGCCAAGTTGAAGAAATATTTTTCGGAATTCTTCGTCTGTAATCCCTAATTCAGTCTTTACCTCGGTCAGAACTTTTATAATATTTGTATTACTAGTCGCCCCAGCTGCCCAACGAGCACCTACTTGTTCTGATAATGAAGCTCTGTTTTCATATGACATGAGGATTCCCTCCTTATTATTGAAGCTATATTTTAATAATAATTCATTATATCACTTTCACTAAAGTGACCCCACGGTTAGAGTTCGGGAACCAAATAATATCTGAACTCATCTTCTATTTTAAGACATTTGCCGAAGACATATCAAAGCTAACAAATCCTATTCAACTATTCCCGTATAAAGAATATAACCAAAATGAAGTTATTATTTAAATAACTTTAAAGTATTTTCTAATGGTTGTAATTCCTCACTTGCAATTCCAGAAAGACCTAACCCATTTACCAAAAGATCACCAGGGTAAAGTAATTTTAGCTTTGAAGGCACGATAAAATTCACTCCCGAAGCCATCATTGGACCAGCCTCGTTTGAAACAATCATTGCGATTATTCCGTCGACAACCATCAAATTTAAATCTTGATAAATTCCCTTCACATATTCGTCAAAGTGTTTATTTTTCTTTTTAAAAAAGGGTAAATCACTTAAACCAATCCCTTGGTCATATTCATTTTTATCTATTATTGCCAATAAACACAATTGTCTATACGACAATCTCTCTGCTTCGTGAAGAGTTTGGGTCATATTTTCTACTGGAGTCGATGTAAAAGGGGGTAGTCGCTACTAGATTTGCCAATAATGGAATTTTCTTTTCTTCATAAGCATCTCTGGAGGTGAGCAATATCCCTTCAGCCAGTTGTGTAAGTTGTTCTCTTGAAACGTCTTTACGAACCTTACATCCTTTGTTGATATTTTCTTCGAATTTTTTCTTTCCCAACTTTTGAACTAACTCCATTCTCTCCAACTCCTGTGGGCTTAGTAATCTCTTTGCCAGATTTGTTATCACAGGAGTAAAGACTGTCCCCCAGTAACTGCCAACCGCAGCGCCTACCGGACCACCAATAACACCACCGGTAATCATACCAACCGCACTGCCTATTGCGTTTGAGCCGACTTCAAGAGTAGTGTCGTCTAGTAATTTATTTTTATTTTTCGTCATTTTGTTTTGAAAGTATGGCCATAAAAAGGACTCTACATAGTTACCGTTCACATATTCCTAACAGTCTCATTATAACGCAAATATAGATAGTCAATTATTAAAAGTTATAATAGAGAGATGGTATTTTTAGTTGGCATCAACCACGATATTCAAATAGGGATTGGTAATGACAGTCGCCAAATCGCATTTGCGTCATTGTTGAGTCATTTAATCGTGGATTTCAATATAAAGTACGTAATCGAGGAGTGGAATGATGAGGCAAGCAAAAAGTGGAAGGTGAATGATTCAAAGGTAAAAGAGCTTGTAAAGGAAACCGAGGAAAAGTTTAAAATTAAGATAAACCACATGTATGTTGATCCTGATCAAAATATGAGAAAAGATGTAGGTATAAAAGATGAGAGGGATTTAGTCACCCAACACGGGTGGGGAAAAATTATTAGGACTGGCGAACAAATGTTAACAATTGAGCAAGAAATGTGGGAAGAACATCGAAAGAGAGAGAGGGTGTGGTTGAAAAAAATTGCCCTCAATATAAGTGGTAGTGACATCATATTTATTTGTGGCACTAAACATATTAGTGATTACAATAAAGTTCGCAGGGATGGATTTGACACTCTTTTAGCTAATTCAGGGTATGAAGTTAAAGTGATAGATAAACGTTTTGACGAGTGGTTTGAGGCTTAGGTGATTTGGACATTGACATACACGCAGTAACTGCGTATCATAAAAGATATGGAGTATATTGAACTGGGTAATCTAATCAAAATAGAGCGTGAAAAACGTGGATGGAGTCAAGCAGATCTCGCTTCTGCGTTAAAAAGAGGGCAACAGGCAATTAGTCGCTGGGAGAACGGTAACTCAAGACCTAAACGGGACGATTTGTTAAAGTTAGCGGACCTTTTTTCTGGAGATATTGAGGAATGGCATTTAAAAGCAGGTTACCAAACTGAGAGACCTGACAATGCTTTGGTACCGTTTTTACCTTTGGATAGCTTAACTGCCGAAAACTTCGAACTATTTTGTCGCGATTTAATACAAAACCTCAACCCGGGCGCTGACGTTCAGCGATACGGCTCTCAAGGTGATGAGCAAGAAGGGATTGATATTTATGCTAAACATACCGATGGCAAAGTTTTAGATTACCAATGTAAGCGTCATAAACAATTTGGGCCAACTGATGTTAGTAATGCAATCTCGTTGACAGATTTTGAAGCAAGCCATCACCATTTACTGTTATCCCGTAGGGCAACATCTAGAGCAAGAAAAATTATACTCCTGAACAAAAACTGGTCCCTTTGGGATTTAGAAGACATATCTTCTAAAATACGTTATCTGGACAGTGATCATGCCGCAAGGATTGTGGAAACATATTTCCCTGGTTGGCGTAAAAAATTTTTAGGTCTTGAAGAACCGAGTCCTTGGCTTACATCAAAAGAGTTTTATCAATTACTAGCAAACAAAACAAAGTTATTTAGTCATGGGTGGAATTTTGTCGGTCGACAGAAAGAAATAAAGTTACTTAGAGAGTTTGTTGTACAAAAAGAGTTGCAGGCAATTGTTATTAGTGGTCGAGGGGGTATTGGCAAGAGCCGAATGCTGAAGTTTTGGGCTGATGAAATTAGCAAAGTATCTGTTGTCAGATTTGTGTCGTCGGGAACTGAGGTAAAACCTTCTAATATAGAGTTACTTCCCACTGGACCATCTTTTTTAGTGATTGACGATGTTCATGAAAGACCCGATTTGGTCACCATTTTAGATGGAATTGCACGATTAAGACCAGAGATGAAACTAGTATTGAGTACTCGGCCATATGGCGTGGCACGTTTAAACGACGATTTAACTCGCATAGGAGTTAGTTTTGATCGTGATCGTCAAATCAATCTTACAGACCTTAGTGTTGAAGACTCACAAATTCTTGCAGAAGAAATCCTGTCTGATGTAGGCGGTGACATAAAATATGCTAAACGCATCGCGGAAATTACTAAAGATTGTCCATTGGCTACTGTAATAGGAAGCAGACTGGTCGGGAAAGGACAAATTAAACCAGAACTGCTAAATAACGTTGAGGTTTTTAGAGAAGAATTGCTTCTGAGTTTTAGAAATGTTATTGCCGGAGAAATCGGAGGTTCGGATTCTAAGAACATACGTGATTTACTTGACTATTTGTCTCTTGTCCAACCATTTAATCCTTCGGATCCAACATTTCTAAAACCGACTGAGGAGATATTAAAAACGCCTTTTGACAAAACAATTAGAGATATTGGAGAACTGGAGGATGCCGGTGTATTACTTCGTCGAGGTAGTAAATTAAGGATAGTACCAGACCTACTAGCTGATTATATTAGGGCAAGGGCTTCATATAATGAAAAAAATAACATGTCTACAGGGTTTGCAGAGAGAGTATTTAAGGTAGTGGAAAACGATTTGGCTACTAATTTGCTGGTTAACATTAGTCAGTTAGACTGGCGTTTATCGATAGATGGTATAAGATCATCTTTACTTAATGAGGTATGGGCAAGTCTTAAAGTACAATTTAGAGCCGCAAAAATTTTTGAAAGATCCTTGATACTTAAGGCAATTGAAAAAGTATCCTACTACCAACCGGGGCATGCCCTAGACTTTGTTCACCTAGCTCTAGATGAGCCGACCGACGAGGTAGAAAAAGAACAGCCAGCTTTTTTGTTTACAGAACCAAATTACGATATGGTTATTAAAGAGGTTCCACCCATACTTCGATATGTTGCCTACAACCAAGATCATATTTTAGAATCATTGGATCTACTTAAGGATCTTGCAAAACTAGACCACAGACCAACAAATTCTCACCCGAATCATCCACTTCGAATACTACAAGAACTGGCTTCCATTGAGCCAGGTAAACCCATTGCTTACATAGATACGGTGGCAAATTATGTGATTACCTGGTTAGAATCTGAAACAACACCAAACTTTTCTCCTTTTGATGTACTCGACGAGCTTCTTAAAACTGAGGGGCGCCAGTCTGAAGCAAAAGGCCTAACATTAACGTTAAAACCTTTTAGAGTTAAACCGGAAGCTGTAGCCAAACTTAGACAAGGCGTGCTTAACGCAGCATTCGAAGCATTATATAACAGTTCTTTGGAAATATCTTCACGTGCAGTAAAGACGATAGGTTCAGGATTACATTATCCGTTTGGCTTTTCAATTAAAAACATTTCCCAAGACGAATTGGCGGTTTGGGACAAGGAGTTTCTCATCACACTAGGCCGTCTTAAAGATGTAGTTATGGATCCGAAAATTGACCCTTTTATCTCTATGGAGATAAGAAGTGCCATATCGTGGCATTCCAATTACAGTGAGACGGGAACAAAAGAAGTCGCCCAAAACATACTTTTATCCATACCCAAAACAATTCCATATGAAGTAACAAGGGCCTTGGTTGATAGCTGGGGGTGGTCATTTGAAAGAAAAGACGGGAAGGTGGGGCGTGACGAAGCCGAGTTAATAAGATGGCGAGATGATTTAGCTAAAAGAGTAACAACACACTATAAAGACGACTTCGATGGACTTATAAAAATACTGGAAGAACGAATAGATTCAATGAATATCGCGAAAATATCTCGAAGCCCAGATGCCGGTCCATTCCTTGGATCACTTATGGACAGTTCTATTGATTTTGCTGAGTATCTCGGTAATTATTTATTGTCCAACTCAAAGTCACCGTTAGCTATTTGGTTCAATGTTGTAATAACAGTAATAAATAAGAGTAATCCTGACATCTCAACTTCTTTCATCCAAAGAGCCGTTAGCGAAAATGCAGATGTTCTCACTCGGTGTGTTGCGGGGGCCCTGGGGTGGGGTTTACGTGGTGTCACAATAACCAACGAAGAAATAGAAGTTATTAAGATTCTTTCTGTCTCGAAAGACCCTTGGATAAGGCAATCCATCGTTAATGCTGTTAAAAGATTTTCTCCGGAAAACAAATCTACCGCTTTAGAGATTTTATTAAGCATCGACTTAACAGATTCTCAAAAAGTTGCCGAAGAAGTGACTGGTGAATTCGAAAGTCAATATAGTGTGTTTAAAATCGCGGATCTTTCTGAAGATCAACTACAAACGTTATTAAACCAGCTTGTTAAGTGTCCATCAATTGACAGCTATGAAATATGCCTGTTCTTAAGCCACATTTCATTATCAAACCCAGAGTTAACCCTTAAAATGTTACAGAGTCGTGTCGAATACAAAGAAAGTAATCCAAAATTGAAGGAGTATGAGCCATTGCCTCATTCAATGGATAATAACGCACAACTACGTTTTCAAGAAACACCTAATTATGAGAAAATTTTAAGAAATGTACGGGACTGGAGCACAGTTGATACTGGCAACTGGATACGTCCGTATTTTGGACTAATACTCTTTAAACTGGTTTCTTCTGGCTACGATGATGTCACATTAAAAATACTTGAAGAATGGGTATACTCAACTGACGAGAAACTAGTGGAGGCAGCTGCCGATCTCTTAACTGAGGCAAACACTTCTTTTATTTGGGATAACCAACAATATATTATCAATATCTTAGAACAGGCCCAAAAACATGGCATCGCTTGCTATAAAAGAGTCTGTTCGTCCATGCACACATTGGCTGTACATGGAGGACGTAGTGGAACTGTTGGTGAACCATTTCCCGAAGACATAATCCAGAGGGATCGATCATATGAACTTATGACGAAGCTGCCCCCAGGGTCTCCAGCACAACGTTTTTTCAAATTGTTATACGAAGAGGCGCTTAGTGAAATTAAACGTCATACCAGAGAGGATTTTGATTTTGAATAAAACAATATATGCAGACAATTGCAATGCAATTACATTCAGCAATGCCACTCAGTCAGCACTCATTGCTTACAACACAACTAACCAAAATTTGGCGGCGGTAAAAGGGAGCAATAACATAAGAAAACTTAAGATCCTAGCTTCAATGGTTGCTGAAAAAGAATGTTTTAATTTTGCCACACTGATCAAGGTTGGAATCAAAAAAGTGCTTGAAGGCAATTACAATGACTGGGAAAAGTTTATGAAACAAATTGGTTACTTTGACCAACCTCAAATTCCACATTGATCTTTGTACCCAGGCTGAGAAATAACTCAAGATTTTATACTTTTTACTAAACCGTCCAGGAAGCACTGCTCTTTATCCTTTGCGTTCGTACAGCCTTTTGTGGCGTCGTAGCCCCATTTAACTTGTTGCTCAGAAAATCTAACTTGGTTGTTTGAGGTACAGACTGTTTTGATTTTGACAGTCAACGAATTCTGTTACTTTTTGGTGACCCCACGGGGAGTCGAACCCCGGTTATTTGGATGACCTGCCCGCAGGGTGCTAAACAATGTGACGCTACCGGGAGTCGAACCCGGGTTAGTAGGATGAGAACCTACCGTCCTAACCACTAGACGATAGCGCCAGCTTTGCAGGCGGGGAACCAAATGTCCTAACCGCTAGACGATGGGGCCTTACTTTGCGCTACAATTAACCTATGAATTTTAGCAAATTTCGCCCAGAGTTGAAGCTAGCGGTTTTTTCCCTATTATCCACGCTTGTTTTCTGGCTAACTTTCTCCCTAAATTTACCAACCCGCCTTGGCTTCCCCCCCTCCAGCATGGAGACTTTGTTTGCCAATTATGATGGGCCCTACTATTTAGTAATAGCCAAGTGTGGTTATGTCCCAAGCTGTATCGCTACCCAGTTTGCTCTCCCCACGCCTCTTGAGTATTATCCGGCTCATCTTCCGGGTTATCCCCTGATTATCCGGACTCTTGACATATTTTTTACCGGTCCTTGGGCCATGTTAGTCGCCACTCTTTTGGGCACCATGCTGTTGTCAATCATTTTCTACCACTTTTTACGCCATTATCTTAGCCCTAAAGTATCTTTTTGGCTTTCAATTCTGTTGATGTTTTTCCCGCCCCGTTTGTTAGTTTTACGCTTAATTGGTTCTCCAGAAACCTGGTATTTGGCCTCAATTGTCGGTTCAATTCTTTTCTTTCTTAAACAAAAATATCTCCCCTCAGCTCTTTTAGCGGTTCTGGCTCAAAGTTTAAAAAGCCCCGGAATTTTACTTCCAGCCGCTTTCTTTTTGTCGCTTCTATTCCAAAAAAAGCTCTCCGCCCGTCGTTTTTGGCCTTATTTACTTGTCCCACTTTCAGTTCTCCTTATCTTTTCACTCTTCGGGCGCGATACCGGTGACTTTTTGGCCTACTTTAATTCTGGTGACAATATTCATTTAGTCGCCTTTCCTTATGCTGTCTTTCTAAGTTTCCGCTCCTGGCTGGGAACTATCTGGCTTGAAGACATTATTTATTTGTTTTTCCTTATCTTCATTGGTTTGTTTTTGTTGCGCCGTTATTGGCCTCAGCCCACTTTTATTTTCCCCCTAATCTACACTCTTGCCTCAATTTTTGTAGCTCATCGGGACCTATCCCGCTACTTGGCCCCGGTTTACCCATTCATGATCCTTGCTTTCGCCCCCTATCTTCGCCAAAAGCCGGTCTATTATTCTCTTCTTTTGATTCTTCCGGCAGTCATTCTCTATGCCATCAATTTCATAATTGGCAATACCGCCCCTATTGTTAACTGGACGCCCTATTTATGATCATTCGCAACACCAATACCGCCATCCGCGCCCATCTAATCCGCTCCTACGACCTTTTCAGTAACGGTAAAGAATTTGCCCTTGCCGATTTGTTTGATACCTATTTACAAATGCAGCCCTCTCTCCATTCGCTTCTTACGAATCCTAAACAAATTGACACACCAGCCCTAAATTACTCTCTTGCCCGCCTCCCCCAGGAAATCTTTAAAACTCAAAAAATTATTTTTGGCCAAACCGACACTGATTTTATAAACTCAGGAATTATCAGCTTTAGCCGTTGGCAAGAAGTCACTGCCCCCTCTCGTCGGCGTTATTATCGTTTTGACCCAACACGCGGTACGCTATTAGTCTATATTTCTTCCGACTCAGATATTGATGATTTTGTTTCTACGCTTTTATCTTTAGCCCTAGAAGTCAATAAAATAGTCGAAAATCGTTTGCCTTGTCCGGATTCTGTCAATCTCACTCTGGCTCCAAATCTAAAAAAAATAACACTATTGGTTACTCCTCACAATCAAGATGGCTACCAGCAAATTGTCAAAGCTTGGCTGGATACAGTTTCGGCCAAGTCCCTGATGCTTGATTTAGCCAATACTCCGGTTTATTTAGTTTCTTCCAATACTCATAGCTTGGTAAATATAATTGGTGGTTATGTTCGCCTTAGCCAGGATCAGATTTTTAATTATGTTACCTCACGCCATCCCGATCTTTCCGCTGTCTGGGAAAACATTAAGTCCGGTGGCAACCAAATTCGAACTAATGATTTTCTTTATTATGCCTCCTCAGTTTACTTTAAAGAAAACCCGCTTGAGCAGCGATTCCGCCAGGAGTATGAAACTGGTTTAGGAATTCGCTCGGTTAGATCCTCCTCTGCGCTTGCCTCAGAGGTTCAATTTATACCCATTAACACACTTTCCACATCCCGTTACGCCGACTCTAATCTTGTTCTTCCCAATCCTCAAGCAATATCCGAGAGTAAGGCGTTAATTGTCAACTTTGATTATCCACTTGGTTGGGCGGCTTATTTTTTACTCCGCCAACTCCTCACATTTTTCAACCAGGTTAAGGGCGTCTATATCATCGGTAAGGCTGCCATTCTCACTGGAAATGTAGGGGATATTCAAATACCTACCACCGTCTACGATGAAAAAACCGGTAACACTTTTAAATTATCCAATGTTTTTAACAGTCAATTTAATTATCAGGGTCTGCAAACTGAAATTCTCAACAATCAAAAAGCTGTTTGTGTCTATGGCACTTATTTAGAAAACAGTTCTCAGCTTAACGGTTATATTGATACCGGATTTAATATAATTGAAATGGAATCCGGCCCCTACTTAACGGCTTTCTCTGAACACTTCAACATCACCCCAACCGGAACCTCCGGCCAAAACATAAATCTAACCACACCGCCGCTTGATTTAGGAATTATTAACTATGCCTCCGACAATCCTTTAACTCAAAATTTAGGCGCCGGCGCCATGGCCCTCAGAGGTATCGAACCTACTTATCTGGCTTCTATTGCCGCCGTCCAACGGATTGTTAATCTTGAATCTGGTTTAGTCTAAACCCTCCCTCTGCTTCCACCAATTTTCCCTCGAGTACCAGCATTGAAGCTCTTCCTAAAATTTCCCCCACCGGCTGTTTAAGTTTCACTGCCAACTCATTGGCGTTTAATGTCTCATTCTCAAGCATCTTTAATAATGGGTCTTGTTGACCAGTTAGGCTAAGTTCAAGTTGTTTTGTTTCACCAGCATCAATCTCCTCAGGGTTTGATAACATTTGGGCTGCTCCGGTTTTAATCAGCCAGTTAGTACCCCTCGATATTCGGCTGGTAATTGGTCCGGGTACAGCAAAGACTTTCTTTCCTAATCGTTTACCAATTTTGGCCGTTCCCAAACTTCCCGATGCTAAATCAGCTTCGACCACAATTATTCCCAAAGTTGACAGACCTCCCACTATTAAGTTTCGCTGAGGGAAACTCCACCTCGTCGATTTAAAGTCATTCTCAAATGGAGATAATATTAGTCCTCTGTTTTCCAATATATTTTGGGCTAATGGTTTAAAGCTGTTAAGTTGGGAGTAGCCCAGTCCGTAACCTAAAACGGCAATCGTTACTCCACCCATTTTGGCACACATTTTGTGAGCTTCCTGGTCAACCCCGTACATAAATCCCGAAATTACGCTGATATTTTTAGCTACCAAGTAAGGCACAATCCTTTCGATTACTTCTTGCCCGTATTTACTCATGCGTCTACTACCCACAATCGCCACCGTCTTGGTAAATTTTTCTTCCTCCCATTGGCCCCAATAGTTAAGTGACTCAAATTTTAGTTTCTTAATTCCCACCGGATACTTATCATCAGTTTTGTATATTCTTTTAGGTGCCCAAAGCATTTTACCCACCAATGTTTCGGTAATGTTTAATCTCTTGGCTAATACACACCGCATCAATTCTAAAGCTGCTGAATTTACCCTTTAATTCCGGGTGTCTTTCCAGAAATAATCCGGCCGTCAGTTTAATTTGCCTAAGTTTGTGGGGTCCAATCATATCTTCGGGTCTTCCCCAATTGGCTCCCCCTTTATATTTAACTTCCACAAATACTAATTTTTCTCCGTCATCCATAATCAGGTCAACTTCTCCCCACCTGGTATAAAAATTTTGATCAATTGTTTTCCAACCCAAATCTTCTAAATACTTTTTTGCCATAATCTCTCCAACTCTTCCTTTAATAAAATTGTCTCTTTTCACTCACTTTTAATTCTAAACTGTAATGCTTGGGCCATATGTAATTGGGTTACCGTAATTGAGTCTTCTAAGTCCGCTATGGTCCGGGCGACTTTAATTAACCTAAAATAAGTTCTGGCTGATAATCCAAATTTCAACACTGCTTGTTTTAAAACTAGTGTTGCCTCAGGGGTGACTTGAGCCAGTGTCTCTACTTCTTTATTCTTCATATCTGCGTTACATTCAATCTTTTTAAGTTTAAAAAATCGTTTTCTTTGGGTAATTCTTGCCTTCTCCACCCGCTTTCTGACAGTTTCAGAGGTGTCGCCTTTGTTTTGATGGTCAACAATCTTTGTTATGTCAACTGCTGGTACTGCCACATGCATGTCAATCCGGTCTAGTATTGGCCCCGATATTTTCTTTTGATATTTCTCAATTTGCCAACTGGTACATCGGCATTCTCTTTTTGGGTCCCCTCGGTAACCGCACGGGCACGGGTTGGCTGCCGCTACTAACATAAACTGAGCCGGAAACTTAAGTGTCCCTGCGGCTCTTGATATGGTTACCACTCCGTCCTCAAGTGGTTGCCTTAAAGCCTCCAGGCAGCTTCTATTAAATTCAGGAAATTCATCCAAAAACAAAACTCCCCGGTGGGCCAACGACACTTCTCCCGGGTGGGGGACTGATCCGCCTCCAATCAAGCCCACAGTTGAGGTGGTGTGGTGTGGATTCCTAAACGGCCGTTGGTGAACCAGCGACGCACCGGGGGGAATGTTGCCCGACACGCTATAAATCTTAGTTACCTCCATGCTTTCGTTGTCCGACAGTTGGGGTAAAATTCCCGAAAGCGCTCTGGCCATCATGGTTTTGCCGCTTCCCGGTGGCCCGCTCAATATCAAGTTGTGTCCCCCAGCGGCAGCAATCTCTAAGGCTCTTTTGGCTTGTTCTTGCCCGCTAATTTCCGAAAAATTGAACTCCGGTTCGTCAAACCAACCTTCAGCCTCCTCTTCTTTTTTGGCTACCTCGATCACCGTTTTCCCTCTAAGAAATCCGATTAACTGCCTTAAGTTAATTACTGGGTAAATTACCACGCCACTGACTACTACTGCCTCGGCACTGCATTCACTCGGGATAAATATTTGTTTAATACCCCTTTCTTTGGCTGCCAGTGCCAACAAAAATACTCCCTTCCCCGGTCTAAGTCTGCCGTCTAAACCCAGCTCTCCCAAATAGTAACTCGATTCGTCAATCGTAAGCTCTCCCGCTGCTGCCATTATTCCAATAGCAATTGGCAAGTCAAAACCAGCGCCGTCTTTAGGCGTGTCAGCCGGTGCCAAATTAACCGTAATTTTTGCCTCAGGAAATTCAATACCACTATTTTGCAGGGCTGTTTTTACTCTTTCTTTCGTCTCCTCAGCTGTTTTACCGGGTAACCCGACCACGGTAAACCCCGGAAAACCTTTTTTAGAAATATTTACTTCAATTTCAATTTCTACTGGCGTAATTCCCCAAGGGCTAATACATTTAGTTTTTGAAAGCATATTTAAAATGCTAAATTTACATTCAAAGGCCCACTCCAAATTCTCCCTTCCATAAGTAAAGGTTCGACCCCGGTGGGTGTTAATTTTAAACGAGCTAAACTTTCCTTCTCTAAGGTCTCAGCTCTAGCTAAGTCACTCGGGCAGTTAATTCCTACGTAAGAAAATTTACTCAAAGGCCAGTTAATTATTTTGGCAATTTCCATAAACCGATCTTTTTTAAACCCCCATCCTCCCACGGTCACCATTTTTGGCAATATGCCGGTCAGGTCTTTAAACCCCAAAATACTTAACAATACATTTTGAAGTGAATCCGTCGATCTGGTCTCGAGCCCAATTCTAGGTTCTAATTGAGTAAAATCCCAACCCCTTTCTTTACAAATTGATTGAGCGCAAATTTTATAAGTCTCGGCTTCGGACCAATGAGATTTAGTCCGGCTTACGCCCCCTGCAAAAGTTAACACTGCATTTCTTCTAGCTCGTAACTCGGTTATGCCCCACTCAATGTGTTGCAAAAAACAATGAACTTCACCCCGTTGGTAATCCAATAATTCCCACCTTCTCTCGTCTCGTATATCAACTGGGCCTCTGGCCTTAACTTCGTCGGAAAATATCGCGTGTCCGGGAACTAAAAGCAGTTGATCTATTGCCATTAACTAACTCCATAGTAAACTCCCAAAAATATTTTCTCAACTATCAATTACCCAAATAATACCCAAAACGAGTTAAAATATCTGGTGCCTTTCGATCTTTCTTCTACCATGTCCCCGTCAGGCGATCAGCCGGAAGCTATTGCCGCTCTTGAGGCCAATTTAAACTCGGGTGTCAATCGCCAGGTATTGTTGGGCGTTACCGGTTCCGGTAAAACTTTTACTGTTGCCAATCTCATCCAAAAAACCCAGCTCCCAACTTTGGTCATATCTCACAACAAAACTTTAGCCGGCCAACTCTACCAAGAGTTCAAAGAGTTATTTCCGAATAACAAAGTTTCCTATTTTGTCTCTTACTACGACTATTACCAGCCCGAAGCCTATATTCCCGCCTCCGACACCTACATTGCCAAAGAAGTTGAAATAAACGATTTAATTGACAAACTCCGTCTCGAGGCAACCTCAAACTTATTTTCTGGCAAAGATAATATTGTCATTGCCTCAGTTTCCTGTATCTATAATATTGGCGACCCTCGTGAATTTGGATCGCGCGTTATTAACTTTCAAATCGGCCACGTTTACCCCCGCCGGTCGCTCTTAGAACAACTCATAACTCTTTTTTACCAACGCTCAGACTTAGAATTCAAACGCGGTACTTTCCGCCTCAGAGGGGATAATCTGGAAATTTGGCCCTCATACGCTGACTGGATTCTCGACATTACCTTTTCTCCAACCGAAGAGCTTGTCGCTATTACTCAGCGTCATCCTTTCACTGCCCAGGAGTTTACTTTAACTAGTTACCAGCTTTTCCCAGCCAAACAATACGTTGGCGCTCAAGGTGAGGTACTAAAGTCCATTATTCCCCAAATTAAGGCCGATGCCCGCAAGCAGTCTGAAGTATTTAAGTCTCAAGGTCGACTATTGGAAGCCCAGCGGATAGTGCAAAGAGTCGACTACGACATGGAAATGCTCGAAGAATTAGGTTATGTTAACGGCATTGAAAACTACTCCATTTATTTTGAAGATCGTCGCCACCCCGGTGACCCACCATTTACCCTGCTTGATTATTTTAATGAGCTGTATCCGGATGGTTTTTTAACGGTCATCGACGAGTCTCATGTTACCGTACCTCAAGTTCGGGGTATGTTTAACGGGGATTTAGCCCGTAAAACCAATTTAATTGATTTTGGTTTCCGGCTCCCGGCGGCTCTTGATAACCGTCCTCTCACTTGGGATGAGTTTAACCAGCGCTTGTCTAAAGTTGTCTATGTCTCGGCTACCCCCGCTGATTTCGAGTTAGAAGATAGTAAGAAATCTTATTTATCTAACGTACCAGAGCACCAGCGCACTAGCGGACTAGGTGTTGTTGAGCAAATTATTCGCCCAACCGGCCTGGTTGACCCACCGGCAACTGTTAGACCAACCAAAAATCAAATCCCCGACCTTATTTCTGAAATTAAACTTCGAGCCGAAAGGGGGGAGCGAACGCTGGTTGTCACCCTCACCAAAAAAATGGCCGAAGAGTTGGCCCAATACTTATCCGAACCCTCAAAAGTTGGATTTCCCCTACGCGTTACTTATCTTCATGCTGACATTAACACCCTTGAACGTACCGAAATTTTGGAAAAATTAAGAGGAGGGGAGTATGAGGTGTTAATCGGTGTCAATCTTCTTCGGGAAGGTCTGGATTTACCCGAAGTGTCTCTAGTGGCGATTATGGACGCCGACCAACAAGGGTTTTTGCGTTCCCGTTCGTCATTGATTCAAATTATGGGTCGGGCTGCCCGTCACGTTAATGGCCAAATAATACTTTATGCTGACCGGGTATCTGACGCTATGAGCCAGGCTATGGCTGAAATTGACCGCCGTCGCCAGAAACAAACCGCCTACAATCTCAAACACAACATTACCCCCCAGTCCATTATTAAGGCTATTCGGCCCAAAATTATCGAGCTTGAAGCCAAAAAAGATCCAACCCTGTCTCCGTTGGTTAATGTAGAACCCGACTCGCTCACTCCTCCCCAGCGGAAACACTATTTAACTCAAATGAGAAAAGCTATGAAACAAGCCGCCATTGATCTAAATTTTGAAGAAGCTATCCGTTTGCGCGACAAAATTAAAGAAATTGAAACTTTATAAACCCCAAACAACTCTCTTTTTATTCGGGTCAACCTTAACAATTCTTGGTATCAATACGTCAGTTCTCAAAACAGCATTATCGCCTTTGCAGTCACTACATCTTCTTCTTCCCATTAGTTCGGTATCAATAACACCAAAATAACCAATACATGATGGGTGTCTAGGTTCAATCGAACTTTTAGGACTAACCAGACTGTGATCCTGGCCACCCTCCAATGCCCATCTTAACCGAACAAGCAATTTCAAGTCGTCTGGTAGAGGCCCGTATTTACTAACGTTTAATCTAACCAGAGCATCAAGGCCACCTTCAACCAAAATACAATTACCACAATGTCTTAATCCTCGAAATGCGTATAAATCTTGAATAGGACTTGCGCTTAAGTCTACTTGGCGACCACCAATTATAAATTCCATTAATTTATATAACTAATAACATATATTATGTTAATTATCTCCCGTTCTCCCATTCGCACGATTTAATACGCGAGCTTGAAACTTTTTAATAGCGTTCATTGCCCTTTCCTTAAAACTTGGAACACCTCCAGTGTAACTAACCGCAATATTACCACTATCATCGGGATCTTCTGTAAAAGTCATTCTCGGTCCTTTAGTTCTGGGGGCTAATCCTCTACAGGCTCCACATCGTTGTTCAGCATATGGGTTCAATTCAAACACTACTCGATTACTGGCTCCCTTAAGGGTCTCCACAACGAAACCAGAGCCAGTTCCATTGTTATCCGTATAACTTAACCTAACGCCATTATCATCAGTTAAACCTAATGTATCGCGGTAATGGTGCACAATTTGTGAAGGAATCGTGCATGTTTTTAAGCAATCTGACCCCATTAAATTTCTACCTAATTCCACATTTGAAATATGCGTTGCCATATAACTCACATTATATCACTCTATTTTCTTAAAATAACCCAAACAAAAGGCGAAGGTTGAGTGTTACAATAGTACTCGTGACTGACAAAATTACGGTTCAAGGCGCTCGCGAAAACAATCTCAAAAACGTATCTTTTTCCATACCCAAAGAAAAGTTTGTAGTTTTTACCGGTGTCTCTGGTTCTGGCAAGTCCTCCATGGCTTTCGACACCCTCTTTGCCGAGGGTCAGCGCCGCTACGTTGAGTCACTTTCTTCCTACGCCCGTCAATTTTTAGGTAACCTCAAGCGCCCTGATGTTGACGTAATCGAAGGTCTATCTCCGGCTATTGCCATCAATCAAAAAGCCATCTCCCACAATCCTCGCTCAACTGTTGGTACCGTTACCGAAATCTACGACTATCTCCGTCTCCTATACGCCCGCATTGGCCACCCCCATTGTCCCACCTGTGGCCGCGAAGTTGCCCCTCAAACCAGTAAGCAAATTGTGACTCAAATTCTGTCTTTGGCGTCACAAAACCTTGGAACTAACCACTCCTATCGTTTTCTACTTTTGTCACCTATGGTCCGCTCCAAAGCAGGTGACTTTAGGGGACTGACTGAAAATTTAAGAAAACAGGGTTACAAACATATCCGCATCGACAACCGGGTTATTAGTCTTTACAGCGATTCAGGTATTGTCAAAACCAATAAGCATAATATTGACGCCGTTGTCGACCGTATTTCTTTAACTAGAGAGCATTTAAATAATCCCGATTCGATTCGTGAGCGGTTAGTCGACTCCATTGAGTCTGCCCTAAAACTAAGTAACGGTTTGGTCATCATGTCTACAGTTGGTGACACTGGCTTTGACTTCCCGGAAACTCCCCAAAACCTTACCGATACCCTCTTTTCCGAAAACTACGCCTGTCCTGTTTGTAATCTTTCCCTTCCGGCTCTCGAACCCCGCCTCTTTTCCTTTAACTCACCTCAGGGTGCTTGTACTGAGTGCCACGGATTAGGCTTTAAATATGAGTTTGATAAAACCAGTCTACCTCCCTGGAAGGTCAAGTATTTTGAGCGCAAAATGATGGAAGGAGTCTCTGACGCTTTCAAAGAAGAACTTGATCAATATCTTATGAAACAAGAATGTTCCGGCTGTCTTGGCGCCCGATTAAATCCCGAGGCTCTTTCGGTAACTATTAATGGTCAAAGTATTTTCGATATTTCTCAGCTACCCATCAACGAACTCTTCGACTGGTCCCAAAATCTAGGTTCTTTATTAACTAGTGACATGGAGTCAGAAATATTAGTCCCCATCAAAAAAGAAATCAGTACCCGTCTGGAATTTTTACTTGCTGTTGGTTTGGATTATCTCTCCCTCTACCGTGAAGCCGGGACTCTGTCGTCTGGTGAATCCCAGCGCATTCGTCTGGCCTCCCAAATCGGTACCGGCCTAACCGGAGTCCTTTATATTCTCGATGAACCTACCATCGGTCTCCACTCTCGGGACAATACCCGGCTTATTAAAACTCTTTTCAAGCTTAAGGATTACGGCAATACTGTTGTAGTTGTTGAACACGACGAAGAGGTTATCCGCTCGGCCGACTACCTGGTTGACTTTGGACCATATGCCGGTAAGCAAGGTGGGGAAATTGTCGCCCAAGGACTTCTCTCCGAAGTTGAGTCCAATAGAAAAAGTTTAACTGGCCAGTACCTAACTGGTAAGTTGCAAACCTATATTACCCGTAAGTCAAATTATTCACCCAAGTCTCCCTCTATTAATCTAACCGGTTGCCGCCAGTGGAACTTAAAAAATATCAATGTTTCGTTTCCTCTCAACTGTTTAATCTCCGTTACCGGAGTCTCCGGATCCGGCAAGTCAACTCTCATCCACGACACCCTTTACGGCGGCGTCAGAAAGAAAATCTATGGAAGTTATTACGGTACCATGGGTACCTTTGACGACATTACCGGTACCGAAAACATCACCGATGTCTTGTTGGTTGACCAGTCTCCAATCGGTCGTACTCCCCGCAGTAATCCGGCTACCTACACCAAGGTATTTGACGACATTCGGTCACTTTTGGCCCAAACTCCTGAGGCCAAACTTCGCGGTTACGGCCCGGGTCGATTCTCCTTTAATGTTAAAGGCGGGCGGTGCGAAGCTTGTGAAGGTCAGGGTCAAATCAAAATTGAAATGCAATTTTTGCCCGATCTTTATGTCACCTGTGACGAGTGTCACGGCACTCGTTTTAAAGATGAAACGCTTGAAGTTGACTACAAGGATAAAAATATATCCTCAATCTTAGCCTTAACTTTTGATGAAGCTGCCGAGTACTTTGCCAATGTTCCCTCCATTCGCCGTAAAATTGCCACCATTCAGGAAGTAGGTTTGGGTTATCTCCAATTGGGTCAAGCCAGTAACACCCTCTCAGGTGGCGAATCCCAGCGTTTAAAAATCAGCCGGGAGTTAGTTAAAAGGTTTAACGGCAAAATGCTCTACGTTTTAGATGAACCCACCACCGGTCTTCATTTTCATGATGTGAATCGGCTAATAAAAGTACTAAACAAATTAGTCGAAATGGGTAATACGGTTGTTGTCATTGAACACAATTTAGATGTCATTGCCAGCTCGGATTGGGTAATTGATCTTGGTCCCGAAGGGGGACAAAGGGGTGGCCAACTGGTCGCCTCCGGTTCGCCACTCGATATTACCAAGGTTGAAGCCTCCTACACCGGCCAATACCTCAAAAAGCACCTCAAGTTGTAAGTAGTTGCCCCGTCTCAATCTTAAGTTCTCTTATCTATTGCTCCACGTAACCCGGGCTCTCATATCACTGGTAGTCGGAAGTTCAGATAGTTCAACTAAATCACCAGGCACACCATTAAAAGCAAGAACTAAAAGAGGTAAACCGTCTACGGCTTGCGTTAATGTTAGTCTTTGACTCGGAGAACCTTCCGTATTTATAGATAA
>JBAYFX010000010.1:0-28624 GCA_041666965.1 Candidatus Shapirobacteria bacterium
ATGTTGACCTATCATATGCCCAAGACTGGCGGAATTTGGCCTTGGCGCGAATCAATTTAGATTCAATCGCTTTAACACTGCTTGCCATTGTTCTAGCAATTTCAGCCACCTTCAGCCCGTCTATATATTTAAGTCGCAATATTTTTCCATATCCTTCTCCAATTTCCGCAAATGTTTTTTTTAATTCTTCCACCAGTTCATTTTTAAGTACGTCACGCTCGGGTGTTACCGCCATGTCTGTGAGTTCTTCAAACAGTGGGTTTACCGAAAACAAAACCGTTTTTATTTTCTTTTTTCGGTAATAGTCAATAATTTTATTTTTAGCAATCGCACACAGCCAGCTAAAAACCGCCGCCTCTCCTCGAAATTCTTTCTCTCCTTTCATTCCTGCCCAAAGTACATCATTGGTAATTTCTTCCGCTACTCCGGTGTCATCCACCCTCTTGGCTATGAAGTTAAATAAACTATTTCGATATTGATCCATTGCGGCTTTTACTTTAGCACACTTTCTGCCTATACTTAAATATGTTTTTGCCTTGGCGTCAGCACCCGCTTCATTCCGTTTCTCGCTCTCTTCGGCTTGACTTGCTGGAAATGATTAACCGAGCCCCCGGGGGTCATATTGGTGGCTCCCTTTCAGCTCTTGACCCCATTCTTTCAGTTTATGAATCCGGTCTTTTTGATTTTAAGCTCAACGATAAGTTTATCCTTTCTGCCGGTCACCTAGCCCCGGCTCTATATGTTGTTTTGTCCCATGAGGGTTATTTTCCTAAAGATTATTTATACTCCTACGCCTCATTTAGCTCATTTCTTCAGGGACACGTCTCGTCCGAAACTCCGGGTGTTTTTTACTCCTCCGGGTCTTTGGGTCAGGGTTTGTCTTATTCTGCCGGATTGGCCCTGGGCGACTCTGGCGCCAAAATTGTTTGCTTGACCACAGACGGGGAGCAGGAGGAGGGTCAGATTTGGGAAGCTGCCGCTTTTGCGGCTACTTATAAACTGGGAAATTTAATCAATATTATCGACCATAATAAATATCAACTCGGAGGCGCCACTAAAGATATCCAATCGGTAGGTAATTTGGCCACACGTTATTTGGATCTAGGCTGGCAGGTATTAGAAATTAACGGTCACTCATTCTCTTCACTTCAAAAAGCCCTAAAAACCGCTACTAACTCTTCCGACGTTCCAACCTGCCTAGTCTGCCACACCACGTTTGCTTCCGGCGTATCCTTTATGGAAAATAACTACAAGTTCCATGATGTTAAAAGTTTAACTCCCATCCAGTACCGCCGCGCTCGCGGGGACTTGATGATCTATTAATGGGCGACATTTCACTTCGTGTGGCTTTTGGTGACACGCTTTTATCCCTGGCTAAAACTAACCCCTTACTTTACGTGGTTGATATTGGTCTTTACCCCTCACTTAACTTAGCTGGCTTTAAAAAAAGATATCCTAAGCGTTTTATTCAGGCAGGTATTTCCGAGGCTAATGCCGCGGCTGTGGCGGCGGGTTTGGCCAAAACCGGGAAAACCGTCTTTCTTACCTCTTTTGCTTGTTTTTCCCCCGCACTTAACTGGGGCGTAATTCGTCAATCAATTTGTTACAACCAGGCCAATGTCAAAATTGTTGGCTCCCACGTCGGGTTGGGAAGCGGGGATTTAGGAGCCACTCATCAAATGCTTGAGGACATTGCGCTTGCCAAAACCCTTCCCCATCTTCAGGTTTTCGCTCCCGCCGATGCCCTCGAAACCAAGGCTATTTTAAAAGTTATTTCTCAGAGTAACTTGCCCTCATATCTTCGTTTACCCCGCCCCTCCTCACCCCTGGTTACCAAACCCTCGACTGTTTTTACCATCGGTCGATCTCGCTTACTACTTACCGGGACTCAGCTAACTATTATTAGCTATGGACCAATGCTTTCGGCGCTAAATAACCTAAAATACTGTTCATATGATCTAATAAATTGTTCTTCCCTAAAACCCCTAGATTCAAATTTAATTCTTAACTCTGTTGCTAAAACCGGCCGCTGCTTAGTGATTGAAGACCATCAACTTCTAGGTGGTCTGGGTGAAACAATTGCTTGTTTGTTACTGGAAAATGGATTATCACCCCGCTTCAAATGCCTCGGAGTTGATAATCAGTTTGGTCGCTCATCCCACGAGCTTGGTCCCCTCTACGATCATTATTCCCTTGGGCCGGATTCCATAAATACAGCCATTACCAATTTAATTTCTTCTTCATGACCTCATTGCTCCAACTGTTAGCTAGTCTCCGTTCGCAAAAGTTAGCCGTTCCCGCTTTTAACATTGATTCTTGGGAAATTTTCCAGTCAATTGTCCGTTCCCTCCGGGCTCACCCCTTGCCCTGTATTGTTCAACTCTCAGCCGGTGAAGATAAATTTGTCGAAGCTGAAAACCTATTTCTTTTGGCCCGCCGTGCCCGCATCGACGGTTTGCCCATCTATTTAAATATGGACCATGGTCAGGACCCTACCCGCTTGTTGTCTTTGGTGAAATTAGGTTTTGACATGGTTCACCTGGATTTGTCTGGTAAAGATTATGTAACAGCCGTCGCCCAAGCCAGGGATTTTGTTAAATCCGCCAAATCTATTAATCCTCAAGTAATTGTCGAAACCGAATTCAATCATATAAATTTAGTTGGCACCGATGTAGACCCTTCATCTTGGACTGATCCCGCTCAAGCTAGTGAATTTGCCCTAACTACTAAAACCGATTTATTGGCTGTTTCTATTGGGAATCTTCATGGAGTTAACACCTTGGCTCCTGAAAAACTTGACTTAACTTTACTTTCCGCCATTAGAGCTGCTGTTCCCGAATCTCTCAATTTTACACTCCATGGAGGCTCCGGCTTAAGCCGGGAAGATATTACTGCTGCCATTGCCCAAGGGGTAGTCAAAATCAATATTAATACCGATCTAAGGTTACAGTGTAAGCAGTCATTATTAAGGGAAATTAATAGCACTAAGTCCGACAAAATTTATGATTATTTGTCTCCCGTAATTGACGATCTAACCACAATCATCAATCAAAAGCTTCTCCAATTCTCGCCCCAAAATCTCCAATGACACCATTTATTGTAACTCTCGGTGCTGCCACAATTGATTTTTTTGTAAAGTCCACTGATTTTGAAATATCTCACAATTCACTTATTTTGCCCTATTCTGCCAAAACCGAAGCTCAATCTGCCGCTATAGTCTTAGGTGGGGGAGCCACCAACTCAGCCGTTTCTTTTTCCCGACTGGGTATTAACTCCATTTGCCTTTCTCCATATCCAAATAACTCTTTTGCTGAATTTGTTAAGTCAACTTTAAGGTCCGAAAAAGTCAACATCAACCACCTTTATCCGTCGTCTGAGGCTGATTTTTCCGTCATTTTGGTGGCGCCTGACGGTGGTCGGACTGTGGTTACCTGGCGGGGAAATCAAACCCCTACTGCCACCAAAATCCCCTGGTCCAAGCTTATTGGAGCTAGCTGGTTTTATATTACTTCGCTTGAGGGAAATTTTTCGCTTCTGGAAAAAGTTATCGGATTTTGTCGCGAAAACAAAATCAAAATTGCTCTAAATCCAGGCCACCGAGAGTTAGCTATGCGTCAAAATCTCCTACCCCTTTTGCCCTATGTGGATTTTCTTTTGGTCAACCGTACCGAATCAGAAACTTTAACCAATTTATCTTTTTCTAATCCGAAATTCTTTAGTAGCCTACTTAGTTTAAAAGTTCCCATCATTGCCCTCACCAATGGTCGTCTTGGGGCTCACATCCTCACTTCCGAAAGTACTTTATTCTCTCCCATAAAAAATATTAAACCAGTTGATGAAACCGGAGCCGGTGATGCTTTTGGCTCCACTTTTGTTGCCGCACTCAATTTTCATTTACCCCTCAACGAGGCTTTATCTTGGGCCATAACTAATTCAGCTTCAGTTGTCAGTTATTTAGGGGCCAAAGCCGGCCTGCTTACCCTCTCGGAACTTAATCAGTCACTAAAAAGCCATGTTGGAAAAACGTCAAAAAAATAAATCTACCCCCCAACAGCTTGATTTTGTAGAGTCTATAACTCAGGTTGATCGGCTTTTTACCAAACGCCGCCTTATAGCTTTCGTCCTTTCACTTTCCATTTTGTCGTCATTGTTTTTCATGGTTTATGGCCAAATCCTAAAAGGGAAGAAAATTCCCTCTTTCTCCTTGCCTCAAGTTAATTTAAAACTACCCACTCATTTTCTTCCCTCCTCCCTCCCATCTTTACCCTCCCTCTCTCTCCCAAACACCATTTCTTACACCATAAAAATTCAAAATTTATCCGCCAATCCTCCCATTTGGATTTACAACTCAACGTCTGGTAGTCTGGATTTTGACATCCCCACTAATTTATCAGCCAAATTATCAGTTCCTCCTCCCTCATCAGATTTACTGACTCATTTACCTACCGGTCTAGCCATCAAAGATTATTCCGTGTCTACACCCCAAACTTTGAGTTATTTTGTTGATCTGGATTCACCCCGTTATCATGTATTACTGGCTTTCAAATTTTTTGGATCAAGCTCAGAACTTAAGTCACTGTCAACACGCTTGCCTGAGTTTGTGGAATTAATATATTGGTTTCTTGTCGGTCAAAAAGGGCTAGGTGTTGGGGTGGACTCAATGCACCTGATTCGGTTTTCTTGACCGCCCACAAAGAAATCTTCCCGACCGCACGCTTTTGCCCGGTAAATACCCTCAGGCACCCTCCATTCTTCGTTGTTTTTATCTCTAAGCATTTCACTCATAATATTTTGCCAAATGGGTGTGGCTCCACTTACTCCCGATGCTACCCAGCTCATTGGCTGGTTGCCGTTGTTTCCCACCCACACCGCTACCAGTGTGTTTGGTGTCCAGCCAATACACCAGTTGTCCCTCAAATTATTTGTTGTTCCGGTTTTAACTGCCACAGTTTTTCCCGGTATCACTAGTTTCGAATTTAACCCAAAAACCGGTGCTCTGGCATTGTTGTCGCTTAAAGCCTGGTTAATTAAAAAACTGTACTCCGGCTCAACTACTCGCTGTTCTTCAGTTGTTTTGCTATATACCATTTCTCCTAAGTAATTTCTGATTTCTAAAATTGGGTTAACCGCCACTTTATCTCCCAAATTAGCAAAAATAGAATAAGCTTGGGCCAAATCAATCATTCTCACCTCACCCCCACCCAAAGCCAGCGATAATCCGAACCGATTTCTGTCTTCCCAGGTGGTTATACCCATGTCTGTGCCCAAATCAATCATGCTTTGAACTCCGTTTTCCGCCAATAATTTAACTGAAGGTATGTTTAAAGAGGATGCCAGGGCAGTTTTAATTGTTACCTTGCCCATAAATTTACCATTGTAGTTTTTAGGACTATATGGTTTTTGACCCCTAATCTCATAAGTAACTGGCGTGTCTTCAATATAATCATTCATGCTTCTCCCTCTTTTAAGCGCCAGCAAATAATTTATGGGCTTAATTGAAGATCCTGGTTGGCGCAGAGCTGTTACCACGTTATATTTTCCGTCAATATCTGGGGCAAAATAGTCCTTGGATCCTACCATGGCTATTATGTCTCCACTTTTAACATCAATAACTAACGCCGCGCCATTATTAATGTTTAGCTTTTTTACCAGTTCGATTTCCTGGGCTACCACATTTTGAGCTTTTTCTTGGACTCCCAAATCTAGACTGGTTTTTACTGTAACTCCACTGGTGGCCAAGTTATTAATCCCAAAGTTTGAGGCCAAATAATCTTTTACATAAAACACAAAGTGTGGGGCACTAATTTGTGGCTTTTGGCTTAAAATTTCTAAATCCTCAGTTACCGCTTTTTGGTAATCAGCCTCATAAATCATCTTGGCTTGACGCATTTCCTCGAGCACTGTTTTTTGTCGTGCTCTAGCCATCTTATAATCAGTGCTTACGCCATAAGTGGTAGGAGATGCCGGTAATCCCGCCAAAAAAGCAATTTGAGCCAAATCTAACTCATCGACATTTTTCCCAAAATATCGTTCAGCCGCCTCCACTGCTCCATATATTTCACCGCCATATGGTACTTGATTAATATATCGCTCGAGTATTTCAGTTTTAGACATTTTCCGCTCCAACGTCAAAGCCAACACCCACTCCTTAATTTTCCTTTTTACTGATTTTTCCGATGACAAAAACACATTTTTAACTAGTTGTTGGGTAATTGTCGAGCCGCCTCTCATCGTTTTTCCTTTTCGGTGTTTTAGATTGTCCCATACGGCATTTATTGTGCCTCTTACTGATACCCCACGGTGTGAAAAGAACTCTTTATCCTCAATAGCCAACGATGCATTAATTAGCATTTCAGGAATTTGACCGTATTTAATCCAGCTTCGGTTCTGGCCTTGGTAATATTTGTAAAGCACATTTCCATTTCTATCAGTTATTTTTGAAGTCAGTGCCGGGGGTTGATATATTTTGTTAATATCTGGAAGTTCCAGCCATATTTGGCCATATCCCCAAGTAATTGCCCAGGTTGTTACCGATACCACCAAAGTCAAACTAATCCATTTTTTATTGATCCAAACCGATTTAATTACACCAAATATCTTTTTTGCCAACCACAATTGGGGTCGGCCTATCATAATCAGCCACCTTTTTGTCCACCTGCTTATTTTTTCCATATGTTAATTGTTGGCTGTTTGCCCCGTATTGTCCGCCACTGGTGGGCAGTCTAAACAGTACTTTGCTCCGGTCACGTCTTCGACCACCATTCTGTCTTGCCATTCTGCGTTGGGTACCTCTTCGTTTGGCTTAACAATCTGGCCATTATCTTTGTTAATAATTACATTTTGTCTTAAGCCCATTCTTTCTTTTGGTACAAACTCTGCTTTAAATATTTCATTGTGCATGTCACATCCCCCCTCAGGCGGTAGTTTTCCGGTCAAGTTACACACCCCAACAGTTTTTACTCCCCCTGGAGCTGAAATTTTTCGAATCGGCTTATCTTCCAGTACCTTGCTCATAATTTTGTTAAAAATTGGTGCCGCCCCGGTAGTGCCTGATACTAGACCACCCATTTTTACATTGTTGTTGTTACCCACCCACACAGCCATTACCAAGTCAGGAGTGTAACCTATTGTCCAGTTGTCTTTCATTTCGTTAGTTGTACCGGTTTTTACCGATACTTCCGGATGGCCTTTAATTACTAGCATTGACCCTCTCCCAAAAACCATGCTCCTAGCTCCATCATCCGACAGTAGTTGACTCATAATATAAGAGGTTTCCCGTGACAACACTCTAGCTCCCGGTATTTGTTTATATTTATAGATTTGTTCCCCATGGTTGTCTTTAACTTCTAAAATATCAATTAGATCTTGTCTAATTCCACCATTAGCCAACACACCAAAAGCTTTAACCATCGACATCATGGTTACCTCACCCCCGCCCAAGGTGAGCGATAACCCGTAGTTGTCAGGATTACTAAAACTGTCAATTCCAAAAGCTGTTGCCGAGGCAATAAACGTCTTTAGCCCCACCAGTTCAAGTGTTTTAACAGCCGGAATGTTTAACGAGTTGGCTAGTGAATTTCTCGTTGTTTGAACTCCAAAATAATGGTTCCCGTAATTGGTTGGACAATATGGCTTAAGTTTGGCCACCTGAAAACAGGTGGGTTGGTCAATAAATACGCTTGCCGGTGTTATTTTCCCCATTTCAATCGCCACCGCGTAATTTATGGGCTTAATTGAAGACCCCGGTTGGCGCAGAGCTGTTACCACGTTATATTTTCCGTCAATATCTGGGGCAAAATAGTCTTTGGATCCTACCATTGCCAAAATTTCCCCGGTTCTCGGGTTGGCAATCATGGCTGCTCCATTGCTCACTTTCATTTTTGTCAGTTTTTGTAATTCACTACTTATGGCCTCCTCGGCAATTTGTTGTACTTTATAGTCCAAACTGGTCACCACCTTCAAGCCGCCTTCACTTACTTTTTGCCAGCCGTATTTGTCCATTAAGTTGTCTTTTACGTAAAACACAAAGTGAGGCGCTTTTATTCCGGTTTTTGACAAATAGTAGTTTAGTGGTTCTGCTTCTACTTTTTTAGCTTGTTCTGAAGTCAGGTATTTTGTGTCTACCATCCTCGCAATTACTAGTTTTTGACGATTCTTAGCTGCCTCGGGGTGGGAAAAAGGGGAGTAGCGGGTCGGTGAGCCAGGAAGCCCCGCAATCAATGCCGCTTCAGCTGTGGTCAAATTTTTGGCCGATTTATTAAAGATGCCGTTAGCCGCTGCCTCAATCCCCCACATAGTACCCCCGTACGGAGTTTGATTCAAATACATTTCCAATATTTGTTCTTTGGAGTATGTCAGCTCGGTTACCAGGGTTAACACCATTTCTTTTATTTTTCGATATACAGTTCGTTCAGGCGTCAGCAGGGCATTTTTAACCAATTGTTGGGTTAAAGTAGATCCTCCTTCCACTCTTTTCCCGCTTACAGTTTTATAAATAGCCCTAAAAATACCTCTCATGTCAAACCCAGGATGGTGCCAAAAATTCGCATCTTCAATCGCCAGTGTTGCGTCAATAACCGATTTAGGTACCTGGTTTAATTTAACTGGCACCCGTCTTTTGTCAGCATATATTTCGTAAAGCAATACTCCGTTACGATCATAAATCCGGGATGACTCAGGATAAACACCGCTGGACAGTTTTTTAGGGTTTGGCAGTTCTTTTTTGGCCCAAATAGCTATTGCTCCCAAAATCAACAATATTACTAAAGTAGGTACCAACAACCTATATTGGGACACTAGCCCGCCAATCTTCCTAAAGGGTAATTTTGTTTTCATCGGGTTTTGATAATTTCTCGGACAATTGCTGGTATTGTACTCCATTGTCACAGCTTTTCGAGAAGGAATTGAGTATGCTCTTATAGGTCAATCTGGCTTCAGTTAATTTAAATTTTAAAAATTCTTTTTCACCTTCTCCTTTCTCCACTTTTCCCAAATACGCTTGTGCTCGGTTAATCCATTCCACCGCCTTAAGGCTAGTTTCCCAAATCATTACGTTCTGGGGATTCTCCTCCTCCAGTCTTACTGCTTCCATCATTCGCTTATCGGCAATTAAATTCGCAGTCTTTACTTTAGCTAAATCATTTGGAGCATAGTACCACCATAAGTTGTCTCTAATTAACTTAATTTCGTATAGAAAGAATCCCGGCAGGACCCTGGTTTCTGGAAACCAATAACAGCTTTTATGAGTAATACCATCCTTTTTAGTTTCGGTAGTGATGGCAATTTCCCGCAACCCATCACCCATTTTAGTTTCATAAGCAATCTCCCAACCGGCCTTTGCTATTGATAACGCCAATACACTAGTCGCTATTGTTACAAAAAGTATTATTAGGGCAAATTTCCCTAGGGTAAATTGTCGGGGAGAAAACATTAACTAATTTTATCAAATTAGTCTTGGGTGAAAGTAAGCAGCCTTAAGGTTTACTATTTCTTTTGTCATTTTTGGTCTCATATATATTCTCTGTACCCAATAGGCCACCAAGTTAAACACCGCCCAAAAATCACACTTACTTTTACATAGAGTTATTTTATTTGCCCCCTGTAGCCGGTATCTATATCCGGGCGCCGCCACTGCTTCGACCCACCTGTTTTTTCTCAACAATTCCCCGTATATGTTTTTGTTCCCAGCCACTACTTTCATATTAACTACGTCTACTGCCGCTCCCACACTCCTTTTTTGAGCACTTATTTCCAGACTTTGTTCTTCAAGCCACATATTAAAACAAAATTTATCTGCCACAAGTTTTTCCCCGGCCCGTCTAAACTCAATTCCAGCAACTTTAAGCCAAATCATGCCAATTGCTCGAGCTAACCAAAGCCGGTTGCTTTGAGTTATTATCAATATATCAATATCATCTTCTCCCTTAGAGCTCAACATTGCCACTGATCCGGTTACTGCCACCATTTTAATCCACTTAATTTTTACTAACTTTTGGGCCATATTCTCAGCCTTTTCAATTTTATCTTGGCTGAAGTTATTTTCTATATAGTCTGCGTCCCCTCGTGGACACATTTGCCTCCATTTATCTTTGACCTGTTTTTCGGACCAAGGTTGGTTAGTTACTAACCTTAACGTAACTAGCTGGCTATTTAAATTTTGGCCATGTTTTTTGGCGCTTAAAACTGCCTCATTAATTGCTCTTTCTAATTGGTCCACATCAAATTTTACTCGCTTAGCACACGATTACTCGCCACTGGTATAATATTTACCAGTTCCATGAGCAAAAATAGCAAAACTTACCGATTTTTCGAAATGATTCCTGGCCTTATTGCCTGGATAAGCATTACCTTTCCGGTTTGGGGTTCTTTTCTCTTTCCCAAATTGGTTGCCTACTTTGTTATCAGCTTCTTACTGTTTTGGTTTTACCAGTCGTTTAAGTCAGCCACTTTGGCAGTTTTGGGATACTTCAAAATTAAAAAAGCCATCGCTATAAACTGGAAAGATCTTTTCACCCAAAATTATGTAACCGGCTGGCTTCCCTACAAAAACATCACCCATGTCATCATCATTTCCTCATACAAAGAACCGGTGGAAGTATTGGATCAAATGGTTTTTCAAAGTTTGGCTCATCAGCAGGATATTGACCTTGAAAAAATTATTGTAATTCTTGGTCAGGAGCAGCGGGCTGGAATTGAAAATAACCAAGCCACTGCCGATTTTTTTACGAAAAAATATAAAAATATTTTTGGAGATTTGATTTTCACCGAACACCCACCCAATTTACCCGGAGAAATTGCTGGCAAGCATACCAATGAAGCCTGGGCTGCCCGTTATTTTAAGACAAGTTTTATAGATACTAAAAAATACTCCATCGATAATCTAACACTCACCAGCTGTGACGTTGATACCATTTTTCACCCAAAATACTTTTCCGCACTGACCTACGAGTTTGCTTCCAACCCAGCCCGTTACGTCCGTTTTTGGCAATCTCCCATTTTTTGGCATCACAATATAAATTCCGTCCCCGCTCCAATCCGCATTATTGGCACCATGGGTAGTGCCATCCACATCGCCAACCTTCAAGAGCCTGATGGCTTGTTTTTTAATTATTCCTGTTACTCCTCTTCTTATCATCTAATTGATCGTTCCGGATACTGGGACCCGGACATGATTCCTGAAGACTGGCACATTTTCCTCCAATCATTTTTTGCTACCGGTGGACTTGCTGCGGTTGAACCCATTTTTCTGCCGACTCTAGTTGACGCCCCGGATGGTCAAAATTATTACCAGGCAATTAAAAACCGTTATCAGCAATGTGTCCGTCACGCTTGGGGAGCGGTTGATATTCCCTATGCCTTATCCCAAGCCATCGCCCATCCCGAAATTCCCTTTGTTCGCCGTGCTCTACGTATTGGCAAACTTCTCGAAACCCATTTCATTTGGTCCAGCAATTGGTTTATTTTGACTCTAGGCACTTCTCTTCCGGTAATCATCAATCCTACTTTCTTCCAAACCTCAATTGGCTTTAATCTTCCCCGTATTTCCAACATCATTCTTACTATTTGTCTGCTGCCCCTCTTTGTTTTAATCATCCTCGATTGGTTGCTTCGTCCCCAAGACCAAAAGAAAACTTTCAAAGTTTTCTTTATGAATTTCATCCAATGGCCGCTCATGCCCTTGGCTACCTTGTTCTTGTCAGTTTTACCAGGTCTCCATTCCCATACTCAACTTATGCTTGGAAAGAGGCTTGAATATAAAACTACTGCCAAAAAACCCAACGCATGACCTCCCGACTCTTCGTCATCCTCCTAATCATACTTTTCCTTTTCCTTCGGCTTCCCTCATTGTTCGAGCCAAATTGGTACGGCGATGAAGCGATTTATCTAACCCTTGGTTGGCTTCAGAGGTTGGGTTTTGTCGTCTACCGGGATTTTTATGATCACAAACCGCCCTTTATCCTGACCTTATCGGCTTTATTACCAACACTATTTTGGGCTAAGTTTTTTATTTCTGCCCTACTTGTCCCCACTCTCATCTGTTTTTACCGTTTGTGCCTTATTCGCCTCACCCGACCCTTTTCTCGCCTAGCGGTCGTTCTATTACTCGTATTTGCTTCCCTACCTTTGCTTGAAGGCAATATTTACAACTCTGAAATAATTAATTTATGTTTGGTAATTATCGCAATATATTTATATTTTGTCCGCGGCCGCTTACTTTTACCATTTTTCGTTTTAGGAATTGCCTTCACTAACAAGTTTCCTGCTCTTTTTGATTTTCTCTTTTTACTACTAATTATCTTAGTTAACCGTTCTACTCTCCGTTCTCCTAAATATCTGGTTCGGGCTTCCGTAATGTTTCTTTTGCCTACCTTTGTTTTTGCCTTTTATTTTGCTCTCAATCATGCTTTACCCCAATTTGTTAAATCAGCCTATTTAGATAATTATTTCTACATTTCTACCTGGCACACTGCTGGACCTTCACTATTCTGGCGCCTGGCCATCCTGGTTTTTTCTCTTGTCGGTTTACGTATTTTGTCAAAACACATCAGTCCCAAAAAACACCTGGTTTTATGGTTATTGGCTTGGTTTCTCATTGATCTGTTTGCTTCACTGTTGTCCTCCCGGCCTTATCCTCATTATTTACTCCAAATAGTTCCCCCTTTGGTGTTATTAGTCGTTGTTTCACTTTCCTTTCGCTCCCGTAATTATTTGCCGATAGGAGTCGGAGCCGTATTCTTACTTGGCTTAACCTTTAATTTATATCAGTTTTATCATTATTCTACTTTTTCTTATTATCGGTCTTTTTATACATCAGCCCTCAGTAGTAATCTGGCTCCCTTTACCAGTTATTTCGGCCCTCATGTTTCTAAAATTAAAAAACTTTCTGACAGTTTGAAATCTCGTGTTCCTCCCCAAAGCACACTCTTATTGTGGGGTGATTGGCCCCAGGTCTACCAGCTTTCAAGTTTAGTTCCCACCTTACCCTACATCACCTCGTTCCATGTAACCTCCCTCAATGCCCGCTCTCAAGCAATCAGTCAAATATTAGCCTCGCCTCCCACCGCTATTGCCATGCTTAAACCTTCCCCCCAATTTGATGCCCTTTACGATCTGGTTAAAAAGTTTTATCGTTTAGAAGTGGCCACATCTGATTATGAAATTTATTTACGCCGCTAAGCATGTTCAAAAGTATTCTTTCTTACCTTTCAGTAATTGGCAGTTTTTGGCAAGATCGTTCGAATCGGGTGCTTATATTTTGGATTTTAATAATAATTCTTGCCCAATTAGGGTTAGTCGTAGTATTTTTTAATAGTTTTCCACCTCAAATTCCGCTCTATCGCTCACTTGTTTGGGGAGAATCCCAGTTGGCACCCTCCTCCTCTCTTTTTTTGTTACCCATCTTTTCGCTGACCCTCACCATTGTTAATCATCTTTTGGCCTTTATTCTCTTCCGTGTTGAGTTTTTAGTTCGCTTACTTACCGTTACCTCCTTAGTTTTTTGCTTATTAGCCCTTGTTCCAATAATTCAAACAATAGCAATTTTCATATTATGACCTTAGGTTTTATTTTCCCTCTTCTTTTATCATTTGCTATTACTTTTATTACCACCCCCCTCACCATCCGGTTTTTTAAAAAGAGAGGCTGGGTGGAAGATCCAGTTCTTAAACAGGCTAAAACTGGTAATGCTACCGCTCTTTATCCTACACCTCGAGGAGGTGGCATTCCTCTATTGCTTGGTTTAGTTACTTCTTTGGTGGTCTTTTTACCCCTCGATGGCCATCTTCGGGCTTTAATTTTTGCTTGTCTGTTGACGGTCGGCATCGGTGTTGTAGATGATATCTTCGACATTAGTCCCCGTACTCGTTTGATTACTAATATCTTGTCAGCCTTAATTATTATTTCTTCCGGTATCGGTATTGCTTATCTGTCAAACCCGTTTTCCGTCGGCGTTTTTGACTTGTCTCACCCCCAAATAACCTTTAATCTGTTTGGGGAATTGCGCTCAATTTGGGTACTGTCCGATTTACTGGCTTTATTTTGGATTGTTTGGGCTACCAACTTTGTTGGTTGGTCGGCTGGAGTCGAAGGTCAGTTACCAGGATATGTTGCCATTTCAGCCATATTTATAGGACTTTTGGGTTTAAAGTTCTCATCCGATATTACCCAGTGGCCACTAATAATTTTAGCCGCAGCTCTAGCTGGAAGTTACTTGGGTTTTTTACCCTACAACTTTTTTCCCCAAAAAATCATGCCTGGTTACAGTGGCAAGAGTCTGGCTGGTTTAGTCATTGGGGTATTGGCAATTCTTTCTGGAGCTAAGCTGGCTACAGTCGCTTTTCTTTTGGCCGTCCCCCTGCTTGATTCGTTAATCGTGCTCATACGTCGTTTAGTAACTCGCCGCCCCTTAACCCTCTCCGATGGTTATCATCTTCATCACTATCTGTTAAAAATTGGTTGGCCTCGTCCGGTAATTGCCCTTACTTATTGGCTTTTTAGCTTACTTTTTGGCATTATTAGCCTATCGTTAAACTCCAGCCAAAAGCTGGTTTTCTTTTCAATTATCCTGGTGATCTTCACTACAATTATTCTGCGCTTAACTCGGCGTATTTAGCCGAAATCCAACCGCTTTTATCGTTGCCCAAATCTATTTTCCACCAGTCTGTTTTTTCTTCCAATAGGGGATAAACTTCTTGGGGGTTTACTCTACCTATTTCACTACTGCCACTGCTCGCCTCGCTTCGAACCCGCAAAAATCCGGTTTCCGTATTAAGTATTCTTACTTTTTTTACGCTTAAGCCCGGTGCTAAGCTGCTTGGGGTTGGGGTTGGGCTAACCGTCAAAGCAAACTCACTTTTGGCCAATCTCGCCTCAATTACTAATCTTAAACCTGGCCAGCCTTTAACAAATATTGTCTGTGTTTGGTACCCCGGGAAACTAATGCTTATTTGTTTATCCCCAATACCAATATCGTCAGCCCTAAGGGGGCTGTAGCCCACCACCGTGCCGTCAATCATCACCGCCGCCTCCGACGGGTTGGTGTTAATAATTATTCCCGATTTTTCTTTATCTCCGGTTCTTTCGACGTTAATCACATACCCACTGTCATTTTCTTTTTTTATTTTCCAATCAACCACAGTAGACGCATTTGTTGTTAGCTTAATTTTCTTTTCCCACGTAGAGTTGTCGTCGGTTACCATTTTTACCGTTACTTCTCCGGCGGTTAAACTCTTGTTTTCATACGGCGTCATTCCGGCTTCTTTTCCGTCAATAAAAACCTTAGCACTTGGCTGGCTAATTAATTCTATTCCAGCCTTATTAATGTTCAGTCCACAGCCGCCAAGAAACAAACTGGCAATACTAATTAAAAACAAAACTTTTCCCATCTGTCTATACTATACCAGTGAGATTCATTTTTCTTGCCATTTTATTCATCTTCCTAAGTGCTGGTTTATTGGTTTTCTTTCGGCCGTCTTCTGACTACATCAACCCCCGTATGCCAGTCGCTCCCACTCCCGAGCCCTCACTTGCCCCAACCCCCACTCCGCCTCCCCAAGTCACTTTTAATTTAGTCGGGGACCTTGGCCTAGGCCGCCACATTACTTCAACTGCCCGCAGTAAGTCTAACTTCAATTGGAGTTTTGAGTCTATTGCTCCCACACTTGAATCAGCTTCTTTTACTCTAGCCAACCTTGAGTCGCCCATTATAAACGACTGTCCCCACGGTCCTACCGGCACCTTTACTTTTTGTGGTGATACCCGCTTTTTGCCCTACCTTTCCCGCTACCGGTTTATTTTCAACTTGGCCAATAACCATATTTTAAATTACGCCCGCTCCGGTTTTGACCAAACTGTTAACTACCTTTCCCAAAACAACATCCTTTCAGTTTATTCACATGACCCCAGTCTTTCCTACATTACTTGGATCAAAGAGGGAATAAGTTTTGGCATGGTCGGTTATGATTTTATTACCTTTCCTAATTTGGATCCAAGTCAAATTGTTGAATTAGTCACCCAAAAAAATCCCACCGTCGACTGGTTAATTGTCTCCCTTCATTGGGGTAATGAATATCTACCCCAAGCCGAAACCTGGCGGGTAAATTTAGCCCGTCAGCTGGTTGATGCCGGTGCCGATATAATCCACGGGCACCATCCTCATGTTTGGCAGGAGCCGGAAACTTATTTAGGCAAGCCTATTTTCTACTCACTTGGAAACTTCGTATTCGACCAAAGTTGGTCCTACGAAACCTCACATTCCAAATTAGTCCAAATGACCGTAACTAAGTCTGAAATTAAGTCCATTGATTACTTGCCCTATGAAATTTATGCTAATTCCCAACCCCGCCTATTGCCTCAACCAACTCAGTGAGTTTTTAATAAACCCTCTCCAATCGGTTGACTCTTGGTGCCATGTGGCAGTGCCTCAATTTGCTCAAGAACCCTAATAACATCCTCAGGTTTACTCACCACTTTCACTACCTGTTTTTCCATTTTCTCAAAGTTCATAGCCCTGGCCAAATGAGCGATAAGTTTTTTCCAAAACCCCCCTAAAAATATCACCGGCTCATGCTTGCCATAGTCAAATTTTGCCAGTTCCCACACCAGTCCCAGCTCCGACAAAGTTCCCGTACCGCCTTTGCACACTACAAAGGCATCCGCTTCCTTTATCAGTTTGTTTAATCTGGCAGGATAAGTTTTGGTAATTATTACTTTGTCCGCTAAGTTAGTAGATTTAACGTTCGAGCCCTCATAATTATCCGGTTCCAATTTTAGGTCCATAATCACTTCCTCCACCTTTCCCCCCCCCGCTTTGGCTCCCAGAGTTGCCGCCAACATCACCCCCGGTCCACCACCGTTCATTACTATATATCCGTTTTCCGCCAATAGTTTGGCAGTTTTGAAAGCTAATTGATAATGTCTTTGATTCTCCCGGGCCTCCGCATCTCCGAAAATTGCCACTCTTTTTATAACTTTCGTCGTTTTTATCATTTGTTTTTATAAGATTTTATTTTATTTCTTGTTGTTTCACTTTTAGATACAAACATATTTGGTAACAATTTGGATATCTTTTTAACCACATACTTAGTTTCACTTTTGGCCAATATTACTTCTAAATCAATGTCATTTGTCTGACTAAACAGTGCCAAATATTCCCGGCAAACCCCGCATGGGTAAACCAACACCTCAGAATCGTCCACTATAGCTATGCCTCTAAATCGATACTTTCCATGAACCACTGCGTTATCAATTGCTGCCCGTTCAGCACATACTCCCATACCTGATATTGTGTTTTCAATGTTACAACCGCCAAATAATTCTCCCTCTTCAGTAATCACACAGGCTCCAAATTGGTGAAGTGATCTAATAACAAAGGCGTTTTCCCGGGCCTCTTGGGCTACGGCTATCATTTTTTTAATCTCAATTTCGGTTAGTTTTTTCATTGATGATATTTAAATAATTAGAACCTATGTAGGCAATATCTACCCCTTCTTCCTCCAGCTTTTTAGCCATTATTTTGTCAATTCCGCCGTCTACACCTACCCTAAATCCGGCTTTCTTTGCCGCTTTAATTTTTTTCCAAACCCTTTGGTCGACTGGTTGTGACTCAAACCCTGATTTTCGGGCCATAAATAACACCACGTCAGTTTCTAGTGGTACATCTTTCGGGTTAAACTCAGTTTCTATGTCCCACCCCAGTCCCGCCTCTAACCCTTCTTCCTTAGCTTTCGCCACAAAGTTTGCCCAGTCACTCATCATTTCCACTTGTCCAATAATCCGGCTGGCCCCGGCTTCAATGGTTTTGTTAATCCACCCAATGGGTTCTTTAACCATCAGGTGAACTTCAACCAGTTTATTATCGTCGGGAATTATTTTTCTAACCTGTTCCAGGTCAAAGGTTCGGCCATAACTAAATATGCCATCAATCACGTCTACGCTCACCCATCTGGTTTTGGTCTTAATATCTCCCCATCTTTCTTCCGCCAAAATTGGGTCTTTTTCTAGTATTGTTGGAATAATTATCATTGGTTTATATGTAGTGCCATTTCAATCAGACGGCAACTGTAGCCGTATTCGTTATCATACCAGGCTCCAAACGATACCATATCGTCAGATACTACTTTTGTCATTCGGCTGTCAATAATGGCTGAGGCGTTATTACCAATTATGTCACTGCTAACCAGTGGGTCGTAACTTACTTTTAGTTTTCCCACCAATCTTGGCTCAATACTGGCCTCCTCAAATATTGAGTTAATTTCCTCAATGGTAGTTTTCCGAACCAGTTTGAAAGTCAGATCCGAGTATGAGCCACAAATTACCGGTACCCGAATGGCAGTTCCGGCAAACCGCCCCTGAGCCTCAGGATACGCCGCAATCACTGCCTCAGCCGCTCCGGTGCTAGTTGGTACAATGTTAGCCGCTCCGGCCCGGGCTCTCCTTGGGTCTTTTCCTGCCCCGTCAACAATTCCTTGGTTAGTCGTATAAGCGTGAATTGTTGTCAGTACACCTTCCTGAAAGCCAATCGCCTCATCAATTATTTTTACAATTGGAGCTACGCAGTTGGTAGTACACGACCCGTTAGATATCAACTCTTCTCCCTTATATTGATTCTCGTTAACACCCATTATAAACACCGGTATTTCTTTACCTTTAGGAGGCGCCGAAATAATCACCTTTTTGGCTCCTGCTTTAATGTGCCCCATGGCTTTTTTGTCGGTAAAAGCTCCGGTACATTCCAATACAATTTCTACTCCATAATTTTTCCATCCGATTTTTGCTGGGTCCATTTCTCCCAAAATAGGAATTGATTTATCATCCACTATTATTCTTCCCAGTTCTCCGGCTTTCTCTGCTTCTGCCACTTCTACCCGGTAGGGGAGCCGGCCATAAACAGAATCATATTTTAGTTGCCAAACATACGACTCAAGTGGTAGGTCACCTTTGGTGTTAATGGCCACTACTTCTACGTTGTATTTCTCGGCTAGTATGGCTCTAAGAACCACACTCCCAATTCTGCCGAATCCATTAATCCCAATTTTTACTGTTTTACTATTAGTCATAATTCATTCTACTATCAATTTCTTTCTCTATCAGTTTGTAGGTTCTCAGGTCATCCAAAATCCTAGTGTGCCCTCCAACGTTTACTTTTATGTTTTTTGCCCCCTCCAATTGTAAGCTCGAATTAGGTATCACGTGGTTATCCCACCGGGGATATATGTTTACTATTTTTCCCCAATCATTCCAAGCATTTATTTGGTTTAATGTTTCACAATTCGGTTTTAATTCATCTATACCCTTCATGGGTAGAAATGCCAATATGCTTCCATTGTGGGGTATCGCCAATAATATTGCTTTTTTAATCCTCTTTTCAATGCTTTTTGTTAGTAACTTTTTCGCCACAATACCTCCCTTACTGTGGGCAATAATAAAAACATTATTTAAGTTATTGGCTCTAATATAATTTTCAACCTCTTCCGCAATATTATTAATTGTTTCTCGGGTGTGGCTTACGGGGTAATGTATCCGCCAACCAAGTTCATTCAGTTTATTTCCTGTAACTCCCAAAAAAGTCCATTTTTCATTTATTCCCGGAATTAACACAATGTCTCCTTTATTTCCTTTCAGCCAATTTTGAGGGGTAACCGTATTCTTCCGAGCCCAAAATAATTTTCTACCAATTAATCGATATTCGCCTAACAATTCAGTTAAGAAACTTATCATGCCTTGATTGAAACATCTTCCCAAGCGGGTAGTGTTTTTTGAGTTAAGTACTCAAGCATTACTCCGCCTCCCGAGCAAAAAAAGTCAATTTTTCCCTCTACTCCCAGGTTAATTAATGACGCTCCGGTGTCACCTCCGGCCACTACAGTGTATCCCTCCACTTCTGACACAGCCCGGGCAATCGACTCAGTTCCCGCCCTCGCTTCCGGATTTTCGTAAAACCCCATCGATCCGGCCCAAACCACAGTTTTTGATTGGCCAATAATTTGGCAAAACTTTTCAATAGATTCACCGCCCAAGTCCAAACCGTCGTCACGGAGTTTGGCCACTATTAATTTTGTTCCCGCCAATGGTTCTAATCCTTCCATATTTATAACTTTTGGTAAGGCTCCTCCCACTAGTACGTAATCCGCTATTTCTAGTAGTTTCGGTAAATAATCCAACTTATCTTTCTTGGCTCCCCCAAGCACCACTGTCAGCGGTCGTTGTGTGTTCTCCGTTAACGCATCTAGCGCCTTAGCTTCCTCAAGAAAGCTATATCCGTAAAACACCGGTAATTTTTCTCTTAGCATTACTGAGGCGGACTTTCGGTGGGCCTTGGCAAACGAGTCATTCACAAAAAACTGGCAAATTTCGGCAATGTTTTCTAAAAACAGCGGGTCATTAGTGTCATCTCCCGGCCAAAATCCTAAGTTCTCCATAAACACTATTTGGTTTTCTGCCATTGAAATGTCAATTAATTGAGTGTCAAAAATATCCGCCACAAATACGCTTTTTGTTTCAACTTCAGTCGTGTTTAACATTGATACCAGTTCCAAATACACCTCTCTTAGGGACAATTCCGGCACCTCTCTCCCTCCCGGTCTGCCCCAGGTTCCGACAATTAATATATGGCAGTTTTTTGAAAGAAGCGTCCTAATTGTCGGCAAAGATTTTTCCACCCGACTCCAGTCGGTAATCACGTCCCCGTCTTTGGGCATATCCAGGTCCATTCGCAATACCACTCGGGTGTTTTCTAACACTTCGTCCACCGATCTTAAGTTAATCATCTTTGTTTTCTAATAATTTAATTTTTTCTAACCGTCGGATATGTCGTTCAAGTGGCATAAACATGGCCACTAAATATATCTCAATTATTTCCCAGGCTCTGGCTGGGTCAATAAAATCGGCCGCCAGTACTGCCACGTTAATATTATCGTCTTCACGCGCCAATCTTGCTTGTTTTGGGTCAAATAGTAGTCCAGCCCTAATCCCTTTAATTTTGTTGGCCGCAATGTCTACTCCTACCCCCGAACCGCATATCAATATACCCTTACCACCTTTCAATACTCCGTCTTTCAGTTTGGGAATAAAATCAACAAAGTCATCGTCCGGTTCATATTTACTGTTTCCTGTGTCCACAATTTCATACCCCGCCTCACTCAGTTTCTTTTTTAAACTCTCTTTTAATTTAAATCCTCTATGGTCCGCTCCAATATATACTGTCATCATCACCTAATCATAACTTAACTTAGTCTTTGCCACAAATTATGCCCACAGTTAATCTAAATTCTAAATTATTTTCCTATACCCTCACTCTCTCCCGTCGCCGCTCCATGGCTCTTCGTCCTAAAACCCGTCGTTCTTTTGCCGTCTTTGCCCCGCTCCATACTCCTAACTTTCTAATTAATCGCTTTATTTCCTCCCACGCTTCCTGGATTGTCAAAGCTTGTAGCTCTCTTTCCAAAGTTACTAAGTTATCTTCCAAAAAATCTCTGACCATTTTAGACCAAAATTATAAGCTAGTTTTTATTAAAACCTCCAAAGATTCCCTAATTATTGATCATGATAACCTTCAAATATTTGTTAATACCCCCAGTTTTTCATCTTCTCACTTAAAACAACTTTATAATTCTAAACTCCGGCCTCTCTCCCTAAAATTAATTGCGGCCCAATTATCTGTTTACCGCGCTCAGTTTGGCTTTGACTATGGCAAAGTCACAGTCAAAAACCAGTCTACCCGCCTTGGCTCTTGTTCTTCCCAAGGTAACCTAAGCTTCAATTGGCAAATAATTTTTCTGCCCGTGTCTCTTTTTAATCATATTTTGCTTCACGAACTTACTCATCTCAAAGTAAAAAACCACTCTTCTCGCTTTTGGAACCAGCTCTCAGTTTATGACCCCAGTACTTTGACCCACCGCCGCTTACTCCGCTCCAAAGGCACTAGCTATTTCTTAGTTTAACAAAGCAATTTTATTGGTAAATTCTTTAGGATATTTTGTCTCCAATAATTTTGCTGCTTTACCAGGTTTAAACCACTCACAACCAACATGTTCATCGCTAATATTCACATAAGCTTTTTTAGCTACGCATTTATATATTGATAATATTAGACCAAAAGTTCCCCCGTTTGAGTTTGGAATACGTACATTGTTTGACAATACCATATCAATTTTTTCTAATATTGAAATTTCTTTAATTCCAGTTTCTTCTTCTACTTCTCTCCTTAAAGTATCTTCAATCGAATCTCCAAGTTTTACCCGCCCGCCCGGTATGTCCCAATACGCTTCTCCTTTGTAACCTTTAAGTTCTTTCAAATTAACCTTAAGTAGCATAATTTCACCTTTGTTATTTTGAATAACTGCCTTTACACCCAAATGAAAAACATCTTCGTTCATATTTTTATTATATCTCTATTTCAATACCTACCGGGCAGTGGTCACTACCGTGAACGTCACAAAGAATAAACGCTTCTTTAACTTGCCCCAGTAGCGCTTTGTCTACATACACATAATCAATTCTCCAGCCCACATTTCTTTCCCTAGCCCGACTTATTTGGTCCCACCAGGAGTAGGTCACGGTATTTGGGTAATAATGCCGGAAAGTGTCTACCCACCCCTCTTTCCCCCATTTGTCTAGCCGTTCCCGCTCTACCTCCAAAAACCCCGACGTTTTTTGATTTTCTTTAGGTCGGGACAAATCAATTTCGTTGTGAGCTGTATTTACGTCCCCCACAAATATTACCTTTTCACCTTTTTCTCTAAGTTCGTTTATATATTTCAAAAAGTAGTCGTAAAAATCCAACTTGTACAATAGCCTGCCCTTGTCTCTTTTTCCGTTGGGAAAATATACGTTTAACAGCGTGAACTCATCAAACTTGGTTATTATTACCCGTCCTTCGTCGTCCCAATCGTTGTCGCTGCTGCCCAGGATGGCACTTTTCGGTTCCAGTTTTGTGTAGGTTCCCACTCCTGAGTACCCGGCTTTACTAGCCGAGTTCAAATAAAAGTTGTACCCTGTCGGTTCATCACTAGAGTGGGGGATTTGGTCAATGGTCGCTTTAACTTCCTGTAAGCAATAAATTTCTGCCTGGTCTTTTTTAATAAATTCCCACAATCCTTTTTTAATGGCCGCTCGCATTCCTGCCACGTTCCAAGACACTATCCGAATTTTTGACATGACTTATTTTAGCAACTGCCCTATACTGACTTATGACCAAATCCAATACCCCGCTTCTGATTGTCTGCGCCACCATACTTTTATCCGTCTTTTTCTTCTCCAAAACCGGTGTCTATATTAAGTCTTTAGGAGGTGCCGTTGAGTCTGGTGGCCGGGTCACTAATTCAATCTCTGTCTCGGGGGATGGTAAAGTTTATTCCCGCCCCGACATGGTCCAAATTACCCTAAGTTTCCAAGAACTGGCCCCAACCAGTCGCGAAGCCCTTGATAAAGTCAATCAAAAAATAGACCAAACTATAAAAGTCTTAAAAGATAGCGGAATAAAAGACTCCGATATTTCTACCACCGGTTTAAATATCTACACCGAATACGATTATTCAGGATCATACCGTCGATTAATTGGCCAACGGGCTTCTCAGTCTCTTGATGTCAAAATTAAGGACTTAGATGTTAAAGCCACCAAAGCGACTCAAATAATCGATCAGCTTTCCGCTATCGATAAAGTTCAATTAGGAGGAATTCGTTTTGATATAGAAGATAAAACCAAATTCTTTACCCAAGCCCGCGAATTAGCCTTTAACAAAGCTCGTCAAAAAGCTTCCGAGCTGGCAAAACTTGGGGGAGTTAAACTTCTTAAACCTGTTTCCATCACCGACTCAACCTATGAAGTTTCACCACAACCCTACTATTCTAATGTAGCCGAAATGAAAGCCATGTCAGCTCCTGCGGCTGACACTCAGCTTCCCTCAGGCGAAATGGGAATTAGTGCCAACATCAGCATTCTCTGGGGAATCGAATAATCTCAATCCTTTTGGTATAATTTCCCGATCTCTCCCAGCGGTAGCCGAGCGGTTAGGCAACGGTCTGTAAAACCGTTCAAGGTTGGTTCGACTCCAACCCGCTGGACATTATTTTTTCAAAACTTCAATTATTCTTGGCGTAATCGGCCACAGAACTGTGGCTGTATAGTCAAGATATTCCTCTGGCGTCATTTCCGACAACGTTTTTTTACTTTGGCCGGGCATGAAAAACCAATCATAATAATAACCGACCTTAGTAATTCTTAAATCATCGGCAGCCTTTCCCCTTACCCTTACTTCGTCGCTAACCATTACTCCATCGGGGAAGGCTATAGCAATGCCATATACAGACCACAAAAATCTATTTTCTATTCCAACTAATCGGGCCAAAACTTCACGGCTTTTTGCCACATCGGCCTCAAATCTATTTTCTACCCCTCCCAATATCATTTTTTCATCCCCAGTGAAAGCCATTTTAGTCAAGGTGCCCGGCCAATAATTTAAGCCTTCAAATTCAATCCCTCTGTCAAAAGAAACTGAAATTATTCCTGATGCCTGACAATAAGCCCTAGCTTTCAGTTCGCTGTCCCCCTTAAAGCTTCCTGAATTCTCGTCAACTTCTACATTTAGTCCAAGCTCTTTGGGGTTTAAGAATTTATACCATTTATCCAATCCTAATCTTTTGCATGAATACAAAAACGGCTCGACTTTAGATCTGTTTGTCGTTGCAATAAGTATTTCACACATACATCTTTATTAGCATTATACTTTTGTAAGAGGCTAGATACCAGATGCTTTGAAGATTATTTTAATTATTTATAATAAGAAATGATGAAACTGATTATTACTCGTCACGGAGAGTCAGAAGAAAACTCCTTAGGTATTCTCCAGGGGCTATTACCCGGTAAGTTGAATGAGAAAGGTAGGCAACAAGCGGAAAAACTTGGTCAACGACTGTCAAAAGAAAAGATAGATATTGTTTATTGTTCGCCAGTCAGTCGTTGTCAAGAAACCCTAGACATAATTAGAAAACATATAAACCCATCAATTCCTATTATTGTTTCAAATCTAATTCAGGAAAGAGACTTTGGTAAATTAAGCGGTAAATCGTGGAATGAAATAAACTTTGATGATCTGGACATTGATAGTGACGAGAATAAACAATTAGGAGTTGAGAGTTTAGGTGAATTAAGCCAAAGAACCCAAAAATTTATTGATGAAGTTAAGTCTAAACATCCGAATCAAACCGTTTTAGTTGTCAGTCATAGTAACCCTCTCCGTATGGTTTTCGCCCACTTACTCCATATGACCTTTCTTGAAGTATTGGAGAAAATCAAAATTAAAAATGCCTCACTAAGCATATTAGAAATAACTGATGAAGCCAAAGCGCTGATGATTAACTACACAAGTTATTTGGTAGAAATAAAGGAGTAGTATTATGCTTCAATCAAAACCTTGGAATTGGAATGTTGCTGACTCAGAATATTGGCAAACGGCTGCCTCAGAAGTTTATCCTTTGGTCTCTCGCTGGAAAAAACTAAACTTAACCCGATTGCTTGATTTAGGTTGTGGAGTTGGCCGTCATGCCCTGCTGTTTGCTTCGAATGGATTTAAAGTTTCTGCCACCGATTTATCAGCCGAAGGTATTGAAAAGTTAAACCAGCACGCCCAGTCCAACAACCTTCAAATAGACACTCAAGTTGCCGATATGATTGCCCTGCCTTACGCCAATAATTCGTTTGACTGTCTTATTGCCTATCACGCCATTTATCACCAGGACGACCAGGGTATTAAAAAGGTTATCAGTGAAATAAATCGAGTTTTAACTCCGGGTGGTGAGGCGTTTATTACTTTTAACTCTCAATCAAACTCTGCTTTTTCTGACCCCAATAACACTCACCTTTCTCCAAATACCATAATCAAAAATTCCGGTCATGAATCCGGTATTCCTCACTTTTACGCTACAAAAGGGGGTATTGAACAACTCTTAACCGGTTTTAATATTGTCGAGTTTAGTCATAAGGAAGAGTATTACCAAGATGACCCAAACTACGTTGCCGCCCATTACTTTGTTCTTGTAAAGAAGATATAAATTTCCAAATAGCCGCTGCAGCTTTTTTGGGTTGTTCTACAGTTACCACGTGTCCTGCTTCCTCAATTTCTACAAATTGATATTTTTCCATTCCAATAATCGACTTTGCTTGGGTCGCATTACAGATTTTGTCGTGTTTTCCATATAAAAACAAAACCGGAACCTTACCCTCTCCTAGAAGTTTTTCTGTGTCGGTATTCAGTATTTCGTCCCCAATTTCCACATAAGCTTTGGAATCAATATTCTTTCTGGAAACCAAACCAAATTGGTTTATCAGTTTTGGGTCAAATTTATACATGTTCATGAGCCAAGCCGCTGTGTAAGCATATACTTTCCTTTTAATCAAAAATCCAAGTACTTTTTGAGCTTTCTCGTGTTTTTCAGCAAATCCATAAATTCGCCGACCAGCCGCAAACAAGCGTTTTCTGGCTTTTTTTCTAAACACCCCTCCAACCATTATTAACCCAAGTAAATCCTTACCGAAATTTTGGTAATATTTAGCCGCCACGAAACTGCCCATTGAGTGTCCTAAAATGAAAAACTTTTTAAGCCCTAATTCGTTTTTTAACTTTTTTATCACAGTTGCCTCAATTTTTAGACTATAGTGTTTCAATCTACTGCTTTGGCCATACCCCGGCAAGTCAACCAAAATCACCCGGGTATTTGGAATTAAAAAACTTCCCATTGGTGCCAACCCTCTCCAGTCATTGGTCCATCCGTGAATCATGATTATTGGAACACCCTCTCCAGCTTCGGCTATGTTTACCTTAATTCTGCCCACATTAATGGATTTTTCCCTAAAATTGTCAAAAACAGCGATGTTTTTATTATTTCGCGGCATGATTCTATTTTTTATTCTACCTCTTACTTTTATGTCTGTTAGAAATGTATTAATATTAATTATCACAAAAACATTAACCGGGTTACTATTTGTTAGTCAAATACTCTTGCTTTTGATCGTCCTGATATCTTACCCGAAACGTAATCTTGCCCCTGTATCTTTAAGTCAACGTAATGAAAAATGTTTGCCTATTTATGCCTCAGAAGCTTATTCCTATTACTACGATCATTCTGTTGATGATCGTTTTCAAATGACTACTAGTCAGGAAGAGTCCGACGAATTCATCCATAACTTATGTGAAAACTGTCAGTCAAAAGAAGTTAAATATGGCCGCAATTCTTACCACCTTTGGTTTAATCCGAATTCTAATAAATATATTTCCATCGTTTTTAAACCTTCAGGTAACTATTGTTTTACCAACGAAATCCGAATTGATAATCTAAATGCCTCCCGAGATGAAATTGAAATGAACCAAGCCGAAGTTGATTCATGGTTAGAATCTACAAAAAACTGGTAAATATCCTCCCTGCTATACTCCCACTATGTCTCTGTCTTCGCTAATTTTGGACAATTTTCGCACCTATTCCCACCGGGAATTCAGTTTTCAGGACGGCGTTAATCTTATTTATGGCCCCAACGCTTCCGGTAAAACCAACCTGCTTGAAGCTATGTTTTTCCTAGCTACTGGCAAATCTTTTCGGGCCTCAACCTCTCGTCATCTGGTTTCTTGGGGAGAGTCTTTTACTACCGTTCGGGGTCAGCTAAAAAATAGTCAACAAACGAGCTTTGAAACTAAGCTGATTTTGCCAACCACTTCAACCGGTTTCCGCCGAGTTTTTTTAATCGATGAATCGGTTAAAAAAAGGTCCCAGTACTTGGGTCAAATTAAGCCAGTCGTTTTCCAGCCCGATGACATTCGCCTAATATCGGGCTCTCCCTCCCGCCGCCGCGATTTTTTTGATTTATTGTTTACTTCTTTTGATTGGCGCTATACCCAAGCCTTGTCCCAATATCACCGCACCCTCAATCACCGCCGCTTAGTTCTCTTGCGTTTGTCCCAGCGTCTAGCCCGACCCGATGAGCTCTATTTTTGGGATCAATCTCTTATTAAAAACGGCCAAATCATTACCGATTCTCGTCAAAAGTTTGTTATCTTTGCCAATCAATTTTTCGCTACCCACTCCGAACCGCAATTTCAACGCTTAAAAATAATCTACCCGCCTCAACCTATTACTTCCGAGTCACTTAATTCTCGGCTCAATTACGATATTGCCCATGCCCAAACCTCCCATGGGGCCCACCGGGAAGATTTTTGCTTAACTAGTTCTGAGTTTAAAACTGACAATCCCAATTTAGCCTATTGGGCTAGCCGTGGTCAGCAGCGTTTGGGTGTACTGGCTTTAAAATTAGCCCAACTCGAGTTTCTTAAATTACTCCCTGGTCATAGCCCTCTTTTAATGCTTGATGATATCTTTTCCGAGCTCGATTCAGAACACCAGGAACTACTGATCAATTTATGTCTAAGTTACCAAACAATAATCACCTCAACCTTCGTTCTTCCCCACCTTGAGACCCAAGCTAATTTACTACAACTTACTTAGTGTATTGTGGCTAGTTTTGATATATAATACCCCTACCCAAGCCCGAGTGGCTTGATTTTTTTGCTCCTTAACAACTTCTACAGCTTTACAACTTTTATTTTAAAAACTTTACAGTTTGTTTGTTAGCACCAGAAGA
>JBAYFX010000011.1:0-24541 GCA_041666965.1 Candidatus Shapirobacteria bacterium
ATAAGTTGCCAAACGGGGATGTGTGTTGTTATGAGCGAAAGCCGGAGCCTCCTTCGTGGAGTGGATGCTGGTATGCACCGGAAGGGCAGTGTCGGAGTCAGGCTAATTGGAATTGGTGGGGTAGCCAACCGGATTGTCATGATGTGTGCGATGCTAACGGACGTTGTGAGCGGAATTGCTGTTGTAAGCCGGAACCGGAACCACCGCCGCCGTCACCTACCCCAACCTTAGTAAAGTCACCTTTATTAGTAGGGGGGCAGACTGTTGTAAACGTAGGAACGTCAAAGTGTTTTTTTGGAGTGTCAGATTGTTCAACATTGGGTAGATTTGGATTAAGAGGCTGTGCTACATCATCCTGCCCTAACGGAGTGGCGGCATGTTGCGGAAATATTATTCCTAAAGAAATAAAAGAATGTACCCCTTATGCCAAGCAATGCGAGGGCGGGCAGATAAGAGTTTGTGATGATGATGGGTTTTGGAACGAATGGACAACGTGCGTTTCGGGTTTATGTGGAAGCAAGACAGTTTGCGGGGCTATTGGAGCTGGTGGTTCTTGTTATTGGGGGGTGAGTACTTGTGATAAATTGAACCGGTTGACGGCTAGTGGGTGTACCTCATGCCCGGCGGGGACGGCGGCTTGTTGTGGGGCTGAGGTTACCCATACGGTATGTCCAGCTAATACAAAAAGATGTGTGGCAGGGGTGGGAATCGAGGTGTGTAAGTCAGACGGGACGGGGTGGGGTGGAGCGATGATGTGTGTTTCCGGAATTTGTGATGCTAAAACGAATGCTTGTAAGCCACCGGCTTATTGTGACGGGCAGAGACAAGGATCTTCACGTTGTAAAGGAAACAATCAGATTGAAGAGTGCGGCCCCAGTGGCTCATGGTTGGTAAAGGAAAGTTGTAAATCTTGGGAATTGTGTCGGGGGGGGAGTTGCACCATGCAAGCAGTACCGTCAATGTTACCAGTAGGAGAGGGGAAGTGTTATTTTGGAGTTTCATCTTGTGCGACAGTAGGCCGAATGCCAACGACGGGGTGTAATAGTTGCCCATTGGGAACAGCAGTATGTTGTGGGAGGGAAAGTACTAGTAATGATTTGGTGTGTAAACCTAACTCTCAGAGGTGTGACAGTGGAGCTTATTTTCATTGTGATGGGAGTGGATTACGGTGGGATTGGTCGGCTTGCACATCTGGGGTGTGTGCTGAAGATGGGTTGAAATGTAAACCGTCAAAGACCGGTGGGCAGTGCGTTTATGGAATTTCCAACTGTGCTAAATTGGAGCCTCCAAGATTAAGTTCTAACGGGTGTGGATCTAGCTGCCCGGTTGGTAGTTCGGCGGCTTGTTGCGGAGAGGTGATTGAGAGGAGTTATCAAAAGTGTGAACCGGGAAAGATTATCTGTGAGGATGGGTCGATAAACCGATGCCGGGATGACGGGATGGGTTTTGATTATGCGGTTTGTCAGTCACACCAGTGCCGGAAAGACGGAAGTAATACCTGTTTGCCATATTCTTACGTAGAACCTCAATTTACGGCTTTTTCTCAAGTGGCGGCTGAAGCGGTGGATGGAAAAAGGGTAACGTTACTAGAAATTTGCAAAACGAAAATCAAATTAAGTCCAATTGAGGCGGCTTCCGAATGTGGTAGTTTAAGTTACGAGGAGTTGGTTAAGAAGTTTTTACCTGAAGGGCAGGAAGAGTTAATTAAAGTTTATAACAATAGAAATGTAGTTGAGATTAAAACAGCTATGGATACGGCATTGTTGGTGGAAGACTTACGTAAGCAGGGATATACTCGGGATCAAATTATTGCCAAAATAGGCCAGGAGGCTTATTACGGACGATATTCGACGGCGAAAACTGATGAAGAAATTAGAAAGGAAGTAATTGCGGCTTACGGGGTGTTAATTACACCAACATATTTGAGTTGGACAAAAGAACAAATGGCTTTGGCTAGTTTTAACCCAGCCACAATTGAAATGTATGAGCGGGTTAAAAAAGAGATTGAAGAAGAAGTTGCGTTAAGAAAAAAAATGGGACTGGACTGGAAGAGTAAATGTCTTAATTTGAAACTGACGAATTGCGACAAAGCCAGTGAGGAAGCGGGTATTGCCGCAATGACTATCATTAATCCGGAAGCACCAAATATTTTTGCTGACTGGAAGGCCTGTAAAAATATGGGCCAAACTTTGGTGAATTTGGGGTGGGTAGTAATGGATGAAAACGGACAGTGCCAGTTGACCCAAAAGACTGTGGATTATAAAAACAGCAAGACTCCAATTGTGGACATGGTGGCTGAGTTGCAAAAACAACGGGGAATATTTCTATTTAACCCGGTGGAGAACTTTGTGGTGTTTAACAATATAACTGGTGGGCAGGTTACACGGGGTCAGGACATGATTACGGTGGCGGAACTAAGGTATGGAAGGGCACTGGAAGTAACCCAGAAAGTAGCCAAAGGTGAGGAGCTGACGGTTGAAGAAAGAGCTTACTTTGAGAGTGAGGGGTATAAAGATGATTTAATTCAAAAATCAGATATTTCCCGGGGTTGGCTAATTAAGTGGACACCGGGGTTGGCAGCACCAGTGGGGGTAGTGGTTGGCGTGGGAACTGTAATTATTACGGGAGGAGGAGCACTGCCTGTGTATTTGGGAGCAATTGGGACGGGGATGGGGGCGGCGGCAACGGTGACGAGTGTGGGTGGGGTGTCTGAGGCTTGTGATAACGGAGCAACTATTTCAAACAATAGAGATTGTACTTTGGCTTGGGGTAATTTAGCATTATCTGCGGCTTCAACAGTGAGTGGAGGTTTGGGTACGATTACCAAAGCTGGCAAGTGGGTATCACTAACGAAAGCGGCTAATGTTATGGACGTTGTAGCTTCGGGAGGTGGAATACCTTTGTTTTCGGCTCAAGCAGTAATTCAATATCAAGCAGGAGATGTGGAGGCGGCAGTATTTTCCAGTGCCATGGCCTTGGGAGCACTTGGTAGAACGTTTCAGGCGGTGAGGTTTATGAACGGAGCAACCGGACAGCAAGTAGCTTCTAACATGAATAAGTATTTGAATCCGGCAGATATAGTTGTGAATTATGCCACTTTTGCTACGTCTTGCGAGTCGGCTTTGGATAGCGACCCGCAGGGGGCTACTTGGCTTATGTGTATTCAATCGGGTATGTCGGCGTTTTTAACCCATGCTAACGTTGAGTTTGCCCGACGACAGGCAATTTCCGGGGAAGTTGCCAACCCTGAGGCGATTGCTGGAGGGATTAAAGACGCGGAAGTGCTAAGAAGAGTGACAGAAGAGACAGCTACCCAACGGGCCAAGGTGACTGAGAACGCCAAGACATTGGCCGAGGAATATGCTAAAAAAATTGCTGATATTGATGATGATTTAGGGCAGAAATTAATTGAGTTAGATGCCAAAAAGTTACCAAAAGATCAACATGAAGCGGAGCTAGAGAGAATCCATATTGAAGGGGCCGAAGCTAGGAATAGAGCATCGATTGATTGGAATGTGTCCCAAGAAATGACCAGTAGGCAGTTGGAACAAGAAGTAAGAAACACCCGGATTAAGGTAGAGGCTGAAATTAAAGCCAAAGGCGGGGGTAGTGAGTTAACTGCTGAGCAGAGACAAAGAATTAATGAGGCACTTGATGGGGTTGAAGCAGAGCGGCAAGCAGCTAACCAAAAGTTGGAGGTTGAATTGAGGGCAGCAGCTCAGGCTGCTGACCCAGTTGAAGCAAGAAAAGTAGCTGAGCAAAAATGGGAGTTGGAAGTAACCCGTATCGACAGAGAGGTAGCAGTGGCAGTCGAGAAAGCAATTTCACTGGATCCAGTTGCAGTAGAACCGCCAAAACCCGACGAGCCGGTAGTTCCAAAACTTACAACAGTTGAAGAAGCAACCAGACTTATTGCTGAGGCCAAAACCAAACTAACAGAAGCTGAGGCGGCCCTAAAGAGTATTAAAGACCAGTGGAATCCACTGGAAATTAATAATCAAAAAATTGCTGCGGCTGAAACGGCGGTTAATACGGCCAGAAATCAATATAACCAAACGATAGAAGCTAACTGGAAAGTAATTCAAGAACCGGCGCTGAAAGCTTACAAAACGACAGTGGGGGAGGGTAAGGTGAGTGTAGTTGAGACGGGTGGAAAATATCGGTTAAAGGTAGCAGACGGGGTAACATCAGAGGTAAAAACAGTGGTAGACAGATTAAACGTGACAATTGAGTCCCTGGAGACAGCAAATCGTTACACTTTGAGGGAGCAGCAAGTAAGGTTATTGTTGGCAGACGAAGCAATTCTCCAGCTACAAGCCGGAGGAGGAAAGACTTCGGTTATCGGGCCAATGTTGGCGGCAATAAATAAGCGAATGATAGCTAGTTTGCCAAATTCTTCTGAGGCAAACACGTACGTAGTTGAATCCTTAGTAATAAAAAGCTTTTATGAGAGCCAGGGAATTGAAATGGTATTTTACGACAGTAAAAAAGGATTTTTAAAAGTTGGTAGTGGATTTGACCGAAATACAGCAGAGGTAATACCGCTTTCGGAAGTAAGGCAGATGGCCAACGAGGCAGTTGTCAGTGGCAAAAAGGGGTTACTAGTAATTACCGAGTCGTCGGATTTGGCTTTTGGTACAATTTCGGGCCGGAGAGGGGATAGCCCTGAATCACAATTATTTTTTGACATGGTTTTGGGTGAAAGAGACTTTTTTCTGGCAGTAGACGAAGTTGGGGCTAATGTTAGGGGGAGTTTCTCAGTATCAAAGGGTGAGCCAGCAAAGATTTCTAAGTTGCAAACGCTTGTAGATACCTATGGGTTAGGTAGCGGGGAAAAAGTATTAAACATAAGTTCACAAGTTGAGGAATCAAGCGTATTGGTAGAATTCAGGCAACAGGTATTGGATTCCATTAAAGCTAAAAAGGCAACCGGAGAGCTGTTTTTTGAATATACAGATCCGAAAACAGGTCGCAAAACTAACCGCCCTTACCCCAAGGACATGGGAATTGTGGGGCGATCTTATGAAGAAATTGCCAGTCAAGCATTAGTTGAAAACGGATTGCCAGCGGGAAGTAAGGTTAGGACTGAGGTAGAGGCAATAGTAGCTGAGCTAAAAGTAAACCCAAAAAGTGAAGCTGCCAGAAGACGAATGGAGGCATTAATTAAAACCAGTGGAGAGACACCCGGAGAAACTGCTTTGATTCGTGATTTGGATTACCGGATGGCGGATTTACAAGCCCGATGGAAAGTATTGGCACGAGTGCCGGAAAATGATTTTGGTTTTGAAACAGCTGCCGAAATTGCCACCGAAATGCAACTGTTGCAAAAGCAAATTGACACAAATCCGAAGAATAAGGCAGAATTGAGCGCGAAATTGGCAGAGCTTAAAGCGACACCCGGAGGTGAGGTGGTGTTACGTAAATCTCAGGGAACAACCGGGGAAAGTTATTCGGGAGCAGTAGACAGAATTGCTTTGCAATCGGAAGGGTTAAAAATGGTAGAGGCAATGGGTAAGGACATAAAAGGTGCTAAAAGTGCGGGAGAATTAACTATTACACCAGATTCGGACCAAATTACTAACCGGGAAATATATCAAGAAAAAATCAGACGGGGACAATTTAAAGGGTATGATGCGACGCCAGATACAGCGGCTAATGCTTTGGGGACTAAAGCGACGGGTGGATCTGAGGCATTTAGAAAACCAGAAACGGTGATAACTGAGAGGGACGGGGCCAGTTTGATAAAAAAAGGTGTGGATAGTATGGGTGATAGTTTGAAAGGTAAGGCGGCGGCCTTTGTGGTAGCAGATGATGGGAGGCCATTACCCGATACGACCCAAGACATTGTGGATGCAATGCCTGGGAGAAGAAAGTTGGCCCGGACTAAGTTTATTACTGAACCAAATGGAGCCGAAAAGACTGAATATTATATTGAAGATTTAACTGTAGGGGTGGACGGTAAAGTGAAAAGGACGATAACACAAATATCAGAAAACCAGAAAGCCTGGAGTGTTGAAGTTCAAAAAATATTAGCGACTGACCCAGAGGGTTTAATAGTTGTATACGAGGGCAGAACCAGGGCGGTGGACTTGAAAGTAGAGGCAGCCAATAAAAACATGAAGTGGACAGTAGTAGCCTCAGACCAGAATAATATGGAGGATATTACGCAGTCTTGGAAACGGAACCGGGTACCAGCCAAGGGTAAAGATTTGGTGAAAGAAGGTTGGACACTTGAAGAAATTGAAATTGCGTCTCAGTTTGATTTGTGGGTGAGAACGGAAAATGGAGTTTCAATTGCTGCCGATCCGGTAGGATATTTTAAGGGGGTATTGGAAGATCAGTTGGCAGTGGAAAGGGTAGAGATGGCCCTCAAAGAAATGAGTCAAGGGCGAAAACAAACAGCCCAGGAAGTAGAAAAAATGCTTGCGGAAATTAGACCCGGAAAAGAGACGGAGATAAAAGCAGCTGTAGATGAAATGAGAGCGGAAGCTAAAAGGTTAGAACGGGCACAGGCAGCAGAAATTGTAACTAAACCATTAACCGGAGATGAAATACCATCAGAAATTTATAAACGTGGCCAGGAAGCGCAACTACAATCTGAACAAAGAGCATCAGATATTATTAACAAGTTTGGTTTGACTGATGTGGAAGCAGCTGGGTTAAGAAAAGTACTGGGGTTGGATGTGGCGTATCCGAGTGTTGAAGAATTTAACCGGGTGTACCGGAGCCCAAATGTAGAACCGCAAGCGGCACCTAAAAGCCCGGCGGAGGCGGTAATGAATTGGGCTAAAACCAACAGTCCTGAAGATTTGCCAAGTGCTATTTGGCACGGAGGAGCAGAGGGAAATACAACAGCAGTCCAAACTGGAACACCAACTGATTCTAATGACGGGGGTACGGGATTGATTACCAAGCCGGTTGAAGATTTAGCCTCTAGTTACAAAGTGGAAACCACGGGGAAGAGCCAGGATGTTGTGGTTAAGGAGATTGGGCAAAAAGTTTACCAGTTAGCAACAGGTTTAAAAATGACCCGGCCACCTCAAGCACCGGTTAATTTGGAGGCAGTAACTAACCTGGAAGAAGCAGTTAAAGTGGCTCAGATTGAAAATGATGAAATGGAAAGACTTTCGGGAGTTAAGTATGACGGAATAAAAACACACAGCCAATATTTGGCGGATGGGCAAAAAGTGATTAACGAGATAAATTCAGAGGCAGGAAAGTATCAAATACCAACAACTAAAGATGGAAAGCAAATACCAGTATCGGTACTGGAACCGCAGATTGCGGCGGCCAAAGCGGCACAAAATGGAAATGTGGGAGTGGGGACAGACGAGGCAAAGGTCCAAAATGACCGAGCCAAGGGGGCGGGGACGGTTAGACAAACGGGGGAGACAAATGAAGAATTGAAGTTAAGGGTAGATAAGATTGAGGCAGAATATATTACTTTGGGAGGGTTGGGATATGGTCGAAAAGACATAATTGACCCGGATACTGCGGAAGTAAGGAAGGAAAACTATAGTGATTTTAAAGCCAGAGTAGCCAAAGAAATTAGAACCGGTTGGTTGGAGCTGGGGGTAAATAAGATTATTGATCAAAATAATTTAGAAAAAGAGGCCGAGGATTTAAAAGCGGTAAAAACTCTGGCTAACAAATTAAAAGAAGCTAATATTGATCCGAAAAGTTACAAAGGGGAGTGGAATGATGTGGCAATTAAAGCATATATTGTGACTTTCCAGGATCAGCAAAAGATCGCTCAAATTAAGGAGGAGTTGGTTAATACTTATGGATATGAAGCGAGTGGACTGGTGAATGACTTAGTGGATTTACATGCGGCACAGGCGAAGTTGGATTTTACTAAAAAAAGAATTGGGGAACTTGGAGCGGAGTCGAAAAGGGATAACTTGGGAGTAGAATGGCAAAAGGGTTGGACACCGGAGAGAATGAGTCAGGAGATGACAACCCGCAGAGCAGCAAAGAAGACGCAGGCGGATATTATTAGGAGCTATGGAGAAAACAATATTGTGGAAAATAATTTAACTTTAGCGATGTTAAAAGAAAAGGCAGAAAGTCTTAAGTCTCAAGAAGATCAGATAGTGACTACAAAGCCTGATTCAGCAGTGAAGTGGCCAAGAAAAGCAGGAGAAAGCTTGAGTGCTTGGGAAGAGAGAATGAGCTTGGGGGAGCAAAGAGAAAGAGCGGTAGCACAAAAGGTGGCCGGAGTTGATTTAGATAAAGCTAAAAATTCCGGAGATATGCGAGTTACGGCAGACAGAGCTGAGGCCATTAACCAAAGATCTCAAAGCTTGGGGGTGGATCCGTTAAGCGGGAACGAAACTTTAGATAAAGCGACAACCCGACTAAATCAAACCGAAGTAGAGTATAAGTTGTGGGAAAAGAAGTACTCACATCGGGATGGAGTTAAATATGAAACTTGGAAATCCGAGGCGGTCAATTGGCTAAAAGGTCAGTATCCGGGCGCGAGGACTGATATTGAAGAAAACGAAAGTTTGGTGGCTTTTGAAACAAGATTAAAACAGGAACAAGAAAATTGGGATTTAACAAACGGGCAACTGAGAGAAAAAATAATTAGTATTTTAGGAGAGAGTCCAGAAGGGTTGGGGAATATGGAACGGTCCGATTTGGAGGGGGAGATAAAGAAAGCCCAATCAAAACTAACCGCAAAGATTACTGAAGCTTTGAGGTCAAAAGAGGTAATAAGAGATGTTAATAGATATAAAGGTAGAATTGAGGCGGCAGGAAGTTTAAAGGAAGTGGATGTGATTGTAGGGGAAGCTAAAAGAGCTTATGGAGTGGCGATGGAGGAGAAGTTGGTAGAGGCAGAAGTGGCATATGGCGTGAATTTTGTTGCCAAAGTAAGAAGTTTTCAAATTCTTGAACAGATTGAGGAGGCAATGGAGGATGAGCATGGAGCAATTGAAGCTATCGTGGCCAAAGCGGAAGCTGAGGGAATAGAGTTAGGAAAAGTTACGGGGATGGACAGAAGCCAAGTCAATCAAATATTGGTTGATAAGAGAAGTGAAAAAATTGCCAATGAGAGAAATAAAAAGCTGACTGGACAAATAAAAGCGATTATGGGGGCGGACTATCAGGTTAGGGGAACGGACCAAAGATCGTTGACTTTGGAGTTGGGGAAAGCGACAGAAGAATTGGCGGTAAAAAAACAAATGGCTCAAAATAATCCAGCAGTCTCCGAAAACTCAGTGTGGTACTCAACTGTTGTTGCGGCCAAAGACTTAGAAACAATAAATAAGGTGAACAAGACTGCGGCGGATAATTTAAAAAGAGTAATTGAGGAAACGGTAGTTGCGGGTTGGAGTGACCAAGAAAAGGCCAACTTAACAAAGGCCAAATCAGTTGGTGAAATTAGTAAGTTGAAAGCGGGGGTTGAAGCTAGAATTGAGAAAGAAGTGGCTCAAAAAGCGGAAGAGGCTAGACAAGAGGAGGTAAGAAAAGCCAAAGAGGCAGAGGCAGCCAGAATTAAAGAGGAAGCTCGTAGGAAAGCTGAAGAGGCCAGAAAAGCAGAAGAGGTTAGACAAACAGAAGAGCGAAGACTGGCTGAGGAAAGATTGCGCCAAGAAGAGATAAGGAAGGTTCGAGAACTGGCCCAGGCCCAAGAAGCAAGTAGAATCAGAGATTTGAAGACGGCGGTGGCGGCGGCTAAAGCCAGAATTACTCCAAGAGATTTAGGAGGGTTTTTGAACGAGACGGAACTAAATCAAAAAACTGAAGCGGCCCAAGTCAGAACGTTGGTAACTGCGGCTGAGGGAAGTAAAAAAGCAGCGGTGGAAGCTGTTGTTAAAAAATTAGAAGCTTTAGTAATTGAGGTTAAAAAGGTAGATAATAAAATACAACCCGATCAGGAATTGATTGAGACAGTAATGGCGGGGTATGAGAAAGACGTTGAGGCGGTGGACGCGAGGGTAACGGATGAAACCTTAGTGGCGGAAAAGATTAGTGAAGTTAAGCGAAAAATTAATGAAAAGCGACAAATAAGTCAACAAATTGCTAACTATTTTAAAGGGAAGGAAACGGAAGTGTTGGCAAAACAGGTAGCAGAGACTATGACTCTCAGGCGTTTGGATCGTTGGAAAAGTACCTACGATGAATTGTTTAAGTATTCCCAGAATGATGATTTTGATAGGTGGGACGATTTGTCTGATGATATGGTAGCCAGAAAGATTAATTCTTTCCTTAATGGTATAGGAATGAATAAGAGGGTAATTGCTGAGGAAATCAAAATGCTGTGGAGTGAGAAGTTGAAAGCAGCCAGGCAAGCTCAAGCCAAATTGGCGAAGGACGTATTGGCGTTGTCACCCAAAGATGAGGTAGAAGGCAAATCGATAGCTGATTTACGGGTTAGATTGGAAAAAGTAAGTGAAGTTGGTGAAAGGACAAAGAGGGTGACTCAAGCAATTGTGGAACTGGAAACAGAATTGACGGCAGTTAAAATACCGATTAGTCAAAGTCGGGAACCGGTAAAAAAGAAATTGGGAGAGTTAAATAATAAATTAGGGAGAATTGATAAGACTGATTTGGCGAGCGTGGAGGGAATGGAGGCTAGAGCCAAAAAAATTAGGGCGGAGATTGACAGGTTAACTGCTTTAACTAAAAGAGTGACTGATTATTTGATCGACTACTCACGCGAAAGTGATCAAAGCTTGGTGTTACAGGTGGCGGAAGAGTTGGGTTTGAATAGAATTGAGGAGTGGAACGAGGAGCTGGTTAAGCGATTGGAGGCGAGTGGGGATTCATTTAAGCAAAAAGTCCAAAAATTACAGGCGGCAAGCAAGAGGCTGGTGGCTTTAGGAGTGGATAGCCGAAAGTTGGAAGGAATGACACTGGAACAATTGATGGCGCTTGAGGCTGAGCAAACTGCAAATTTTTGGTTGGGAAAAATGGTGGAGGTGATTACCCAAAGAGTTAATCAGCAGGTGAAATCGATGAGTTTTAGTAGTGAAACCGAGGCAAAGAAACTGATTGAGGAAAGAGTTAATGAGCAAGTTGACGCTTATTTAAATCCACAAAATAGTGGTAGTAGTTATATAAAGGAAAATGTTAAGAGTTTGGCTGGACCGGATTATGGTGAATGGCTTTCAGTAGTCGTTGAGGAAGCAGTGACTAAGGCAAGGGAGAGCTTTGTAAAGAAAATGATTGAGGGGGTAAGTTATAAAGTTTTGACTAGTAAACCAATTGAAACGGTAGTAATTGGTGACGTTCATGGAGACTGGCAGCAGTTGTTTAAAATACTTCAGGGGACTAATAGTCAAGGTCCGAGGATTAGTAAGCCGCTTTTGGACGCCAAAGGTAACTGGATTGGAGGGGACACGCGGTTGGTGTTGAGTGGAGACTTGGTGGATAGATCGCCTAGTGGTACTTATGGCAGTGAAACAATTAAGAAAATTATGGATTTACAACTTAAAGCAGGAGTGGCTAGTGACGGCTTACCAAAGATAAGAATGACAATTGGGAACCATGATGCGGGATTCATTGCCGCATATTTGAGTATGAAAGACACAATCGAAGGAGCGTTTAGGGACGGGTTGGTGAGTATGCAGGGTGGAATGGTGGTTTTTAAAGATCAAGCAACTCAGGGGGTATGGAATACAATGTCCAAATATGCTGCGTTAATGGAACCGGGCCCGGAGGCAGCGGATTTGGCATATTTTCATGTTCATCCTAGTCGAGAAGAAATGTTGACCTGGTTGGCTAATCAACCAGCAATTATTAAAAGCGGTAACAATTTATATATTCATGCTGATGGAATGGGGTACTTAAATTATGGATCTAACGTGGAAGAGATAAACAGAAATATTGCTCAAAAGCTAAAAACGGCGGTTGGAGCTCAAGAAGTGGCGAGTATGTTTACAAAGGTAAAACCGGCTTTTGAGGCTACTAGTCAAGGCCGGGAAAATGCTGACAAAATGTTTAAAATGGCCGGGATAAACCCGGCCGAAGGTAAGATCTTTCATGGCCATTCTCAAGGAAACGAACAAGGTGACAGTAGAGTTACTAATGTTGACGGGGGTTTGTCTGAATATTTTAGAAAGAAAGGTTTTGAGGGAGGGAGAATTGCAATGACACAGGAAATACAAGAAAGTAAATTAACAGCAGCTTTGGATATAACAAAAATGAAAGGAATTAAATTAGCCGAGTTGGGTGTAAAAGTGGACGAGCCCAAAATTAGTCAAACAACCAACAGATTTGAGGAGACTGTTAATAGAATTAAAACAGAACTTGGTAAGTATCTTGATGAGAGTAAAATTCCCTCGGTGGGATTTGATGAAGCAGGGGAGGATGAGTTATTAAAGTTATTGGCTAAGTCAGATGATCAAAGGAAAAAATTGATTGGGGAAATTGCCACTGTTAATCCGGGGTTAAAAACTAAAGCAGAGAGTATCTATAAATTAAGTGAATTGGAAGCAATGCTGGAACAGGTTAAAAAGGAACAGAAAGAAGATGAGGCAGTTACAGTTGGTCAAAAAGTAGCCCAAATGATGAAGCAGTTTGGTGAAAATACTGATCGGGTGGGATTCGCGGCTGGGGTTTTGGGAGTAGAGGGTCTACTGGCGGGTAAGGTTGATGATTTGATGGCGGTATTAGCCAAAATGGAGAGTATTAGCAGTTTTGAGGGATTGGATTACAACCAAATTGAAACGGCATTGCCCCAATGGATCCGAAACCAAAATCAGATTAAAGCTTTGAACTTAGAGAAAGGGCAAGAGGATAAGGTGGTAGAGTTTTTGACCGGAAAATTAAAAACGAAAGCAGAGGATTGGGGAAGAAAACAAACACCGAAAGAAATAAGCAGACAAGTAAAAGCAAGCCAGAACGGAGTGGCTTTTTTTGATGGGAATGATAAGGGAGTTAAAACAGCGGTTATTAACGGAGTGGATACGGTAATTAAGGGCCAGGCCATGGGAGCAGTATTAGGAGCTGCCCATAAAGGAGAAGATGCAATAAGTGTTTTGGACACTTCGGATTATGTAGTATTATCGGAAGCAGATGGGGTTTCGATATCCAATGATCCAGATCAATCAGCCAGAGCTTCTGTTAAATCGGTAGTGGTAGAAGGGTCGGATAATTTGCGACAGAATTTGGCTAGAGCATCGGAAAAAGTAAAAGAGATAGATAAACAACTAAGAACTCCAGAAGAACATATGGCTCAAGCGGTCAGAGATGGTTATGCTAAACCTGGCTCAGCGGGATATAATGGGCAAAAAGCATATTTTGAAAACGTTTTTCCCCGCGGAAGCAGGACGACATTTAACCAAATTAAAATTGACAAAAAGACAGGGAAAGTAGAGGGCCTTTTTGCAGGAGACGGCGGAGTCAGCGTAGTGCGGGTCGGTGGAGGAATAGAGGTGGTTGATACCGAAGATAAATCCGGGCTAGTGTCGGAAGACAAAGTGGTCAATTACTTATCCTCAAAACAAGGTTTGGTGGGTAAAGCAGGGGGATTAGAGAAAGAAGTGATTCTCCAACCGGGAGACGTTATTTTGCTTTATTCTGATGGCTTCTCTCTAAGCAAGGACAAGGAAGTTCTGGAAAAAGTGCACCAGGCAGTTGTGGAATTTAAAAGCCAATCGGAAGTATTATTGGAGAAAATAACCCAACTAATGGCCGAAGCGCACCCCGATGATGATATGTCGATGGGAATTTATATCCACCAGGGTAATGCCTGGCAACAAGAGGAAGAAAAAACAGTAGCAGAACAAATAGTTCAGCAAGAAGCAGTTGTTGAAGAGGTAAAAGAATTACCAGCAGAATTACCCTTGGTGGAGTTAACGAACAGAACGCCCAAAGGTAATGAGCATATTTTAGTAATTAAAAAAGACGGGGAGCCTATCGGTTATGAATGGATAACGGTAGACGGTCAAAATGCAGAAATTAGCATTAAGTATGTTTTGCCAAAATTCAGGAACAATGACTATGCCAAACAGTTATCACAGGCGGCATTGGAATGGGCTAGAGAAAATACTATCAATAGAATATTTTCAACTATTGGCGGAGTTTTAAAAGTTGAGGGGGAAGTGGCCATAGGAAACAATGCGGCGATAGGTGGTTTTGCTTCATATAAAAGTTTAGTGGCAAGCGGATATAAAAACGGGAAATATCCTTTACGAAAGCTATTAAGCGTAACAGGCAACGATTTGTTTATTAATGTCGATGTGGAAACGATTATCAGGGATGAAGATGGACGTTTGATAGAATTAGATCAAAGTGATTTGCCAACCGATCCGCAGGGATTGTGGAATTTAATTAAGAGAGAAGATGAACAAAGAGCCAAAGAAGAAAGAATGGTTCAGGCACAAAGAAAGAAAGAAACAATAGTCCAGTTTATTAACCGGAATTTGAGCGAGGGGGTTAAAGGAGCCCGCCAAAATTTGGAGAGAGCGGGATTGGTTGTAGCCACTTTGGGATTTGACAGATCCGGTGATTGGGATAATTTGTATACGGCTTTGGGAGGGATTGAAGATGAGGGTAATTGGCAGTCAATTACCGGAGACAATATGGATCAGGCGATTGAAGACTTAATTAATGGTCAAATAAGAGATCAACAGTTAAGTCTGGAAAGGGAGCAGATAAAAAAGATTGAGGGAAGAGTAAGACCGGGGATTGTAGAATATGTAAAAGAAAAAGAGAGACAAGTGGCAGAAGAATTAAAAATTCAGGATGAAAATGTAGAGGATTACAGAAAAGAACAGGAACAGATTATCAGTAGAACAGAAAAGATAACAACCACAAAAGTAACTTTGCCGGTTAACACTTTGGTAAAGGTTAAGGGAGGATATAGAAACATCAGTTCTGGAGAATTACAGTTTAGAGCAACTGATAACAGTCGGGTTGTTAAAGTTAAGGCTGGAGAGTTTGTGCCTTTAATTAAGGTGGCCAACTCTTCGGTGCGGTTTGATGCGGAACATTTCGGTTGGATTAGTGGAGAGGGTGAAATGGTTAGTTATGAGTCTAAAGAAATACCATCCGAGGCAGGGGCGATTATCAAAGAGTTTACTCATACTATGAGTGACGGCACCGTCCAATTAGATCCTAGTAAAGTAAGCATTACTCAGGCGATTATGGTAAGAGGCAGTGATGGTAGCCAAACAACATTTTTTATTCCAAAAGAGCAAATGCCATTAGGGATTTCGAGTGAATTTATTGTGTTTAACTTAAGTTGGGTGGATGCCCGGATGAGAGAAGAGAAAGTTTTGGGAAAATTGGCAAATAATTTGCCAACTGAAGTTTTGCTTGTACCTAATGAAGCTTCTGGGGTTGGTGGATTGGCACATGTGGCTAACAACAGGAAGTCTAATCAGATAATGGTTTCGCTAAGAAATGATGGAGACAACGGCTTGATCCAGATGCAGGCGACTTATGCGCACGAACTGACTCACAGTCACATGGGGGACGGGGTAGTTAAAGATATTAATGAGGGGGTCGCGGTAGCAGTATCAATTGTGGCAGTTGTTGGAGGCTGGCATGAAAAGGATTTGGAATTAGTCTTAGACAAGCCATATTTTTGTCTTGAGGACTACGGTGGAGTAGTTACTTCAGAAGATTTAGGGAAAATAAAAAAAGCTAAGGAGGAAGAATATTGGAATTTTAGATATCGGAGTGGACCATTTTTAATTAGATCGATAATGGAAGTAGTTGGTAAACAACAACATGCGCTGGAACTGGTTTTTAAAATGGCACAAATAAGCCGAGGGAAATTTGATTATTTAACGGTATCAAAAGTTCGAAGATTAAAAGACGGACAGGTATTAGATTATGCTACAGCAATAGACGAGTTATTGGCTGATGTAGGATTTTCTGCGGAAAAACGGTCAGCAATTTACCAAAAACAAAGTACCTACTTATTCGAAGGTAATAAATCAGCGAGTTTAGCAGAGAAAATAGAAGAGTCAAAAATCATTGAAGAAAACCTAGATGGTGTGGGTTTGCTGAGCCGGGCTTTTAGGGGTAAAGGTCAAGCAAAAGTGACCAGAACAAATAGCGGAAAACTTTACATTACTAATCTTCAAGGGGCGGGAGTGCAAATATTAATAGGGGGTAATAGCTGGGAGAATCTAGAGATGTGGCAGGGTAACGTGGAGTTAAATGTTGGTGACAAGCTTCAGGTTGGCAGAGGTCGAGTTAAGGATCAGTATGAGGTTAGAAGTATATATGGAAGGTTAGATTTGGTGTTCATAATTAACACGGGTCAGACGAATGCCGGAGAAGTACAAGAGGTATTGGGAGAAATACCGGAACTGAGGAGTTTAAGAAAACAGTTGTGGGAAAAATATGGGTATTTGGCTTCCGAAGAATATCGGACAGGAGTGTTGAGATCTACTTTGACTAACCTAGACAATGATGTTTTGAAAATGAGAAAAAGGGCTCGTGAGTTTGGTCTTGAAAATAATATTAATTGGAATAGTGGCGATATTAATAGAATCCGTCAGGATTACCAAAATAAAATTCAGCCGATGATCGAACTATTTAATCAGAATGCCAGCCGTGTGGGGTTGAATGATTTTAGTGATGCTGATTCTTTTGCTGGTTTTAATAATAAATTGGCAACTTTGGAAAATTTATTAATGAAGATAAGATTGATGGGAGAGTATAAAATTGGCAGCAATAGGCAGGGTTATGTTGAAGCACTTAGTTTGTTGGAGAAGGAACTTGGTACCCGATTAGTGTTACGAGGTATTGATGGAAAGGAAGAATTTATTAAAATGAGCCCTCAAGATGCTCAAGGACTACTAGATAGAGTAGTCAAGCTTAACCGGAGAGCAAAAGTAGTAGGGTTGAGGGATAAGTCAGTTTTGGAGACTGAAGGGGCCTTTACGATGAATATTGCCTGGGTGGAGATAATGGATGATTTATTGGAACATATGGGGATTGGTCGTAAAGTAGGGGAGAGACAGTTGTTTTCCCAACTTAAAGTAGATTTGGAAAAAATGGTAAGTGAGCGGGCTAAAGAAATTGGACTTGTGGGATTTAGGCTTGATTGGAGGGAGCTGGAAATTGATAAGGCAAGAGTTGAGTTAATAAGTACGATTATGGACAAGGCTAGAGCTGAAGGAGTGCCGGTGGTTTGGGAAACAAATGACTGGCCGGCAGATGTGTTAAGAAAATATGAAGAGGCTAAAGCACAAGGGCTATCGATTGAAGGTGAAATTGAAGTAATTAAAACTAAACTCGGTCAATATCTGGACAATATAAAGACTTATCCAGTTACGTTTGAAGGTTTGGATCAGGCTAGCAATGAATTGGAAGAAGCTCAGGAAAGAGCAGGTAATTTAACCCAAGATATTTTGGAAATTGATCCGAGTTTGAAAACTAAAGTTGACGTAACTAATAAAATTTCCGAGCTGGAAGGTGTTTTACAAGAAGTCACTCAACAGCAAACCGAAAGACAATATCAGGAGAATGGGGCTGTAGCCGTTGGCCAAAAAGTCGCCCAAATGATGAAGCAGTTTGGTGAAAATACTGATAGGGTGGGTTTTGTTGTGGGATTATTGGGAGTAACCAGAATAGGCGACTGGGACAATATGTATCAGGCACTGGCTCAAATTGAAAACGAGAGTAATTGGCAGTCAATTACCGGAGATAATATGGATAAGGCCATTGAGGATTTAGTGAATGATCAAATTAGAGCCCAGCAATTGAGCTTGGAAAAGAAGCTGCTAGACAAGATTGTGGAAAGAGTAACACCAGAGATTGAGAAATATGTAAAAGAAAAAGAGAGACAAGTGGCAGAGGAAAAAGCAGCAGAAAAACTACGATTGGTAAATCTAGAAGCCCAAAACAAAGCTAAGGTATTGGCTAAGGCCAAAAGAGACGGAGTAACGTTAACAAATATTGAGACTAAAACAGCGTTAGAATTATGGCAGGAATTAAAAGCAGTCAACCAGAAGAGTGTTGAGGATAAATACCAAGCGGCAATTATTGCTGCCCAGGCATTAAAAGCAAACCAGGAAGCCCAGATTAGAGCCCAGGCAGAAGCGGATAGTATTAGGGCAAAAGAAATAGCCCAAAACAAACAAGCCGAAGCAGAAATAGAGGCAGAGCTGGAAACTCAAAGAATAGAATTCTTAGATAAGCTAAAGCAGGTTGAAACTAATGAATCAAAACCGAATATTTTGGTAACACTAACGGAAGAAGGAAAAAAGTATATAGATCAACAAGCGGAAAGAATAAGAATGATGTTATTGGCTGGGCAAACAGCCAATTTGGGTAGTGTTATTCCGACAACTAACGCGCTAAATGACGCATTGGGAGTTGTTGAAAAGATAACTAATGAAGAATTGGTGAAACTGGATAGCCCGGAAAAGATTAAAGCAAAAGCAGAAGAGTTATTGGAACAGGCTGGACTAAATGAAGCCAATAGATTAGTTTATGGAATTAACAAGGATGAATTTAAAACACAAGTCGGGAAAATCTCAGAAGAAATTCAAAAGAGATTTGAAAAACTGAAAAAAGGAAACAAATATCAATTGACAGAAGATCAGGTTTTGTATGATGAGAATGGGGTAAAGGTAGGATTGGTAATCGGAGACAAAGGGGAAACGGTTGTATTGGAAGCTGAGGGGCAGCAAATGACAATTGATTTAGAGGGACAACCGGGGCAAAGTCAGGTAAAAATTGGTGAAGTGGTGGTAGTTGCCCGATTTAATAAAGAGGGGAAGGCGGAATTAATTAGGGCGATAAAAAATAATAATGACTTATTTATCTGGTTACCCCAACAAGCACAACAAACCGTAAGTGTTGAGGAAGAGGTAAAAGGAGATACGTTGGATTTGGCTAAAATGGAAAAAATTGGGGTAGCTAAGGGGACTAATCCGGGAGGGATTTATCGGGATCCAGCTAACGGTAAGAAATATTATGTTAAGAGATATTCGGATCAGTTGCAGAGTTCCGTAGAGTTGATTGCCAACCAGATATATCAAACTTTAGGGATTAAAACATTAAAGGGACAGTTAATTAAGGACGGTGAGGGGGTAGCTTACGCTACAGAATTTATGGATGAACTAAAACCGGCCGCTCCCGGAGCTCAAGTTAGTACCCAATTACAATCTAAAGCTAAAGAGGTATTTGTGGCGGCGGCCTATTTGCTGGATTGGGATGTGGCCGGTTTAGAAATAGATAATTTGGGGTATGACAGTGATGGTAATTTAATATTGGAGGACCATGGAGGATCGTTGGTATTTAGGGCGCTGAATGGTAGGAAAAAAGCAGCTGCATTAACCAATGTAGTTGGAGAAATTGAAACAATGAGGGATCCAATTATCGGCCCTCAGGCGGCAAAAGTGTTTGCTAAAGTGACTGAGGTGGATATTGCCCGTGAGGCTAGGGAACTGGTTGGTAAACTGAGTCCGGAAAAGATTGGCGAAATAGTTAATCGGGCGGGAATAAAAAATGACTCTGATCGGAAACAAATTCTGGATTTATTAACCAAGAGGCGGGAATACTTGGAAAAGAAATATGTCCAAACTAGAGCTGAAGTAGTAACAGAAGAAAAGGCGGTACCAGCTAATGATTGGCCCAACGAAGTTATGGCCAAAGTAAACAAAAATGAAAAAGTGAAAGCTTTAATGGGGGTTAATGTTGGCGGGGCAAAGCCATTAACTTTAGAAGAACATACTTTGAGAGTTCTTAGTCAATACCAAAAATATTTACAAAATTTAGGGACTAATAAACTACTGTCCGAGGAAAAATTCGCAATATTATTGGCGTTACATGATTTGGGTAAGGCTAAGGTAATGAGCGAGGGGGGAGATAAAAGTAAACAAGGAGTAGCCCAAATAGAAATACTAAAAGAGATACTACCGGAATTTGGTTTTAGTCAAGCAGAAATTAAGATTGCCCGGACATTAACCGGGACCGACATGCTGGGCTCTTATATGCAGGGAAGTCCGCTGAGTCAAGCAGTATTGGGTATTAAAACGATGGCGGAAAAGATGGCCCAAGTGAAATTAGAGGATTTTTATCCCCTACTTTTAACCTATTATATGGCGGATGCCAGCTCGTACAGCCAGCTGGCAGGAGCCCAAGCGCCATCTTCTTTAGATGCGGTTTTTGAAGTAAGTGACGGAGTACTTAAATTCAAGCCGACTTATGAAGAAAAAATTAAAGTACTGGAAGAAAAGCTGGGGATTGGTGATTTAAACAAATATGAAAATTTAGAAAGGTCAATGGAATCGGCAGTAAGAGCTAGAAATAAAGTTGGAGCATTGAGTGGAGTCACTGTAAACGAAGTAAATTGGCTTAACCGGGAGTTGGACCGGATGGAAGAAGAGTTACAGCAGTTGCTAAAAAAGCAGCAAAAAATTGTTGATAAAGAAATATATTTAACCAGATGGAGAAATGAGTTAGACCAGTTACTGGACCAAGCTATCCAGGCTGAAACTAGAATAATTAATGATGTTTTAAGCACAAGGTCTAGTTACCAGGGAGCGTTTGCCGAATTAAAAAAGATGCACAATCAATACGGTAACCTTGAAGATAGATTAAGAGCGATTAGGAATGAGATGGAAGGCGAAGATGTGGATAGTGATTTTGTGGTACTACTGGGAGCTCAAATAGAAAAAGTAAATCAACATTCCGCAAGAGTTAATAATTTAACTTATGAGGTTCAGAAAGTAGTTCAAGCAGATGTTGGATCAATCAGAACTGGACTCAGTCAAATACTTGGGAATTTAGAAAGGTTTAGGAATGGTGATTCTCGTATCAATAGGTTAAGACAAAATTTACATGAATTAGATACTGATTATAGTAGGTTGGACCAATCTCTTGGGTATGGTGGTACGGAATTTTTAACTTATTTGATTAGGTTTAAAGATAAACTAGAAGCAATGATGGGGGAGTGGGACAGTTATTCGTATCGGGATGCGCTGGGAGATTATTATTATCAATTCCGAAATGAACGTGACCGGTTACATGATAGGGTAGGGACTAAAGTTAGTGAAGCTGAGCGAAAAGCAAAAGAATTGGCTTTAGAGTTACAAACTGATGTGGGTGGTTTGAATTACTTTAAAAGTTATTATGTGGACGAACAGTTAAGTGAGTTGATAGTAAAAGCAAAAATGGAAATTGAGCAGATTGGAGAAGCGGCCAGAACAAAAAGGAGGCAGATTGAGGAGGAGAGACAAAACCAGTTAAGTAAACTGTTTAAAGCAAAAGGCGAAAAAGGGGAACCTTTTTACCGGGTAGGCTTATGGGTTGGCGGTAAGGGTATTAAGAATCAATTGGTTAATTTCTACAATAAAATGACGAAAAACCAAACGGTGTTAATGACCTTCAAGTTGGAAGAAAATGTGATGGCAGGGGTGCTGGGAAAGGTTAAGGCTCAGAGCGCAATAAATGGAGTGATGGAATTTATATCTGCCGAAGAGGGAAACAATAAAACTATTACCATTGGTGATGCCCTGATAATAGAAAAAGATGGAATAAAAATAAGCGTGTCTTTGGGGTCGAATCAGGGTACAGAGATTCGAGCGGCCATTGGAATGGTTAATGTGGAGTTTAGTCAGGAGACAATTGAGAAGTTGGGAGTAAATGGGGTAATTGGGAAAATGGTGGAAATTCTAAAAAATGACTTAGGACTAACTGATTTGTTTAGAGACATTACTAAAGAGGAGAAAGAATCAGCGCAAATTGGGGCAATGGTTAACCAAGAAAAAGGGACGAAGCTAACTGAAGAGGCCAGAGGTGAGGCATTGGGAGTAATATCCACCCAACAAGTTTATCCTGACTATGAGGCGCCGGTAATTAACGGGCGGGGAAGAGCATTAGCGTCAAAGTACGGGAAATATGTGGTGTACCACACGGTTTCCGAAGTGGCTCACTTACCCTTGGTTTTAGAAAACGGATTAATGAGTACGGCGGAAAGGTGGCAAAGAGGAGTGTTTACCGAAGGGATGAGTTCAAGTAAGGACATGACAACCGGAGGAGCGGACAGTGTGTTTACCAGAATGGCAGTGGAAGGAGCTAATGGGCTAGAAAACAGTCCAACCCGGGGTGGAATAATGATAGTGCTGGAGCCGGAAGTGGTGGATAGACTAGACTGGTATGGCTATCCGTTTGACACTTACGGTACAACTGAGAGGGGTATGTATGAGTTAAGGGAAACTCCAGAAGAGGCAATCAAAGGGCAGAAAAATATATTTATTGATAATAATGAACAGATGTATAGCACAGGCATTGACCGAAGAATGATTAAGTGGATTACAGTTGGTTCGGAGGACGAGCGAAAAGTGATTGAGGCTCAACTTAAAGCGGCCGGCCTAAGTAGTTGGATATCTAAAATCAAGGTTAGAACAACTGATGGGTACCAGGAGTTGGTGGATATGGCATGGCAAGGGAAAAAGGAGATTGGTGAAAATGACAGAACACTGGCTCAAGTGTTGGATAAAATAATTGGTGGGGTAACTAAAACCGATGAAACAGAAACTAAGATTGCCGATTTGAAAGCTAGAATACTATTAATAGAACCGAGTAGTAAAGTGGAGGGTAAAACTGTGGCTCAGTTGGAAGCGATGTTGGAGCGGGTTAAAAAAGAACAGGAGGAGAATGGGGCAGTAGTCGTAGGCCAAAAAGTCGCTCAAATGATGAAGCAATTTGGTGAAAATACTGACCGGGTGGGATTTGTTGTGGGATTACTGGGAGTAACCAGAATGGGAGATTGGGATAATTTATATGCAGCTTTGGGAGAAATTGAGAACGAAAGTAATTGGGGTCAAATTGAAGGAGACAATTTAGACCAATCAATAAGAGAATTTGTAGAGGGTCAGTTGTTGCAAAAGGATTTAACTTTGAGTGATGAGCAAGTAGGTAAGATTGAGAAGAGGGTAAGAGAATTGGCTAATAAGTGGATGATTGATCAAAAGAAAGTGATTAATCGGATGGCAGAAATTCAAAAAGCGGGAGTATTGGAAGGTGAATTGTTGAGTATGGTTTATGAAAAGGGAAACAATAAAGAAGAATTTTTAAATAATAATCGGGAAATTATTGCCAAAAGATGGAATATTAATAATGTAGCGGTGATTTCCCAGATTTCAGAGAAGCTGTATTTGTTGATTAAGAAGTTAAGTAACGAAATGGAGGTGTTGGAACCGGCAGACAGGTTAACCAAAATATTAAGCTATAAAATAGCTTGGTTGGAAAACAAACTGGAACAGTCTATAGATTTGAATGGTGTGGCAATTGGTGAAAAAATGTTGGATGTTGCCAGAAAGCAGGCGGTTGCTATTTTGGGCGACTTTGAGATTGATGGAGCGAAATTATTACCGTCAGGAGAGCTGGGTATAGGTTGGGCGAGAGGGTTTAATTCAACAAATGTAAACCTTAAAAAAGACGGCATTACTCTGAAGAGATTAGGGTGTGGTGGATCGAGATGTACTTATGAATTTACGGATGAAACAGGAATAAAGAAAGTGATTAAGATAGGCACCAAAGATGAATGGGCTTGGGGTGACGTTAAGGGAGGTTTTAAGGTTAAAGCCATGTGGGGAGTACCTGAATGGGCCAAAGAAAGAGTATTGATGCCGGAAAAATGGGGGGAGTTGATTGTTGAGTATATGGGTAAGAAACAAAAAGTGTATTACGAAATTATGCCTTATGCGGAAGAGATAACTGAGGCGGATATGGAAACAACCGATTATTTTGAGCAGATGAAAGAATTGGGGCAATATTTTCAAAGCTCAGACTTATTTGATCCGATGAGTATTGATAAATCTGATCCGATAAGGTCAAATTATGGAGTAATTAGCGGTAAAGTTTATATAATAGACTCTGGTCAAATACAGTATATCGGCGATAGTTGGGAAGCTAAAGAGCAAATATCACTTTTTCTATCAATTCGCGATTTAACAATATTTTCAGAATATCTGACGGATATGGATGAAGTTAGTCTAATCTTAGCAAGTGAAATTCAAATTGAAGATACCTCGGGAGTGGGACTTCCTTGGTCATTGGGTAGAAATATGGATGTGACTAACGATGAAGAATATGATTATTTGAATAGACTTCTTGATACATTTAAAGGTAATGGCTATTGGGGGATTGAAGCGGCGAAAGATAAATTACATGAGTTAAGAGAAAAAAAATGGGTAGGGGCTGTATATTTTGAAAAACCAGGTGCCGGACTGTCTGATGTGGCTCAAGTTTTTGATTCTCGGGGTTGTTCGGACTGCTCTTTGTTTGTTCATGGAGTAAATATTCGGATTGAGGCAATAGACAAAGAGACAGACAATGTCAAACAACTGGACTTATTGAAGGAACTTAGAGATTATGTGTTTTCTCATAAGTTTGAGTCAAACAAAGTAGTGGAGGCGGGAGCAAGGGCTGAAGTGGAAATAGAAGAAGCAGTTATTATTAAAACTAAAAAAGAAAAGGACGACGCTTTAAGGGCAATTGATTTGGCAATACAGAGAGTTGGGGCGGCACTGGGAGAGATTGGATTAACAGAGGAGACAAGAGGGGTGTTAGTTAAATATACTGAAGAGCTAAATCAAAAGAAGGTAGAGGTGGAATCAAT
>JBAYFX010000012.1:0-21496 GCA_041666965.1 Candidatus Shapirobacteria bacterium
CCGACCTTGGGGAAAATATGTGATTGTGGAAAAAAAGCCTGGTTATTGGATTAAAAAACTATATCTTAACCAAGGCGAATCTTTGAGCCTTCAAAGACATGAAGGAAGAAAAGAAGTTTGGACGGTAGTAAAAGGCGAGATTGAGGCCAGAGTGGGTAATAAAATAGAAACAGTGAAACCGGGGGGAACAGTTATTATTGAAAAAACCCAAAAACACAGAATGAAAGCAATTAAAAAAGCATTAGTAATTGAGGTGGCAATGGGCGATGTTTTAGAACGAGATAACCAAAGACTGGAGGATAAGTATGGACGGAAATAAACCGCTTTTTGAGTTAACGCCTGATTTTATACACCAAAATATAAAGGCGCTGACATTTGATTTGGACGGGGTAATAGTTCCCAAGGGTACAATTGTGGAGGAGAGCCCGGATGGGACTGATTTACACATAAAAACAAAAAAACTAAGCTCGGAAATGGTGGATATGATTAAAAGACTGAAAAAATATTTTTGGATTAATTTTTCCAGCGGCAAAGGACTTTTATATTTACAGCATATGTTGGATGACATATTGTGGGAGAAAGTGTCGCTGTGCGCTGAAAATGGCAATTTTATTTTGATGGACGGTAAAGTACACCAACTGGTGGACTATGACTTGAGTTATTTTCAGAAAATCACTGACATTAGAGGGGAGATAAAACTTTTAAAACAGCAACAGCCAGACATATTTTTTGGCTTTGAACCCAAGCACATAATTATGACGGTATATGCGGCTAACCCGGTCCCGGAAATTGAGCAAATTGTTAAAAAACATGACCCGCAAGGAGAGCTGTATTGCCTGTGGACCAACGAGGGCTATGATGTGGGGCACAAAAATACCAGCAAAAGAACCGGCTTACAGTTCTTAATTGACAGACTGGGCATTGGGCCAAAACAGATGATTACCAGTGGAAACAACCTAAATGACCGGGAAATGCTTGAGTTTGGAGTGGGGGTAACCGTGGACCCGGAGCGAGTAGGGGGTGATTTTGCGATTCCTAAAGTTGAGGGGCAGCTGGGAGGAGAAGTGCTGGCCAAATACTTGCTTGAGGTTATGGAGCGGTAGTTTACTTTTTGAGAGTGGAGGTACAAAATTTACAGCGGGTAGCTTTGAGGGGTATTTGACTAAGACACTCGGGGCAGGACTTGAGAGTAGGATCAGATTTAGAATCCCCTTTCATTTTTTTCATAACTGTGTTCATGGGTAAAACGATGAGAAAATAGACTACGGCAGCGATGATTAAAAAAGAAATAAGGGCGTTTAAGAAATCACCGACCATAAATTTACTGTTATTGATGGTGAAGTAAACATTACTGAAATTAGGAGTGCCACCAAGAGCACCAATTAGCGGGGTTATGAGGTCCTTGACCAGGGCACTGACAATGGAGTTAAAAGCTTGGCCAATGACAACAGCCACAGCCAAATCAATAACATTGCCCCTTAAAATGAAATCTCGAAAACCCTTAAGCATGGTGAGAATTGAACAATGTAATAACCAGATTATACAGCGTTAAATTTGTGTGGGAAAATTGGTAATGAAAACAAAGAAATACACCATCCTACACTCCAATGATATGCATGGGGACTTTATGGCTGAAGCCACCGGTCAAAAAGGCGAATTGATTGGGGGGTTGGCCCTACTGTCGGGATACATTAACCAGGTCAGAGCTGAAGAGAAAAACGTACTTTATGTGATTTCGGGGGATATGGTTCAAGGGTCGTTGATTGACAGCGAGTACAGAGGAATTTCAACCATGGAGATTATGAACTACCTGGCTCCGGACGTGGTCGCCTTGGGGAACCACGAATTTGATTACGGATTGGCTCATTTATTGTTTTTGGAAAAAATGGCGAATTTTCCGATAGTCAACGCCAATCTTTACATTAAAAAATACAATAAAAGGTTGATGAGTCCCTACAAAATCATCAAAAAGGATGGATTTGAGATTATGTTTACCGGAATAATTACCGAAAAAATAATGGACGTCCTAAAGCAGGACAAACTGGTAGGAAGTTTTGTAACTTTGGAAGAGGCCAAAATTGAAGTGGGGAAAATTTGTAATGCTTATAAAAATGACGACATTGACCTGACAATCCTACTTACTCACATTGGCTACGAATCGGATTTGGAACTGGCAAAAATGCTTGACCCGAGCTGGGGGGTGGACATGATAATTGGCGGACACTCCCATACCGTTTTAGAACAACCAACAAAAATAAACAACATTCTGGTTACTCAAGCCGGTGTTGGATCTAATCAAATTGGGCGGTGGGACATTGAGGTAGACGATGAAACCAATAGCATAGTTAACTATAAATGGCGCTTAATTCCGATTGACAGTAACCTAGCCCAGCCGGATAAGGAACTTCAGAAGTTCATTGCCACGTTTGGAGACGAAGTGGACAGGAAATATAAAACTGTATTGTGTAAAGCAGCGGTTGAATTAACCCATCCTAAACGGGAGATAGAAACAACGCTGGGGAATGTAATTGCCGACGCCATTGCCGAAATTAGCCAGGCAGATGTGGCGCTAGTGGGAAGCGGATCGATTCGGGTAAACAAACTCGGTCCGATTATCACCTTAAAGGACTTTATGGCCTGCTTTCCATATGACGACACCATTACAAAATACACTGTAACCGGCGGACAACTGAGACGGATTTTTGAACATATTATGAGGCCGGGTAACCGCGACGGAGAAGGAGAATGTTACCAGGTAAACAGCAAAGTTGGCGCGACGTATGATGATAAAAACCAAAAATTGGTTAGTTTAAAGATTAAAGGCCAAGAGGTTACCGCTAACAGTCAATATAGTCTGGCAATACAGGGGTATCACTTTAATAATTCCAAGTCCTACTTAAATGTCAGCAACGATGAGTTACTTACGACTGGACAAAGTAAGGTGGTAACGACATCAGCCCAACAAGTGCTGGAGGAATATTTAAGAGCCAACCAAAACATATCCGGGGTAATTGAGGGAAGACTGAAGTTCCTAATATAATACTTACTCGAAAGAAAATTGGACTAAAAATTGTATATATACTAGTAATAAGTAATGATTGACCGAAATTGCCAAAAATATGAGGATAATGAGCTGGTGGCGCTGTCGATAACCGAGGGCCAATATTTTCTTTGCTTAATGAAGAGGTATGAGGAAAAACTAGTAAATTATATTCGTCGATTTACCTACCTTGAGAATGATGATATTGAAGACATTGTTCAGGATTCGTTTATTAACGCCTACCTTCATTTAAACGATTGTGATTGCCGCTTAAAATTCAGTAGCTGGCTTTACCGGATTGTTCACAATCAGGCGGTTAATTTCATGAAAAAACATAAACAGTCGATGAGAGTGAATATTGACGGAAACGATGATGAGTTTGTGGACTGGTTGAGGGCGGATACGGATATTGAGAAAGAAACAATAGATAAGCACTTTAGTGAATATATAAAAACTATTTTGGAAAAATTGAAGCCGGAGTACAAAGAAGTGTTGGTACTTAAATTGTTTGAAGAAAAAGATTACCAAGAAATAAGTGATATTTTACAAAAGCCCATGGGAACGGTGGCAACACTGCTTTCGAGGGCTAAAATACAATTTAGAAAAATATATGAAAAAGAAAATAAAAGCTAGTGAGAGAGCCATGGGACTGATTGCTAAAAATCAGATTAAACCAATACCCAAATGGGAGTTTGAATTTACACGCTGGAGTTTATGGTTAGGACTTGGGCTTAGTTTGTTAGTGCTGATAATTGGAATTGGTGTTTCTTGGTTCGGGTTGGCTGATGATATTATTGTTCCTTACTTATGGCTATTGGTGGTGGGAGCATTTTTTGGGTTAGCATATTATCTTTTTAAAAATACTAAAGGCGCTTACCGGTTTGAAATATGGAAAATACTAGGAATTATTGGCATTTTGGGGTTAATAATGGGCGGGATTCTTTTTAAAGCAGGTTTAGCTAGCAGGATTGACAGAAATTTAGAAGCTAATCTCCCTTATTACCGACAAATGGTGCCAATGAAGATGAAAGTGTGGAGCAACCCTGAGTCTGGTTACTTGTCAGGTAAAATCATCCAAATCACCGGAAGTAATAGCTTTATTATTAAAGATTTTAATAACAAAGACTGGAAGATTGACAGCGAAAATTCACTTATTAGAGGCAGGGTAACCATTAAGGTAGATGAAGATATTAAACTAATCGGAGTCCAAACAGGAGCCAGATCATTTAGGGCAGAGGATATCCGACCTTGGAACGGGATGGGGCAAAACATGATGAAAGAAAATTATCAGTAGACTTGTATTACTAATAGACTGCGCAAGTCTATTAAAAATTATTTATATATGAAAACACAAATCATACTAGGAATTGCGGCCATAGCTTTAAGCTTAGTCGCCGTTAAATCATTTACTCCAGCGCTAGCTTACCAAGGTGACCCGGCGGTAAAAGGTCCAAATTACACCGAAGCCAGACACATTACCAATGTCACCGCCTTTGAAAAAGGGGACTATAAAGCTTGGGTAGCCAACATGGTAGGACGCGGGGCTACCAGATTTGTTAATGAAGCCAACTTCAAAGATTTTGCTAAGGCACAACTGGGGGCACAAAAGGGTGACTTAACCTTATTAAATGCCTTTAGGGCTAAATATGGGATGGGGCAAGGAAACGGTCAAGGAAATGGAGCCGGTCGCGGAGGTAGGGGTATGAGAGTTAATCAGTAATTGTTCGTGATTTAATTAAACCCCTCCGAAAGGAGGGGTTTTTGGGTTTATTTGGTAGCTGAGAAAGTTATGCTTAAACTGTATTCGGGGAGGAATGAGGGAGTTTCTTTGTGAATTTCAATATTGGTAAAACCAGCCTGTTTTAAGAGGTTCAAATAATCTTCTTTTAATATAGCCCCACTAATACAACCGACTAACAAATCTTGGTCATTTTTTAAATCAAGTGGTAATGGTTTGGTTAACACCACATCGGAAACCATAAGGCGGCCTCCGGTTTTTAGTACCCGATAAATTTCAGCAAAGACCTGAGCTTTCGAAGGGGCAAGGTTGATCACACAGTTGGAAATAACCACATCAACCGAATTGTTATCAAGCGGTAGAGCTTCAATATCCCCTTTTATAAATTCAACATTAGTAAAACCACCCTTTTTGGCATTCTCGCGAGCAGCGGAGAGCATTTCGTCAGTCATGTCAACTCCAATTGCCTTACCGGTTGGTCCAACAATTTTCGAAGCTAAAAAGACATCAATACCAGCACCCGAGCCTAAATCCAGAACTACCTCACCTTCTTTTAATGAAGCTAAAGCGGTAGGGTTACCACAGCCAAGACCAAGATTTGAACCATTAGGAACTGAGGTCATTTCTGCTTCTGAGTAGCCCAATTGACCGGATTGTTTTTGGATTTTATTTTTGGAACCACAGCTACAACTTCCGCAACCGCATTGACCTGCTGTTTTGGCTATTTGACCATATTCCTTTTTAACAATATCTTTGACATCGGTTAAATCATTCATGAGTTTGCTTAAATTTATTGAGTTAATAACAATAGATAGGATACACCAATGGCTTAGTTACTATTTATATAGAGACTTGGTTGATTGAAAATAAGTGTGTACGGGGCTGTTTAGAACTTAGTGTTTGGAAAATAATTAGAAGAAGACTATTGGACTTCTAATGCTTTTCTAATTTGGTCGTAGTGCCCCTGATAGTGACTTTGGTCAAACCACCAGGAAAAAAGTTTCGGATTGGTTTTCATGTTATTTTCATCGATTTCTTGAACTGTTTTTTCCCCTTGCTTGAGCCATTTTTCCCATTCAGTTAATAATTGAGTAGGGCTAAGGTGGGCGTACTTTTCCAAACTTTCCTGATTAAACTTGGCGTCCCCTACTTCGTCTAAAAACAAAAAACAAGCAGTTCGCTGGTTTTGCCAAATTAGGGGTAACTGACTGACACACTCCTCTTCCCAACCCACAAAATGGGCCACTATTTCTTTGATGGTCCACTTATTGTCGATGACTAAATTCCAGGTTTCAGGAGGAAGGGTTTTGAGTAGTCTAATTATCTCTTTGGCCATGGGTCAGTTTACCACTGAAATGTGTCGGGGCTGGCAATTCCAAGTTCTAATCTTTGTTCCACACTTAAAGAAATGTAGTGAATGTAAAGTTGAGGTGAATACCCTTTTAAAGTGGCAAGCATATTTCTATACTCGGTCCGGTTATTTTCTTCTTTCAAAATCCCTGGCTCAAACAAGTGAGATAAGAGGATATCTGGGTCAACGGAAAACTCTTGTATTCCAAGATCAGCTAATCGTGCAGTTAACTCCAGAGGAGATATTGAAATTTGGATAAGTTGGGTGACCCCATCAATTGCTCTTACAAATCGTGACGGGTCGGTAACCTCACCACGGCCGATTAATTCAACAAGGACCCGGGGCATAGAATAGCCAGCTAGGGTTGAAAGCGGGGACATTTCATGTTGGTGAGACCCAGGAACTCTTCCTGGTTCAGAATAACCAACGGGTTCAGTGACCAGGCGAGGAGTAGCGGCGGTAAGTAACTTAGCCAAATCCGGGTTTAAAGTCTGGGCTAGTTGAATAATAAGCCCATACTCAAAGTCACAACTGTCATAACGGACACGGGTCCACTCAACTCCATACTCTTTGGACACTGCTTCCGGTTGGGGGCAAGCGTGCCTCCAGGCGGATACCCACAATCTTTCAACGGGACAAAGTAATAAGATGGACGGATCGTCACCCATTACTGTTCCCCGGCCAAAAGTCTCTGGTTTAAGGAAACGGGCGAGCCTTTGGGGAGAATAGAGCCTTAACTTATCTAACTCTTTAGGAGCGAGAGATGCATAATAAACCCCTAAAATGGGAGTGGCAATTAGAGCGTCTACGATTTGGCCGTATTCAGTTAGCTGGTTATCTTCGTGCAATTTACCAACACCAAGGACTCGGGTCAATAAAGCATCTTGATGCTTTCGGAGTGTGGGCGGATCATAAGCTCTAGTTACATTTACAGTGGCAAGTTTTTCGGCAAAGGTAACTAACAATCCAACTTCGTTTTGGGCAGTTTGAGCGGATTCAGAGAGGAGTTGGTCAGCAAGGGTTTTGTTAATCTTTTTTGAATCACCCGATTGGGAAACAAAAGTCCAAAATAATCGGCCAATAAAATAGGCTGAGGCAGAACGGTAGGCGGTGGAGTCGGCATCAGCCGGGAGCCAATTTTCAGAGTGATCGCCTAAAGGCTCGTTGGGTAAGCGAGCGCGGGGTGAAAGGAGTGATTCAGCTAAATCAGGTCGACCGGCCTGAGTGATTGTTTCCAAACAATGATCCAGCCAATAAGTTGCCCGGCAATAACGAGGAATCATTTTTTCAGGACCATTTTCGGCGACTAGTTCCCGAAACACAGGACAACCTTCGATTTCGGCTAATTTTTCTACTAAATCAAGAGAGGAGAGACGGGTAAAATCACGAATGTTTTTGAGTAAGCCACCAGTAGCATAGCTGCTTTTTTCTACAACAAGAAATTATATCATATTATAGGTTCTTTGATCTTAAGACTGATAGACTAATAAATTCTTGCTTGCTGGTTAAAACACTAAATAATAAGCAGAGTAAACTAGGCAAAACAGGGCAAAGATAAACAAAACTATTTCAAGAAATAGGCTAAAACGACGACGGGTAATTATTTTTTGGGAATACGCCATATTTTTATTTGACGACTAATGTAGGCAACTGACAATAAAAATAACAAAAAAGAGGGAAGGCGCGATGTAGGAGATGAAGGCCGAGGCAGAAACTGGTAGCGACCGAGAGTATCGGAATCGGCGGCTAAAACTTCTCCCCTTCTTAGCTGTACAATTTGTTTGACCATAAAACTAGTTTCGGCAACCGGAGAAACTACCTCACGGTTTAGTTCATCGTAACCTACTACCCAGGAACGTGTACGGTATTTGCCGGAGGCGTCAACCATGGGTATGCCAAAATTAACCAGACCGCCGACACTGACATCGATATCTCCCAAAAATATTGTATCTTCGGACCAAAGTTGATCGGCTTGGTCATAAATTTGATGAACCAAGACAGCGTCTTTAATTTTGCGGTCCCCGATATTTTTTACATTTATCTCAAAAGTCACCACGTCATTGGGGAGGATAAAGTCGTTGACGTTATTGGCAGCGTCAACCCTTAGTGCCGGCTGACCTTGGTATGAGCTCGAATCACCAGAATTTGAGGAGGAAGAGGTAGATGCGGAAGAATTGTCGGCTGTAACTAGCGGATACCAGATAATCGTAGCCCAACGGCTATGATTGTTTTGGAGATCGGATTCTGATGACTGGTTACTAATTGCTACCCTGGTTTCTGCCTCAAAATCAGTAGTGTCTCCCAAAGAATCAATGCGGGTGGTTAAGTTAAAAGTTCGAGTTGATTTGGCTTGAAAACGGTCCAAGTGCCAAACAATTTTGGAACCGTTTACGATGGGAGTTAACCCGCTATCATCGCCAAGATATACCATTTGAGGCGGAAGATCCAACTCGAGGGTGGTTCCGAGAGCCGGATCATGCCCTAAATTTGCCAGATCGACTTTAAATGTTTGAATATCTCCAAGCGTACCGCGAGTTAGAGAACCGGTAATGTTGACGAATAAATCCGGGTAAGCGTAAATTACATTGCCTTTCCAATTACCGATGATATTGGTAATGGTCCAAAACCAACGACTGTCATTAAAATTTAAATTAGCAAGATTAAGAATATTGGCAATAGCCGTGGCATTGCCGGTTTGAAGGATCGAAGTTGAGGCATCGGCCACCTGATTGTTGCCGGTATTAGCCATAACGTTAACTTGGTTATTGATGTAAGCTTGGTTAATGCCAAGTGTTGATTGGCCCGGGAAACAGGAAGAACAGCCAAACTGACTAAGTAACAAAAGGAGCTGATTGGCAAGAATCGGCTCCACTGAACCCGGGAAAAGCCGGTTGTAAATACTGCCTGAGGGGGTACCCAAAACATTGAGTAGAAACAACATTTGATTTTCGGGACTTAAATTGGCCAAATTAGCCTGGTTGGTTAGGGCGTAAGCCGCTGAGGTGGTAATGGTTGAGGAACCGGAGGTAGAAGTACTATTGTCTCCAGAATTGGCCTGAGTTGAAGCGGTAGAGTTAATGTCTGCCACTTGATTAATGGAAGAGTCTGAAGAAGATGAAGAATTATTGGGCGAAGAAAAGGATGAAGGATTGGGTAAAATAATATCCCCAAGGTTGTCAGCCGCAATATTGACAACACCTATAAACAGCTGACTGTTAATAAGATTGGTGTTAACGAGATTGACAACATTGGCCAAAGCCGTAGCGTCCCCGGTGACAATTAAAACATGATTTCCCCCTTCAACCTGATTTTGGCCGGTATTGGCCATGACGGTAATGTGATTATTTAGTCGGGCTAAATTATAGGGACTTATGAGGAGCACGGTTTGGCCGGATAAGCCGGGTTGAATTAAGGAAACACCACTACCGGTTACCAAATTGGACCAAATACCATTTAAATCCAGATTGGCCCACTCGTTGGAGAAATCGTTGACTATATATAAACCCAATTGGCTATTTAGTAGATTGGTGTTAATTAAGTTTATGACGTTGGCGTAAGCTAGAGCACTGCCGGTAGTGATTTGGACATTGGCCTCGGGGTCAGCCACAGAATTATCCCCAGTGGTGGCTTGGGCAGTACCAACGGTAGTAACCCCAACATCGTTAACAACTAAAGATGGAGACTGAGTTGGAGTAGGAGTAGATTCCGGAGTAAGAGTCGGGGTTAGTTCCGAAGTTGGTGTAGTTGGGACAGTCGGAGCAACATCAGATGGGACAGAATCCGGGGCAGCTGTTGGAGTGGAAGTTGGATCGGGCGGAGGAGAGACATTACTATTAACCTGGGTGTCAATGTTGGCTTCAGATACGGCGTTGCCGGTGCTTATTATAGTATCTGGTTCTGGGGTGGGAGTGGCGGTTGGGTCAGGAGTTGGCGTGAAATCAGGAGTGGAAACAACTTGAGTTTGAGTTTCATTAAGTAAGGCATCCTGGGCAAAGGATGGAGAAGGAATACCAAAAGTTACTACTAAAAGACCGGTAAGAAAAAGAACTGAAATTAGTTTATTAATTTTTTTGAGCATGAAGCCTTATTCCACCGGAAGTAATAACTTCCGGTGGAAAAAAAGCAAAAAGTTAATGACCGAAACCATGTCTATTGACGTTGACCAAGGTCACACTTCGGGTAGTTGAAGAAGCTGAACCGGTGCGAATAACTGAAGTACCAGTTAAACCTCCTGCTCCAGCAATTACACCGTGAGCTTTGGAAACATCAACCACATTATCCTGATAGTTGGCTCCACTATCAGCGCTAGCTAAAGTAGCAGAAGCGACTTTAGTTGTAGCATTGCTATTGGCTGGGGCAAACCCAGTGTGGGGCGTCGCTGCTGAAACTACAGTAATCGATCTGGCGTCAGCTGTGGCGGGGCCAGTGGTAATTTCCTTGTAACCACCAAGTCCGACAGCCAAACCAACAACGTGGCTGGCTTTGTTGACGGAAACCACGTTACTTTGACTATTTCCGCCGGTATTGGACACGGCAGTTGTCTCGGTTGTTACCTGAACAGAACTATTGTGATCAGGAAGCCACCAGGCATCTAGAGCCAAAGCCGGGACGGCGTAAACAAATAAAGCTGCGATTGCCGCAGTAACTGCGACAGTATTTTTTGACATATCTTTTCCTCCAAAATAATTAATAAATTTAGGGCAAAATAGCGGTTACAAATAAAATTACGTTGAGTTATATGTTAAATAATGTCACTCCGGTTATCCTTTTGTCAAATGTATCTTATCCTTTATTTTTTTTATATATAAGTTCGATGTTTAGGGCTAATTTATTGAAAGTGGCAAAGTGTTATTTTGGTAATAACTGAATAATAATTGTAATAAGGTGACCCTATTATTTGTTTACGTAGATATAATTTTTACTTATGAATATTTAAGTTATTAACGTATATTGAGGACTAATTTTATTAATAAAAAATATAAATATCTATAAACGTTTCTCTTACAAAAACAGGAATATGGGGAGTAAATATAGTAATGTCCGAGTAAATGTTTTGACCTATATATTCTTAGCTATTATGATAGTAAAAACAGGGCCAAAATCTGTTGTAGTGTGAAAAGGATTAACGTGATTGACTAATATATTTGGTGATTCAACAAAGATTTACATCATCTCTCAAAGACTTTTGGCAGCTTCACCTCTTTGAAAGGTAATTATTTACATTCACCTTTAAAATAGGCCCATTCTTCACAAACTGTTCCGTTTTGGAGTGTACACATGCCAACTTGCCCTCCAGGTTGGTCCTCAATTGAAAGTTTTCCGCCTTTCTTTAAACAATTCACAGATGCGGGGTTTGAAAGTTGAGTATTTTCCTCATTTTTGTCGGGACTATTAATTCCAAACAAATCGCGTGGTTTTTGGTTAAGTTTACCGTTATACAAATTACCGATAAAAAAGACCGAAGCAATAAATGCCAACAATAAGAGCAATTGAAATTTTGATGTTTTTTGAATCTCCTGTTTTTGTTTTACATCACAGACTTCGCCGGGGCAATATTGGGTTTTATCTTTAAAAAATAAGGGGTAAAATTTGCACCCTAAACAAATTCCGAAAGCCGATTCAAAGAAGAGAAAAGCCAAGCAAACAATGCAGGTGAGGCCGGTAATCGGACTAATGACATTTAGAATATTTAATTGCAAAAACATGCTTCCTACTAGTAGTACACCAATTATCCAGGCAAATTTTTTTTGAGGCGCCCCGACATATTCGGGAGTTTGATTTCTAACAATCAGACGACCAAGAATCAGGGACGGCGAAAATTCGGGGTTTATAAAAACCCTAATAATTAGATCGGTAAGAAATAAGGTTATTACGTACTTTATGGGAACAAAATTTTCTTTAAACAAAATGAACATCCAGGAAGTAAAGGTAACTAAGAACAAGACCCCGGCAGCCGCCCGAATTTCCCGCTCGTTTAGAACAGGAATGCTATAGCCCTCAACGTCTTGACCAAATTTGATTATTTTACTCATTTTTTAGATTAAAGCCTTTTACCATCAACCAAATGGCTAAAAAGACTTCATTGGTAATACGTAAATATTAACAAAATAGTAGTAAGTCAGATAGATTGAAGTTATTTATATCACAACTTGTTTTCTAAGTTTGCGACGAATGACTGTTTTAGATTCAACCTTTGTGGGTAGATTTACAGCCGTTATTTAAAATATTTTCGCCCTTCAACTTCGACTTGAAAGCCGCCGTAAGCCATTTTTTTTATATCAAAAGGCATTTACCATTGTTGATGATTTTTTGCGAATTGGTTCATTTCGGCTATTACTTTGGCGTTAACTTCGTCCCGGTGTTCCTTGAAGACTAGTCTAGCTAAGCAAGCGTAAAAAAACATAAAGGCTTGAAAATGAGTTTGATAAGAAAAATTCACGCGCTAATTTGCTATGAAAACTAGAGATTGACAATATTACGCTAACAGTTAGCACAATTTTATTATTCTCGTATTTTACCGAATTGCCTTTCAATAATCGCCTCAAGATAATTTGGATCCCCTGTTTTACTCCCCATTGGCAATAAAAGAGTCCTTAACTCAAAGGCGGTACGGCCCTCTTGCTGCGACCATTCAAACGCTTCTTGGGCTTCTTGCCCCAAGTAACTAATACTACGCAATGTATTTGGTGGTAATGAGGCAAGGTCGGCTGCGGATTGGATCACTTGAGGGAGATGAGCGATTAATTGAGCACTTAGCCTTAACAATGAGAGGTTTTGGTCACTTCCGCTTTTTATTGAGGCAATTTCTCCCATTAACGTTCTATACTGGGTCGCAAATGTTCTTAATATCTGTTCCGTTGTACCTGGTAAACCGCGATAATCCGTATTAAGTACATATGATCTTTGCCCGCAACTGCAGGCACCAAGAACACTGCCACAAGTTCTGCAAACTATGGGAGAGGTGCAGCTTTCAGTCATATACTGGTGAATATACAGGATAACAAGGAAAAGTCAATATTATGGGTCGCTTTTGCAATTACTCAGTGCCTTGGAAACGGTAACCGTATTTGGAACTAAAACATGAAAGATGATGCGTACGTGTATACTAATAAACCATTTCTTCCTCAAGTAAGGTTATTAATGATGTAGGACTTAAAATATATTGGATAATATTAATTTATTACCTGGAGGGTTTAGATTTGGGTGTTGGCAAATAAAGTTTTATTATCACTGTTTTAGTTTTCATAACAAATAAAAAGGACGAAACCGGACCTGTGCTTTGCAGGGTCAAATAAAGGTGAGAAGATATTAAAAAACGCTGGCGACTTGCCAGCTTTTTTTAATATGCTCCCCGTCTTAGACTCAATCAGGACTGCTTTTGTGGGATTTAATGCTGAACAATGAAATTTCTTCAGCGAGGTGAATTCAAAATTGAAAAACCAATTAACGCAGATATTGCACCCAGAAAGAAAGTGGTTATTAATAGATAGTTTTCGTGTTTATTTAACATCGTTTTGTCGTCAAGTTTCTTTAGATTCAAAATAGAGTATTTTTCTAGAATTTGTGATTTTTCAAATTCATAAAACCGATGTCCAAGGTAAGAGTTGATTAATATAATGACCAGGGCTAACGCGACAATAATAAAAGTTGCCTTTCGTGGAATTATAAAAACAATTAAAGAAAAGGAACTTATAATCTGAATTATATTTGGGATTTCCGAAACAAGAAAATCCATATATACCTTCAAATAATCATTTTTTTTAATCATCAAATTATTATACTGAGTTCTAATACTCAATATATTACATCATAATAGCCGGTATTTTCCGACTTATTTCATTTGCTCCCCCGCGTGGACTCGGACCACGGACCCTCCCGTTAACAGCGGGATGCTCTACCAACTGAGCTACAGGGGAATGTGTTTCCCTTCTAACCAACTGACCCTCCTACGCCAAGACTTCGGCGGGCGAGGCCCTCCTTCGTTTTACTTCGGGCGGGCAAAGGCTACAGGGGAATGTGATTCAATCTTCAATTGTCAATTACGAATGACGAATTGGGGATTATTACAAAAAGAATATAAAAAGAGCGAGACGAACAAAGACAAGGGAGATTATAAGCTAAAAACAGCCCAATGGCTAGTATAACGAATAGATTTACCTACTTTAACAGAGGTTTGATAAAATACCCCATGATTAGATTAATACTGATTCGCCACGCTGAGTCGGAGCGCAACGCCGGGGAAAAGCTTTTACCCAACCGGCTGACCAACAAAGGGCAAAAACAAGCCAAGCAGTTGGCCCGCTATTTGGCTGATAATCAAATTGACTTTTTTTACTGCTCCAACACTCCCAGGAGTATGGAAACTTTGGAGGAAATTATTAAAGGAAGAGGGGGAGAGTTTGACATTGCGCTGTCACACTTAATTAAACCTAAAACCAAATCTGAAAAGTTTGAACAGGTCAAACGGAGAACCGAGTTGTTTATTGAGGATTTGAAAATTGAATTTGAGAAGGAGGCGACGGTGGCGGTAATTAGTCACAAGATTCCCATACAAATGATGCTGTTGGCTTTAACAGGAAAACAACATGAGAGCGAAAACGGTTCAGTGTCGGTAGTGGAGATTTCAGAAACTGAAATTAAACCAGTGGTTATTAACCAGACCGAGCACTTGAACCATTCGAAATAGAAGAGATTGCCACGTCTCCCGAAAGCTTTCGGGATCCTCGCAATGACGAACCGGGCGCGATGACATAGTATGTGTGGTTTGCGCATATAGTGTGATATATTTGCCCGTAGGATAGGGTTATGTATTTTTTGTGTATGTTTTAGCACTCCCGGTACTTGTCTGCTTATATAGATATTGCCTATTTTTAGGTTAATAAAAAGAGAAGGAGATGAGATCCTTCGTCCGAAAGTTTTCGGACTTCCGTCTGAGACGGACACAGCAGGATGACAAAGGGAAATTACTCGTAACGGAGGGCGTCGAGGGGATTGAGCCGGGAAGCCCGGCGGGCAGGAAACAAACCGGTAAAAAAGCCAATAACCAGTGAAAAACAAAAGACCAACATTAAAAACCAAAGAGGAGTATAAAAAATGTTTAAGCGACTACCACCCAAAGATAGAGCCAAAAGGTTAACGAAAAAATTGACCAACTGGCAGAAAACAAAACCAATTACTAACCCGGCTCCCCCACCCCCCAAGCCCATTAACACTGACTCAGCTAAAAACATCTGTTGAATCCCCCGCTCAGTAGCGCCAATGGCTTTCATAATACCAATCTCCCGGGTGCGTTCGAGCAAAGAGACAGTCATGGTGTTTAACATGCCGATGGCGGCAATAAGCAGGGCGACAATGCCAATTAGAGTAAAAGTAATTTGGGTAACGTTGAAAATTTTATTGATTTGGTCGAGAGTATCGGTCATGGCGGATACCAAAAAACCTTGGCTGACAATTTGTTCACGAACCTGGTTTAGGGTTGACTGGGACTTTACCTTAACTTTGACCAATTTGTATTCATCGTAATTAACCAAGTTAAAGTGAGTATTTAGCAGATAAAGATAATTGGCTTCGTCGTTGACTATTCCCCCGATAACAAACTGCTGGGGAATGGCCACCACTTGGGAAGCAGACTCGAGACCGGCGGAGGCAGTAGACGGGGTAGCGGATAAATTTAAATCACTAGGCAGCAGAAATGAGAGGCGGATACGGGCACCGAGAGCAGTTTTTGGATTTAGATTAAACAGAGATAAAACCGAGGAGGACACTATGACCTGATTGGTTGAATCACTGGTTAGATACTGACCGCCGGACAACTCCATACCCGAAAGGCGAAAAAAGCTGGGGTCAACTCCATAAGTAACCGTTTGAGCTTTTAGATGGTTGTAACTGATTTCGGCGGGTAAGGATTTGGCGGGGGAAACTTCGGCTACCTGGTCGAGTTTTTGGATTTTGGAGATAACTTGGGAGTTAAGCCGGACCATGTTTTTTATGTCAGTATTGGGTAAAACATCGAGGCTTAAGAGTGACTCGGAAGTGGCAATTTTACCAATGACCAGTTTTTGTACGCCAAAGGTGAGGGACACTAGAAAATAAACAGCACCAACGCCAATACCCATACCCATTACCGTTAGAATGGAGCGGAATTTTTTAGTGACTAAACGCTGAAGAGTGATTTCAACAATATCCGCTACTAAAATATCAACCTGGAAAAGATAGTAAAGAGGCCTCAGGGAAAAGCGGACTAAGCGGCGAATCATGAGATGACTTTAATTAAATGACTAAGACTGTCAACAATAAATTCGGCAGTAGGACGGTAGAGACCAGCGCCACCGGTTTTTTGGGATTTATCAAGAGAGGTTAAAAGCTTGGGGGAGTCTATTTTTTTGGCTATGAATTGATTTAAAAAGGTGACAGTGCGATCCAACTCACTTGAGTCAAAGGCTGAAAGCTGGTGCCGCGAGAGAATGATGGAGAGGAGCTCGAGCATTTTTAAATTTTGAGGATTTGATTCTTTTTTAAGAATGGCGTCATAGGGAATGGAGATTGGGATAGATTTAGAAGCGACCGGATGATGGGCTTTTTCCTTGACGACCTGACCGTCGAGGATAAAAATAATCCGGTCGGCGTAGGTAAACAGGGAAGAATCATGGGTAACTACAATAAGAGTGTTTTGATACCGATGATTAAGGTCCGAGAAAAGATTCATAACTGTTTTAGTGGTAACCGAATCAAGGTTACCGGTAGGCTCATCGGCAATGATAATTGGAGGCCGGTTAATTAGTGCCCGGATGATACCAACTCGCTGAGCCTGACCGCCGGAAATTTCGGAAGGGAGCCGGTGGGTTAACTTCTCAAGACCAAACTCAGTAAGTAACTCGCGGGCCCGGGTTAAACGCTCCAACTTGGGAATTTTGGCAAAAACCAAAGGAAGGGTGATGTTTTGTAAAACGGTTAAAGAGGAAATGAGATTGTATGACTGAAAGACCATACCAATTTTATCCCGGTGATAATTTGACCGCTCCTGCTTGGTAAGTAAGGACAAATCCTGACTATCAACTATGACCCGGCCTGAGGTGGGAGTTTCCAGGCCGCTTAAGATATTTAACAGCGTGGACTTGCCGGAACCGGAGGGTCCAAAAATAATTAAGAATTCACCAGCGTAAATATTGATATTTAAACCCCGTAAAACCTGAGTCAGATTATCACCTGAGCCAAAACTCTTGGTTAGATTGTGGGTACTGACAATGGGAGTTTTCATGGGGTTCCGTTTAAAGCTCGAGCCCAACCAAAGGCTCCTTCGAGGTTTTTAATGATTAAGTCGAGGGCTGATACCTCCCGCTGAGGTGAAAGCAAAACGTAGGGTTCGGAAGTGGTCACATTACCGGTGCGGTCGGTGGACACAACCCGGAAACGGTAGACTGTAGCGGGTTTGAGATTGGTTAAAACAATAATGTGGTTAGTTACCAAATCGGTGGTTTGGGGTGAAGACAGCTCAAAGTTAGTACCCGTGCCATTGAGAGAATAGTCTACTTTGGAGCTGGCAGGTTCGTTGGTGGACCAGGTGATGACCGTTTGGACTTTATTTTGCCCCGAGATAATGGTGGAGTGAGAATTAACAGCGGTGATTTGCGGACCGTCACCATCCTGCCCGGTAGTAAACGAAAAGGGTGTAGAACGGGCAAGATTACCGGATTCATCTTTGATTAAAATGGTAAAAGAATAAATGGTTGAAGATGACAGGTCAGCTAAGGCAACCGAATGGTTAGTAACCAAACTTTTATCTTCATATATTTGTTTTTGGCCGGTTAGGGAATTGATGTATTCGATGATGGAGAGGGTGGGAATGGGAGAAGTCCAAACAATTTGGGCGGAGTTTTGGGTGACATTCGACACTTTTACTGCTGCCGCTTCGGGCATGACGGTAGTAAAAACAGCCCGGGCAGAGATGATGTAATTTCCATTAACGTCGGTGGACTTGACCTGGTACTGATAGGTAGTGGCTGGAGAAAGATTTGAAAGAGTAACCGAATGGCTGGTAACAAACTGAGTGGCATCACCTCCAGAGATTGGCACCCCAAGAGAATTGTTGATTTTGTAATAAACCTGGGAAGTGGACTTTTTTGAAGTAATCCAGGAGAGGGTGGCTTGAGTGCCGGTGATGTTGGTTACCGAGGCTCCTTCGGAGGTAATGGCGGGAGCATTGGCGCCGCCAGTTGTGCCGTTTTCAGTTAAATCTCCTAAAATTTGGGTACTGCCGGTGGTAAAAGTAGAATCAGCGGAAGTGTTGATGTTACCCGCAGTATCAATGGCGGTTATGCGGTAATGATAAGTGGTGGAGGGGGAAAGACCGAGCAAGACCACTTTCTTTTCGGTTTTGAAATCGTGGTTACCTTCGGCAATACCCCGCTCATAACTTTCGGTTTCGCCATATTCCACCCTGCCGTCCGCTACTTCGTTGGTTTTCCAGGAAACCGAGGTGGAAGAAGCGGTGGTGTCACTCACAGATATATCAGTAATTGAGGGTGCCGTATTATCCCCAGCCTCGGGACCAGCCAGAGTAGTGAAAGTGTAGTCTGGTGAAGTAGATTGGTTACCCTCGGCGTCGGAGGAGGAGACAAAGTAATGGTAGAGGGTGGCGGAAAGAAGATCGACTATTGACAGAGAATGGCCCAAGACTAAATCGGCACTGGAGGTAGCAACACTACTGCTGCCAAGCGAGTAGACAACCCGAGAAGTGGCGGCTTCAGAAGTAGCCCAGGTTATGCCGGCGCTATTTTCGCCAACAACGGCTTTAACTTGGGAGATGACGGGGAGTTCACTATCGGAGAGAGTAGTAAAAAAATAGAGAGATGAATTTTCTTTAATGGTTTTATTGAAAACCGAATCGTAGGAAATAGCCCTAAAGTAATATTTTGTTTCGGGAGTCAGACCAGTTAGAGTGACTGAATGATTTTGGGTCATGGAAATAGTGCCAACTTCAAGACCGTAGCCGGAGTCAGTGGAATAGCCAACTTTGGAATCAGCCAGCTCGTCAGTAGTCCAGGTAATGGTAGCCGAGGTGGAAGTGAGAGATGTTGATCCAAGACCGGAGATTACCGGGGCGGTATAGTCCCCACCGCCGGAACCATCGGGGGTGAGACCAACGCCGGACTTAGACGCCGAACCGGCCACCTGGGAGACGGTATTGTAACCAGATTCGTTGCCGTGATCATCGACTATGGTAACTTTGTAATAATAAGCCTGAGAATTGTCTAAGCCGGAATTTAAAAAGAAGTTTTGGCTTTCTTGATTGATTTGGTCGAGAGGGGCATAAGTTTGGTTATTGAGGGATCGATAGATTTGATAGTAATTAAAACCAAGTGAGGGGTCTGGACCAAGCGACCATGATACAAAGAGGCGCCAAGATTCAGTTTCCGGGTTTGAGGCGTCTTGAATTAAGACGGATGAAGGGTGGGTGGGAGCGGTGGTAGAAACTGTAGAAGTTTCATTTCCGCGAATATCCTTAAATTTGACATAAACTGTTTCCGAATCCGGGATAATCCAGGGCAAGGTTGATTGATAATCCAACCAAGTACCGGAACTGGCATTGACACCATCGCTATTTAACGACGAAAGATTGGATAGTTTCATTTTCAAACTATTACCATCAGTTGAAGAAAAAGTCAGGACATCAGTCCGGCTGTTAATAAACAAGTCATTATTTATTGGAGCTTTAGTGTCCAGACCAATAACCCCCGAGACAACAAAACCAATTTGGTTGGCACTATTACCATCGTTGGCAATAACTTTGACTTGAGAAGTGTTATTTTCAAAACCGGTTAGTTCGGTTCGCGGGGTCCAGGAAATGGACTTGGAAGAACCGGTAGAAACAGAATCGTAGTCGCCGGTGGTAGTTTGGGCGACGTACCAAAGAGGACTACCGGCAGCTTGAGCGGTGTTTTTGGTTGTAAATTTAGCCCGGGTTATGTTTAAAAATTGAGTGGCCGAAATACCGGAATAACCAACCATTTCATTGTTTACAAGTAGTGTACCGGAAGCGGGAAAACCGGTAGTAGAGGGAACGGATACGGGTAATGTGGAACCCTTGGGTAAGTCAGAGGCTAGTGAATGACCTATATTTACGGCCATGAAAACGTCGAGGGATGATTCTTCGGGGTCGGTGAGGGAGTATTGAGCGGTAATGACACCGGATTCGGATTGTTGGGGGGAATTGGAAAGAGTTACCGTGGGAGGTGTATTGACCACATATTCCAAGCCAACCTGGGAAATCGTGGGGGAGCTGTCAACATCATAGTTTCGGGAGAAAATGACTTTGTATTGCACCCACTGGTCATCTTCGGCGTCAGAATGAATCGGGTTAATAGCATCGCCTCCTGAGGAACTGGTGTAATAAGAATCAACGCCGGAAGGACCCAACCAACTGCTCCAAGAGGATGGTGTGCCATCACTATCAGGTGAAGTGCGAAGTTGAAATTTAACCGCAGTATTTGCAGGCCGAGACTCACTCCAGGTAAGGGCTGACAGAACTGTGGCCGGGTCAGCAGTATCGTAGGGGGAAGAGATTAATTCCCCACCGAGGGCTTTGACAACTTTGGTACCCGCCTGACCACTTTGGAAACCGCTGCCTCCTAAAACTGACACCGTGCCGGAGTTGGTATTATCGGTATAGTAAAGGGCGATGCGGCCACCACCACCGCCACCGCCAAAACTAGGCTCACCACCTCCACCCTGGGCGGAAATGTTTGAGGTTCCAGAAATTGTGGCAGCGGTAAGATAAACACTTCCGCCGGCGCCGCCACCACAACGGGAACAACCTGATTTGGTTTCACCGTTGGCCAAAAGCGGCCCTTCCAAATTTAAAGTTTGAGTGACGCTTAAACGAAGAACTCCACCACCAGAGCCACCGGGTTCATAATCACTACTACTAACATAACCAAAACCACCACCAGAGCCTAAAGTCAGAGGTTCAGCTAGACTTCCGTAAGTTGATCCGCCGGTGTTGGTGGAACCATTACCGCCGGAGCCGCCATGGCCACCGCCGCCTTCTCCGGTAGTAGATAATGTGGAATCGTTTCCAGCACCAAGACCAAGAGAGGAATAATATCCTCGGGAAGACACGTCAATTTTACCAGCGGCTAATACAGTTACATTTTGGGCGGTAATATCAAGAATATTGAGCTGAGTGTCGTAATTATTGGAATGAGTTAAGACACCAGCAACGGTTACATCATCAAAAGTACGAGGAGTATTGGCAAAATAGTAAGCAGTTGAGGGAATGGTTAAATCGGAGTTGGCAGTAAACAAAGGAAAGGTTCCACCATTGTCAGTGATGACTCCTTTGGTGGCCCAGTTGAGAGTGGCATAAGAA
>JBAYFX010000013.1:0-21121 GCA_041666965.1 Candidatus Shapirobacteria bacterium
TAAACATCAAAGCATCGTGAGCCACAACTGCCCCAACTTGGCTACCAACGTGATCTCTTGTTACATTTCTAATGTCTGAGTTTAAGATTTGAGCCTGTTTTGCCCCTGCTCGTGTTCGCATTTTATTTCCAAGTTCCAATAATCTTAAATTAGTATCCACAATCGTCACTTCATGTCCCCGCATTGAAAATGGAAAAGATACTCTCCCGACTGCCCCCGCCAAGTCAACCACACTTTGATTAGATTTAACATTTGGAACGATATGTTGAACAACTTTTATTTCTCCCCACATTGGTTTCCATCCGTATCCTACATCGTAGCCACTACCGGCAATTTCTGTCATATCTGCACCTTGGGTGACACAAAAACCGTTTCTCTCACAAATCATCATAGAGGTTTATTATATTATCTAGAACACAATAGGTCAATTGATATAAGTCTATTTCATCAGAGTGGACTGTTTATTACTTGAGAATGGGATTGGTACGTCCAACGACTGGCCTAGAACTTACATCTAAAAACGGACGCGGCACTTCTACGTTTCACTTCGGGCGGGCGAAGCAGGATGACAAAGAGGAAAAATTATTTTGATTTAGTAGCCGGAAGGAGGGAGGCGCTTGGGGCCAAGGAAAGACAACTCCAGATTGCATACATTTGAAAATATATTGTCTATTTTTAACTTGAGGGAGGATATATCAACTCCCTTGTTTGATAAATCAGTCAAAACAAATTCTATTGCCTGATCATAATTATTTTTAAATTTTTGATTAATATCTTTCCAATATATTCCTTTTAAAGTTTCCAGCAAAGATTGATCGTACTCAATTTTTCCATTTAACATTAACAGAGCAATCATGGGATAACTGACGGAATCAGTATAGTAAGCAGTATTATCGTTGGACATAATTTGGTTGGTGGCGGAATCATACTCGGTTTCATAAAATTTACCTTTTGAGGACGAAAAACACTTGGCTTTATTGGGACCATCCAGTTCAATTCGGGAATCAGCAATGGCAGTTAGGGCTTCATAGATTTTTGATATGTGAGGTTTTTTCCAAATCATGGTTAAGTATACAGAAAAATGAGGAGGTCCTTCGCCCTGCTCAGGATGACAAAGTCGGGTAAAATAGAGACATGAAATATAAGAAAATTGCGGTGATTGGAGCGGGATTAGTGGGGCTGACGAGTGCCTACAAGCTGGCCAAAGCCGGAGTAGAAGTAGAAGTATTTGAGAAGGCAGAAACGGCTGGGGGGCTGGCAGGAAGTTTTATGTTGGGAAAGACGCGCTTAGAAAAAACCTATCACCACATTTTCAAAACTGACACCGAAATAATTGAGTTAATTAACCAACTGGGACTGGGAGACAAGCTGGAATGGCACAAAAGTAGTGTAGGAATTTATTGGCAGGGCAAAATGTATCCATTCTCGACACCTAAAGATGTGCTAACTTTTGACGCGATTCCCCTACCAGACCGGATTCGCAGCGGCATGGTAGCTTTGTGGCTTTCAAAGGATAATAACTGGAAGAAATACGAAAAAGTAAGCGCCGCTTGGTGGATGCGAAAATGGGGAGGAGAGAACGCTTACCGGGTGATTTGGGAACCAATGCTTAAGGGGAAGTTCCATGAGCATTACGAGCAAGTAAGTATGGCTTGGCTGTGGGCCAGGGTTAACTCACGGGGACCCTCGAGGGACAAAAGTGGGCAGGAGGTGCTGGGATACTTGCGGGGAGGATTTGAGCAGATGGTGGAAGAACTTCAAAAACGAGCCACAAAGGCCGGGGTTAAGTTTCACTTTAAGGCCGAAGTCAGCCCTCAAGATTTGGAGAAAAAGTTTGATTTGGTAATTTACAGTGGAAAACTCAGTGGAGTGGAGTACTTGGGATTTGTTAATTTAATAATTCAGACGCCGCAGCGCTTGACTAAATATTATTGGCACAACATTAATGACCCCAAGTCCCCCTTTTTGGCACTGGTGGCCCACACCAACCTGGTGGAAACTAAAGATTATGGGAATAAAAATGTGTACTACCTAGGGAACTATTTACCCCAAGACCACCGGTTGATGACCCTAAGCGAAGCAGAAGTTAAGAAAGAATTTTCCAGATACCTTAAAAAAATGTTTCCCGAATTTGAGCCAAAACTGGTGGAGAAAGAGTTTATGTTTAGATTCCCACTGGCGCAACATGTGGTAAAAGTAGGATTTGAACCACCCAAAATGTGGGTAGGACCAAAGACGGTTCAGTTGAGTTTTGGACAAACTTATCCACAGGATCGGGGCATGAGTATAGCCATTAGGCAGGCCAATAAGTTGATGGAGGAGTTGGAAAAGAAATAAGCTAGTAAGCCGCTAAATTCAGTTGTCTGACACCGTTTTCAAAGGAGCGGACTTCACATTTGACAGAGCGGGCTTTTTGGGTTGACAAAGTTAGGTTGGGATGAAAAGTACGATCTCCCCTAAGCATGGCACCACGGTTATATTCGGTAACACTTGTAGGAATAATATTAATAGTTGAAAGATCCAATACATCAGCCAAATGGCAACGCATTGAATATGGGGTTTGAGGAGGACCAACAATATGGAACTTCCCAACCAGATCTCTATTTTCTAACAGTGCCACCAAACCTGAGGTAAAATCGGGAAGAAAAGTTGGGCAGACATATTGATCACTAAAAGCGGATATCCGATTTCCCTTTTTTAGCTGAGTAATAATTTTGGCAACTGAGTCTGGCCTGGTAGGATGAAGGGCAGGGCCATAGGGAAAAGCCAAGGTGGCCACTACGGCCCCGAACTCTAAAGCACCGACTTCACCGGCGGCTTTTGAGGCTCCATAGGGTTCGATGGGGTCAAGTGGATCAGTTTCGAGATAGGGGGTGGATTGGGTCCCAGGATAAACATAGTCAGTTGAGACATGGATTAATCTTGTGTCTAAATCCTGACAAACTTGAGCCACATTGAGGGCACCTTGGGCGTTTACCTGCCAGCAGTATTCCTGGTAAGCAGTATCGCTAAAAGCTTTAGCGGTGTCGGTGGCGGCGGCTAGATTGACAATACCTAAACAATTACGGTAAGGAAGCAGGGCTTGCTGTAGACTTGACCGGTCACGAATATCAACACGCGGATACGACAAATCGATAATTTCATAAGCTCCACCATGGGATGATTTGAAATTATGACCGACAAGACCGTCCCCACCAATTAAAACAATTTCTTTTACCATTGGAGGTTACGTAACTGAGGCAGAGCGGCTTCGAGAGTGGGCCAAGCTTTATCCTGAGGGGAAAGCTCAGGTTGACTTATCGGCCAGGGAACGCCTATTCTGGGATCGTTATACATGACTCCTCGACTACTAGCTCCGTCATAAATACTATCGACTTGATATGAAAAAATAGCCGGTAGCTCACCCATTACCTGAAAACCATGCAAACAACCGCGAGGCATAAATACTTGAAAACGGTTTTCTTCTGACAATTCAAAGGTTTCAAAAATAATTGGATCGGAATCTGTGCGTACGTCAACAACTACATCAAAAACCTGACCCATAGAAACTCCAACCAGCTTAGCTTGAGCATAAGGGGGTAATTGTATATGAAGAGCTCTGGTAACACCAGGTTTAGACACAGATTGGTTAGACTGACAAAAATGGGCAGTGATGCCGACACTTTTAAACAATTCAGCGTTATAAGTTTCCAAGAACAAACCCCGGTCGTCCCGATAAACATTAGGCTTATAAAGCACCACGTCTTCAATCTTTTCAGAAAACCGAAAAACACCACCTCGGGTTACTACTTCTCTTGCCATATTGAGGATATGATATCACAATTCTACATCTTATGGGCTGTTGGTTATCTGGAAGTTAATCACGAATGAGCATTGCGGTTCGGCAGGCTAATAAATTAATGGAGGAGTTGGAAAGAGAATAAATTGAAGGTGGGGGAGATTCTTCGTCCGAAAGCTTTCGGGATTCCGTCTGAGGCGGACGAGGCAGGATGACAAGACAGAGATTGCCGCGGCCTTCGGCCTCGCAATGACGATTTCGGAGTACCGTCTGAGGCGGACGAGGCAGGATGATATGGAATTGAGATCCTTCGCTTCGCTCAGGATGACAAAGGGACGCGATGACGATAACTTAGAGGGCGGGGGTGGCGGTGACCGGAGTGGTGACCGTAACCACGGCGGTGGGAGCGACGGAAGTTGTAGCGGTTGTGGGAATGGCAGTAGTGCTGAGCTGAGAACCGATAGTTAGAACTACGTCATAGGTAGAAGTAGTGGGTAAATCAGCGGCAACTGTAGCAGCGGCAAAATCGGGAAGGCGGGACATAAAGTAAGCACTGTTGGCAGCACCGTCCGGTTTGGTACGGATAGTGTTTTGAGTGGCAGTTTCCGGAGCATTACCGGTATTGACACTGGTAAAACCCAAGGTGGTTACCTGATTTTTAAGAAGTGCGGCTTGGCCGTTTATTTCAGTACCGTTTAATACCTGAATTTTGAGAGTTTTACTGATTTCGGCAATAGTAGGAGTAGGAGTAGCAGTTGGAATGACTTCGGTGGGCGCTGGGGTGAGAACTAAACTATCGTCAACAGATGGCCCGGAGAGAGCTTTGTTACGATTAAGAACATAGCCAATAACCAGTGAGGCAATAACTGCCGTGACAACGAAAACGGCGATGATGGGAAGGATTGATTTTTTTGGTTCCATATTGGATTGAATTTGATTAGATGAACTTGGAGGTAAATTTGATGAACTTATTATATCAGACAAACTTGTGGCAATTACGGGAAGCGGTAAATTGGACGATAAATTAAACTGACGGGCAATTTGAGTTTCGTCATAGACTGAGTACTCGGCCCGGGTAGGCAAATGATTATCTTTGAAGCCTTCAGGTATGTATATTTTTTTGATGGGGGAGGAGAAATAAAGCTTGGAGTAATTGAGGGTTTTTTGAATTTCAAAGTTTTGGTTTTTGACTGAGGCTGACAGATAAACACGATTGTTTTGGGCAATGAAAAGGGTGTTATCGTTTGGAGCAGTGGGATAAATGGCCAAGAAGCTTTCAGGATAAAAACGACTAAAGACACGGGCCAAAAGTTCGGAAGTTGAGGCCAGTGAGTACTGAGATAAACCTAATTCAGATAAATTTTGATGAAGCTGATCAAGCTTGGGCTTGTTTTTAATGGTAGTTAAAATTAAAGTTTTATCATCAAAAGTTTCAAATTGAGAGGAAATGGCATCGGACTCGATGGGGAAATCAACATAATCTTTGGCAATACTAATAAGCTCACCAGTGTCGATGGCATCGATTTTGGAATCGTAGACAAAAGTCCGGCGGACCATGTATTCGTCGGAAACTATGACCCAAGCGTCTTTAGCTTTGGACTGAGCAATAAAAGTTTTGAGAGTGGAAAGATCGGAAGGTTGAATTTCGGCCCAAAGATTAAAGTCGAAAGAAAAATGATTGTCGGTAGGGCGGAAAAAGTAAATTTCCAGATGATTAGCTTTAGGCCAAAGAATTAGTTGAGGTCGAGAGAATATTCCCATTACTTATTCTAGTATTAATCGGGGCAAATTACCAACGGAGATGAGCAAAGGCTTTGTTGGCTTCAGCCATGCGCTCGATTTCGTTTTTCTTGGAAACACTACTGCCTTCGTTTTTGAGGGCAGCGGAAAGCTCGGCAGCTAACTTGAGAGCAAAAGAATGGTATTGCTTGTTGGGGAGTTTGCGGGAGTAAGTTATTAACCAACGGATGGCTAAAGAATCCTGACGATGACCACGGACAGCGGTAGGAACCTGATAGACGGCTCCACCAATGCGGCGGGGGCGAACTTCGACTCGAGGACGAATGTTACCAACAGCTTGCTCGAGAAGCTCAGCCACATCTTCAACTTTGTGCTCTTTTTTTAAGAGTTCCAAAGCGGCATAGACTTGCTTTTGAGCCACGACTTTTTTACCATCTTTTAGGGAGCGGTTGATGATTCTTTGAACTAGAAGGCTTTGGTATACGGGATCTGGTTCAATTCGAAGTTTGGTTGGTTTGTTTTTTCTACTCATAATTAGCTATTGGCAGCGGGCTTTTTGGCACCGTATTTGCTGCGCGATTGTAAACGACCGGCGACAGCACCGGCATCGAATTTACCCCGCATAACGTGATAACGGACACCCGGCAGATCCCGAACGCGGCCACCGCGGATGGCTACAAGACCGTGCTCGGCAATATTGTGCCCAATACCGGGAATGTAGGCGGTAACTGAAGTACGGTTGCTTAGGCGGACTTTGGCGACTTTGCGCAGTGCCGAATGGGGCTTTTTGGGGGTCATGGTTTTAACCACGGTAACAACACCTTTTTTGAAAGGGTTGAACGAGCTGATTAATTTGTTACTTAAGGAATTAAAATTGTTACGCAGAGCACCGGTTTTGAGCTTAGCTACCCGGGGTCGGCGAGCCGATTTAATTAATTGGTTGAAAGTTGGCATAATTTAAAGTTTGACAGTTTTGACTGGAATCAAACGTCCGATAATAACATTTTCCTTAAGACCGATCAAGTTATCGACTTCAGCCAGCAGGGAAGCTTCAGTAAGAATACTAGTTGTTTGCTGGAAAGATGCGGCTGACAACCAGGAAGCGGTAGAGAGAGCTGATTGGATTAATCCAAGCAAAATTCGCTTGCCTTCGGCTGGTTTACCACCTTTTTCTTTAACTTTGGCGTTTTCCTGATTGTAGACGGCCCTGGTTAGGATTTGGCCATAAAGGAAGGTAGTGTCACCGGGATCTTCGACTTTAAGCTTGTCGCTCATTTCTTTGACAATGACTTCGAAATGCTTGTCGTGAATGCCAATACCCTGGGATTCGTAGACGGCTTGAATGCTATTGATTAAGTAGCGCTGAGCCGCTTCGATACCCTTAATTTCCATGACTTCTCTAACATCGAGTGAACCCGAACAGAGTTGAGTGCCAGCGGCGATTAAATCACCATCGGAAATTAAGAGAGTAACGTTACTGGGGAGCAGATAGGTAATGGTTTTGGCTTGATTTTTGTCGTCTTTACCAACAAGTTTAAGCTCGAAACCGTCAATAGTTTCTTTGACTTTGACCTTACCGCTGATTTCAGCCAAGGGAGAGGGAAGTTTGGGCATGCGGACTTCAAACAATTCCTGGACCCGAGGCAGACCCTGGGTTACGTCAACACCGACAACTCCTCCGGTATGCTTGGTACGGAGAGTTAACTGGGTACCAGGCTCACCAATGGATTGGGCGGCAATGACACCGACGGGGACACCGACCTGAACTAATTTACGGTCGGAAAGATCCCAACCATAACATTTTTGACACATCCCCTGCTGAGCGTCGCAGGTAAGCGGTGAGAAGATGTCTACTTGAGTTAGAGGGCTATTGTCAATTAGAGAAACAATTTTGTTGTCGATTAACTGACCTTTGGTGGCAATGACTTCTTTAGTATCGGGATTGATACAGTCATTGGCCAGAAAGCGGCCTAGAATTCGGCGGGCAAAGTAGCGCTCGCGGCCACGGTCGTTGCGACTAATGGTTATGAACCCATTAGTACCACAATCGGCTTCGCGGATGATGGCGGTGTGAGCTGAGTCAACCAAACGGCGGGTTAAGTAACCGGCGTCGGCGGTGCGCAGAGCGGTATCGGCCAAACCTTTGCGAGTACCACGGGCTCCAGTAACATATTCAAAAGATGACAAACCTTCGCGGAAGTTGGACTTGGTGGGGAGCGGAACGATTTTACCTGTAGGATCGACCATAAGTCCGCGCATACCGGAAAGCTGTTTGATTTGGTCTTTGGAGGCACGTTTAATACCAGCCGCCGAAACTACCCGAATTGGAGAATCAACATCCAAAGTTGCCCAAGTTTTCTCGGCGATTTCTTCGGTGTAATCCATCCAAATGCTTTGACTAAGACGCTTTTTCTCGGTGAGGCTGATTAAACCCATTTTGTAGTTGTCTTCGACTTCGGCGACTTTTTTATTAGCGTCGTTGATTAGGCCGGCTTTTTCGGGTAGGTATCCACAGTCAGCCATGGAAAGGGAGAGACCGGATAGAGTGAAACCGTAGAAACCGATTTTCTTTAAGGCGTCGATGAGGTGGGCGGTGCGAATGCGACCCAGAGTTTCGAGGGTGCGGACAACCAGGTCACTTATGGACTTGGAACCAGCCATGGGCTCGTTGATGTAACCAAACTCTTTGGGGATAACGCGGTTAAAAAGAATGCGCCCGAAAGTGGTTTTGACTAACTTACCATCGAGTCGGGTAACAATGAGCTGACGTAATTCAATTTTTTTGGTTTGGAAAGCCAATTCGACTTCGGCAGTATCACCTAAGATTGACAAACCTTCCAGGCTTTCCGAGGCTTCAAGAGGCAGGTCCTCTTGGCGCACGGAAGTAATGTAGTAGCAACCTACAGCCATTTCCTGGGACGGAACCGAGATGGGGCTACCGTCTGAGGGCTTGAGTAAGTTATGAGAAGGTAACATAAGACGCTTGGCTTCGATTTGGGAAGCTACCGAAAGTGGCAGATGGACACCCATTTGGTCTCCGTCAAAGTCGGCGTTAAAGCCTTTACAAACACAGGGGTGAAGACGAATAGCAAACCCATCGATTAAGATTGGTCGGAAAGCCTGGATCGAGAGTTTGTGGAGCGTCGGGGCACGGTTTAGCAGGACGTAGCTTTTCTTGGTGACCTTTTCGAGCGCGTCATAAACTTCGTTGATGCGATGGTCAATTAAGTTTTTAGCGCTTTTGATGTTGGGAGCTAGTCCGGAGATCATGAGCTCGCGCAAAACAAAAGGACGATAAATTTCGAGGGCTATTTCTTTAGGCAAGCCCACTTGGTTTAACGTGAGTTCGGGACCGACTACAATCACCGAGCGACCCGAGTAATCGACACGTTTACCTAGAAGGTTGCGGCGGAATCGGCCTTTTTTACCGCGGAGCAAATCAGAGAGGGAGCGAGGTGTACGTTTGCTAGTTTTCCGCTTATTTTTTGATGTTTTTTGAGAATCAATTAAAGCATCCAATGATTCCTGGAGCATTCTTTTTTCGTTTCTCAAAATAATTTCCGGAGCACCTAGGCGTAAAAGTTTTTTAAGACGATTATTACGGTTAATTAAACGCCGGTATAAATCATTTAAATCCGATGTTGCAAATCTACCACCAGTTAACTGAACCATTGGCCTTAGGTCCGGTGGCACAATTGGTACATAGAACATTACCATCCAGCTGGGGAGAATACCGTTTTCTAACATTCCTGTTAGTATTCGGATTTTGTACATTATTTTCTTTTTCTTTAGACGAGAATTGGTTTTGGCTAATTCTTTTTTAAGGTTTTTTAGAGTTGACTCAAGATCAATTTGATTTAAAACTTCCAAGATTGCTTCAGCACCCATTTTAGACTCATAGAAAATATCAGCCTTAAACTGAGAAAAATAGAAGTTTTCTTCATCACTTATTACGCTTAAAACTTTCATGTCTCGAATTTTTTCGTCAAGATACTGAGAAAGGCTATCGAGACGGGATTTTTCCGTAAGAGCTTTATTTTCAAGTTTTTGAATATCCTGTTTTAGTTGGACTTCTCTTTCTTTTAGGGCAATTCTATATTGATCTTTGTTTTTGATTTTCTTTTCAAAATCTACTTTAGCTTGATCAAAGTCTGCATTTTTTTGATTAATTGCGGTTTTGGTATCAGCGTCTATGGTAGCCCGACGTGCCTCCATATTGGAATTCAGATTAGTGATCGCTTCTTGGCGACGGGCGTCGTCAACTGTGGTAACTAAATATTTTGTGAAGTAAACAACTGATTCGAGTTCTTTTTGAGAAATGTCAAGAATTACGCTAATTGGAGAAGGTGTGTTTCGTAAATACCATAAATGGGTTACGGGAGCAGCTAAAGTTATATGCCCCATTCTCTCGCGTCTTACTTTCGAAGTAGTCACTTCGACACCACAACGGTCACAAACAACTCCTTTGAACCTAATTTTTTTATACTTTCCACAATAACATTCATAATCCCGACTTGGTCCAAATATTTTTTCACAAAAAAGACCGTCTTTTTCTGGGCGCCAGCTGCGGTAATTTATTGTTTCCGGTTTGGTCACTTCTCCATGAGACCAAGAAAGAATCTCTTCAGGAGAAGCTAATTTAATTTTTAGACCAATAAAATCGTTTAAGTTTTTAAATTTGTACATATATTTATTTCGCTTGTTTAATTTCTGAGTCTGTAGGCTCAGCGATATCCTCTTCTTCGGAGCCTTCAGAGTCATTAGAATTTTTTAAGGCAGAGTCATCTGTCGAATCATCAGCCATTACAGAAGACGTACTAATGTTAACACTGGATGGAAGTACTCCATCATCTGGGACAGCGTTATTAGAAGTTAAAGAATTTAAATCTGCTTCACCGTTAATGGTTAATGGCGAAATGTCTATTGCTAGACCAGCTAATTCTTTTGTTAAAACTTTAAATGACTCCGGAACCGCAGGTTCAGGAATTGGTATTCCTTTAATTATTGATTGGAACGCCATAGTACGACCTTCAATATCATCTGATTTTAATGTGAGCATTTCTTGTAAAGTGTGAGCAGCTCGATGAGCCTCAAGTGCCCATACCTCCATTTCGCCTAGTCTTTGGCCTCCCATTCTAGCCTTGCCACCTAGTGGTTGCTGAGTAACCAAAGAGTATGGACCCGTAGAACGTGCATGAACCTTATCATCTACCATGTGTACCAGTTTTAAAATATATCCAATGCCTACAGTGGTGGGTTGATCATATGACTCTCCTGTTCTACCATCATATAGTAAATGCTTTCCACCAGTTGGCAAACCTGCCAGTTCAAGCTCTTTTTCTATCTGGGATTCGGGGTATTTTTGAAACACAGGGACTGAATATTTTTTATTTAAAGTGAACCCGGCATAACCAAGCATTGTCTCCAAAATTTGACCCAGATTCATACGAGCAATTACAGAAAGTGGTGATATGACTAAATCAATTGGGGTACCATCTGATAAACGTGGCATATCGTATTCAGGCATAACGCGACAAATAACCCCTTTGTTCCCATGACGCCCTGCTATCTTATCACCTTCCTGAATACGTCGGATTTGAGCAACATATACTTTTACAATACGGTTAACACCCGGATCAAGTTCATCACCTTGATCTCTAGAAAGTGATTCGACTTTTATTACAACTCCACCCTCTCCGTTGGGGACACGAAGTGAGGTGTCTTTAACCTCACGAGCCTTTTCACCAAAAATAGCGCGAAGGAGCCTTTCTTCTGCAGATAATTCTTTCTCTCCACGGGGCTCAACTTTTCCCACCAAAATGTCATTCGGTCCGACCGTCGCACCTATCATGACAATACCATCTGGAGTAAGCTTAGCTAATTCAGCTTCAGCAACACCTGGTATGTCTTTGGTCAACTCCTCACTTCCTAACTTGGTCTCCACAACATCGGCTTTATATTCATAAATTTGAACATTAGTTAAAACGTCATGCTTAACCAGACGGTCGGAGATTAAAAACGAATCCTCGTAAGACAACCCATCGATTGAAGCATATGCCACCAAAATATTTTTACCTAAAGCTAACTCACCACCATCAGTTGACGGTCCATCTGCCAATAAGTCACCTTCTTTGACTTGATTCCCCTGAACTACCATAGCCTTTTGGTTGTAGCAAGTGCCATACGGTGAGGTACGATCAAATTTCACCAAATTATAAATAATTTCTTTCTTCTCGTTTCCTTCTACTATTATTGATTTATCTAACTTCAATATTATTTTCTGGGCATCAACGTAAGTAATTGTTCCGGAAGCAGGGGCCAATATTGCCCTTTCCATAGCTCGAGCCACCTCACTTTCCATCCCCGTACCAACAACCGGCGCTTGAGGATTAATCAAAGGCACCGCCTGTGTTTGCATGTGGCTGCCCATTAAGGCGCGTGTAGCATCATCGTGATCGACAAACGGAATTAACGCGGCTGAAGCACCAACAATCTGGTTAGGAACTAAATCAATATAACGAACGCCTGAAACTGGTCCTTCTATAAATTCTCCTTGGTAACGAATTGGTACCCATGTTTGCTTGATCTGCCAGTTTTCATCCGTATCAATGTTCAAGTGTGTAATTTGAGCATCATATTCATCGTCAGCATCTAGATATACAAAATCTTTAGATACAAAAAAATCTTTGCCATTTTTTACAATAGGTCTAAAAGGTGCCAGTAGAAAACCATATTTATCAATTTTTGCGTATAGTGCCAAATAGGTAACTAAACCAATGTTTGGTCCCTCTGGTGAACGAACAGTACAAATACGTCCATATTGTGAGCTATGTACGTCACGGATTGAAAATGCGGCTCTTTCTCTAGTTAGACCGCCAACACCAACGACGGTAACACGTCGCAATAAATCTAGTTCTGATAAAGGATTAGTTTGATCTAAGATGGCTGAAAGTTGATTACTTCTAAAAAAGGTGTTAAGTGAAGATATTATAGGTTGTGGGTTAATCATCTGGGAAGGAGTTGGCTTTTCCTTAGTGGAAATCAAGCTCATTCGTTCTTTTATCATCCTTTCAAATCGGATAAGTGCGGGTCGAATTGCGATTTGAGAGACTATTTCGCCACATCGACGAAGACGTCGATTGGCTAATGAATCTATGTCATCAACACGCTTAACTTCACCTTTTTGTAGCTTTATTAAATACTTGATTGTATTAACAAGATCATCTGGGTTTAAAACCCAATTAGAAGGATTAGTGTCATCTGAGGATTGAGAAAACTTTTTATTAAACTTATATCGCCCAACATTACCAAGCTCATAAGTTTTCAAATCGAAAAATCTTTCTTGTAAGAAGTTTTGTGCATTTTCGATAACCGCTGGCTCTCCAGGACGAAGACGTCGATAAAATTCAAGAACTGCTTCTTCGTTTGATTTTGTCGGGTCAGCGTTTATTGTTCCGTTGATAAAATCAGAAAATTCGCCTACTAATTGCTTATCAGTATAATGACCAATAGCCCTAAGAAGAATTGTAGCTGGAAATTTCTTTTTTCGATCGATGCGTGCAAATACAACATCCTTTTTACCAACAAAAAACTCGAGCCATGAACCACGATTAGGACGAATTTCGGCATTATATAGATTTTTTCCGGTGCTTGGGTCAATTTCTGTGGTGAAATATACACCAGGTGAACGAACTAACTGATTTATTACTCCACGCTCAATTCCGTTGATTATGAAAGTTCCCTGTTCAGTCATGGTCGGAAGACTTAAGAAAAATACTTCTTCTTGCTTGGTTGTTCCAGTTCTTTTGTTCAATAAAGTAGCTAAAACTCGGACTGGTATCACATAGTTAAGTCCTTTCCGTTTAGCAACTTCCGGAGATACAGGAGGTTTATCAAAAGTGACTTGGCCCAAAGTCAATTCCCAATTGTTCCCGGTATAATCGGAAATAGGTGAGATGGACAGTAAAGTTTGGGCAAATTCTTTCTCTAAAAACTGTTTCCATGATTCTTGTTGGACTTCAATTAAATTAAGTTTAGGGATTTGGGGATATTTTCGTCCCCAATCGGTTCGGTGGGATGATTTAGGCATCAATTATTTTTAAAATTAAGCAAAGAAAGCCCCCAAAGGGGCGAACGCTGGGGGGTATTATAGATTGGATTAAGAAGCAGGTCAACAGGATAAATTACCAACTAAAGCTAGAAGTTATTTGATTATAAACTTCAGTATTTAATTCACTATCCATTTCAATAAAATTAAGATGGATTGTTTTTGCCCCTCTGGGAATAAAAAGATGATGATCAATCATTCCAGTTATGAAACTTTCAGCTTCAACTTGCCCACTAATTTCCGTTGATTTTACTTGATTAATAATCGGTTTTGTTTCAGAATAAGCACTATAACTATAATCAGTTTTTAATTGTTTTATTATTACCGGAATCTGACTGGTTTCTATGATTGATACAGTAAGAGGAACAAAAGTAGGTTCGGTGTTTTCTGGGACCGGACGGACTTCACCATCATTTATATCAGCTTCTAATTCGAAATAAAACATATCAGGTTTATCTTGATATGTGTAATAAGACCATTCTGAAGGGTAACTTATTTGAAATTTTGGAGAAGTATGACTGTAGGTTTTCTGTACTACCGACACTTCCTCCTGACATATTTCTTCGCTACAGTTAATGGAGGTATCTGATTCACATTTACAGGTATTACACCCATCAGAGGCAGGGAAAGTTTCACCAATTTTGTATTGCTGATCATTTAGAAAACATGTGCCCAACAGCACTTCGGTCGTTGGCACTACTGAGGTTGGAACTGGAGATTTAGGATTTTGATTGAATGATAAGTTAAACTGAGTATCCCCTTTAAAAACCTTGTAACCTAAGAAACCAAAGACGCTGAGAAATATGAAGAGTGAAATAATAAATGTTAGCTTAAAAATATTAAAGGGAGCAGCTAACGGGACAGAGTAACTTGTTCCCAAAGAAGGTAATGAGGTAGGTTCAGAAGTCTGAGAAGGTAAAGAAAGAGATGTCTTTTGGCTCTCATGAGTAGAAATATTTTGGTCTTCTAATTCCACCGGAGGTGAGTTGGGTGTCTCTTTGAGATCATAAGACTTAACCTCTTTTAAGGGTTCGATTATGTCTGGAACTGGCTCATCAATTTCTTTATTAGACACATCTAACAAAGGCAATGTTGGAGGCGTGTCAGGTAGGGGTGAAGTTTCCGGAGTTGGTGGATTGTTTATATTTTGAGAATATTGATCGAGCAATTGTTGATATTGGAGATCGTCGGACATAAAAGAATATGTCATTTATTGAAAGGATTGTCAATTTCAACTATTATGAAACCATGAAAAACAATTATAGATTTTGGTGGTTGATTTTAATGGCAATTGCAATTGATCTAGCTAGTCCTCGGCCAATCTGGGCTGGAGGCTTTAACTTAAAACAAATTGGCGAGGTCAGTACCGACGGTAAACAGATCAATCATTGGTGGTATTCGGGGAATGTACCGATATTTCGAGGGGAAGCTCAGCCTAATTCCGAAGTAGCCATAAACATTGATGGTAATAGTCAAATAATTAGTGCTGATTCATCGGGAAACTTTGATTATCAGGTTCCTACCGCTCTGAGTGAAGGAGATCACCAGGTTGAGCTAAGCAGTGGTGGCTCCACCATATCATTTACCTTAACGATTGGATCTGAAAATGTAAACTGGGAAGCAGTAGACAAAGGAAGTGGAGATGCCCTGCCAGCAGCCGGGTGGCCCTTACCTACATTTATGCTTTTAATATCGGGGCTCGGGCTTCCGATTTTGGGACGTAAAATCTGGCGTTAGGCTTTGGTAAAATCACAGGTGATTAAAAATAAGTTAATTTATATCAAAACTTTTGGTTGTCTTCAAAATCAAGCTGATAGTGAAAGAATTAGTTATTACTATTGGAAGCAGGGATATTTTGTAAGTAACAGTTGGGAGGAAGCGGACAGGGTAGTAATAAATACATGTATGATCCGGGAATCGGCAGAAAACCGAGCCTATGGGTTAATTAATAAAATTGATCAGTTTAATGCGAATCACAACAACAAAATAGAGATAATCGTTACGGGATGCTTAGTTGGGGCTTTAATTAGACAAAATAATCAAGGCGAATGGAGTTCAAAATTTCCACAAGTTTCAAAGTGGTTACCAATTTCAACATATGATTATGGTGAAAATGAGCCATTAAGAGAAAATAGCAAAACAGCAATAATACCAATAAGTAATGGATGCAATAACTACTGTTCATATTGTATTGTTCCCTTTACCCGAGGAAAAGAAGTGTCAAGACCTTTTGAAGAAATAATTAACGAAGCCCAAATGGCTGTGAAAAACGGATTTGAAGAATTAAGTTTGGTGGGTCAAAATGTTAATTCTTATGGAGCAGACATGTTGGGGGCTGACAATTGGGTAAATATGGGGAAAAAAAGGTTTAAAAGCCTTTTTCCCAAACTACTCGAGACAGTGGCTACTATGGGGTTTAAAAAAATAAGTTTTGTAAGTAGTAACCCTTGGGATTTTTCAGACGAATTGATAGACGTAGTATCAAAATACTCAACAATTGACCGTTTAATTCATCTTCCTCTCCAATCCGGTGATGACAATGTTTTAATAAAAATGAACAGAGGGTACAATGCTGACGAGTATTTAGAATTGGTAAGTAAAATTAAAAAGAAAGTAAAAGGCGTAAAAATTAGCACAGACATCATTGTCGGATTTCCAGGAGAAGATGAGACTGCGTTTACAAATACAATCAAGGTTTGTCGGAAAGCAAAATTCGTGAAAGCTTATATTAATAAATATTCACCCCGCAAGGGCACAATGTCCGCACTCAACTTTGGGGACAATGTGCCACCTAAAGAAAAAAAACGAAGATGGATGATTTTGGAAGAACTAATTAATAAGGTTAAACAATGACACTTTATCTAAGATAGGTGTTTATGTTTTGGTTGTGTTCATTTAAGGTCTTTGCAAAGTGAAGATTACCTGTATTGTCGGAAATGTAGAAAAGATAATCTGATACGGTTGGATGAAGAGCAGCGTTGATAGAGTTAAGGCCAGGATTACAGATTGGAGCGGGGGGTAAACCATTGTTTTGATAAGTATTAAAGGGAGATTCGATTTGAAGCTGAGCCTTAGTAACTGGGCGCCAATAGTTACCATCTTTGGGAGGGTAGAGCGAATCACGGGCAAATTGAACAGTAGCATCAATTTGTAGAGGCATATTTATTTCTAAACGATTTTGAATAATGCCGGCTACTATTTTTTTGTCTTGGAGTGTTTTAGCTTCGCGTTCTAATAATGAGGCTAAAATTATCGATTTCTCAGTAGACAAACTAGTAGTTAAGTTTTCAGAAACTGATTTTAAATTCTTTTCAAACTCGGATGATATTATTTGCCATAACTGATGGGAATCATAACTTCTCGGTACCAAGTAGGTTTCAGGAAACAAAAACCCAATTTTACCTAAGTAATCTTGGCGAAATTCTTGAGAAAGGTCAGTGATTTCTTCGACTCGAGTACCCGGCGTAATTGTTAACTGATAATCATCTCTCCCCCCCTGGCTTAGAACACTTAGAATACTAGGTATATTTGACCCTTGGGGAATATGAAACTGACCTGCCCTAATTTGATTCTGCGTTCTTGTTGTTAGAGCATAAATCCAAAAAAGACGCGGATGAGAAGTGGCATTGGAATTTGAGAGCAATTGGCTTATGGAAATTAGAGATTGACCCTTGTTAATTACCAGGTCAATATCAGATGGTGTTTTTCTACCAAAAATTAAATACCACCCGAAAATCAAAATTAGTAAGCTAAAAAACAAAATCAATTTCACTAACCGCTTCATAAGCTCAGATTTCGGTAAAAAGAGCGCGCCGATAAGTATCCTTTTTTCCATCGTAAATGAAAATTCGACCACAACGACAAGTTACTGTAATTTGGGAGTTTACTTCCTTTTTTGTACCACGAACTAAATTATCACCACAACCGACACAACGCCCTTGAGACAGTAGCCATACCTGGATTGGAGAAATAAGATTTTTAAACATGATTTTCTAACAAATAACACGCTCTAAAATTAGAGCTGCTGATACGGAGTCAACTAGCCGCCGGTGACTTTTTTTTGAATGGCCATTAGCTTTTAACATTGCTTGTGCCTCAATGGTAGTAGCGGTCTCATCAACTGTTTCAACGGATAATTTTATCATGTCAGACAACTTAGAGACAAAGTCTAATTGAAGCCGTCGGAGAGGACCTGTAGACAAACCAACATACACTTTCCCAATTTTGTATTGTTGAATAATCTCAGAAATTTTTAAGAACAATAACGGTCCAGAATTGAGGTATGGTAGTGGAGAAATTAAGCCATTTTGACTAACCGCTAACCCGATACGTTTAGTGCCAAAATCTATTCCAAGACAAATCTCAAAGGTCGACAATTCGGGTTTTAACAATTAATCGACGAAGATAGGTGCCCGGGGGGGTACAGGTAATAAGCGTCAAGTAACGGTTATCAAATCTTTGTTCGAGCACCGACAAGTCGGTAGGTTTAACTTCATAAATTTCATCAACTAAATATTTGTATTTAACTGAATCATAATCGATGAAAATTTCATCACCTAGCTTGAGCTTATATAATGTTGAAAAAATGGTTAAATATGACTTGGGGTTAAAGAACTGCGGTAAAACTGAGTGACCAAAAATCACAGGATTACCCAGTTGACCAGGCAAAGCTGTTTGTGGGTATTGAATTAAACTTTTTTTTAAGTCCATACTGCCGTACTTCACTTGCGCATTGTCGATTTTTAGCTTAGGGATTGATAAATAATAAGTTTCTGAGCCAACAATTGCGGGCTCATTATTACTAGGAGTAGTTTGACCTACAAACCAATTATCGAGTTGTGTAAAATCAGCTTGATTTGATTGCCCCAAAATATTACCCGAACGGTTATAGAAAACTGCTGAAAGCGGACTGACTACAGGTTCTAAACTACGTCCATAATTAATCTGAAAACTTAACATTGGCCAAAAAGCAGACAATAGCAGAAAAATTCCCGCAGCGAAAAACAGGGAAGCTAAAGGCCGGCGATAAGTAGAAATATTTGTTCCTGCCATTATCTTTTTTCCATATGGTGGAGGAACGTAAATCGGTTGATTTTTTATATAACCGTAGCTCATTTTACTTTAAAATGAAGATGAATTTGACCTGGGAAAACAGGCGTTAAAGGAATGATATTAATATAACCCAACCGGCTGTTAATTTCCCAGTCATAAAACCTAGGAACTTCTTTGCGCAAAATCTGAGGTAGTGATTTAGGCGATAGTAAGGTTAATTTAGAGGTGAGGTTTTGGGCAGAAATTTGAGGCTCAAGCCATCCATTAACCCGCAAGGTACCAGCATAGGCCAACGCTTTGGGTGGAGTAACAAAACTGATTATAAAATTTTGAGGTAAGTATTTATGCTTTGACTTCAAGGCAAAAGAGCTTACCACAGAATCAACCAAATTTTGTTTTTGCTCGGCGGATAATTGGTGGAAACTGATAGATAGTTTGGCTGAAGCTAACAATTCATTTGCCTCTTCGCCTATTTCACGAGTTAAGTCAATTTTTTTTGAATTAACAAAAGCAGAGTTGTTAATTAAAAGAGGATCTGATTGGGTAGCAATCAAGACATTAACTTGTTGGTTTATTTTATTGTCTAACTCAGCTAACAAGCGACTTTTATCAGTAGGTGAAACTACATTAATGTTTTGTTTAGTGCCGCCACTAATGTCGGTTGTAGAATGGGCGATTAAATCACCATAATCTTTTATTTTATAATCTTGAGACCCGGTCAGATTAAATTCAGGACCAAAATTAGCTGCTCCAATGAGCACTTTAGTTTGACCCATTTCAATTATTCCCTTTTCCAAATTAGCTGCTGCTGAGGGAACCTGTATGGGATTTAGCAGTTCATATTGGTTGCCTGAAGTTGATTGTAATACTAAAGCCTTTGGTAAATTTATTACTTTATCTGATTTATTAAAAATAGTAATTTCACCTTTTGCCTTTTGACCAGTTACTTTTTGGCCGGTTGTAGCTACTGATAACGAAACCTGAATGTCCTTATTAATTAAGATAGAGTTTACAGAAAGCTGAGATCCAGTTGCTGACTGGTTTACTGCTACCGCGACTGGCTTATCAAATTGTTGGGGGGTAATAAAAACTGTTAAATTTACCGAAGGAATCAGGGCAAATAATCCACAACTGGCTACAACGACGATTAGTGGCAACCACAACAAACGGGAAGAAACAAGAGTGGGAGGAAAACTTAATTTGGGTAATTTAAAATGAAACTTAGATATACGCTGATTAGTCAGTATGGTTTGAACTGGCAAATCTGGTTGTATATTTAACTCGGGTTCATCTAATAATAAAGGAGGTTGAGGAGGAGAAATGTTTTGCGCTTCCTCAAAAGCACTAAAACCTAACTCAATGGGATCTACTTCAGACAATGATGAAGGAATCTGAACAGGAGGAGGGGGAAGAGTAGACACATCAAGGGTGGGAACCGAGGTGGGTTTACCTACAAGTTGGTGAAACAGCTCAAGAAGCTGCGGGTAATGCCAAAACTGGATTTCGGGTAGTTGAAGAAAAATGTCGGGATACTCCGGATTCTGCCAGCGATAATTTGATAGAATAGACTGAAAGTTAGGATCGCGTGGTCCAAAAATAATTATATGGGGAGGAAGGGCAAAATTGGACTTTAGTTCATACAAAGCCTTTTCAAGACTGGATGTTAAATTACTTGGGGAATAGTTTAACGGAGGCAAGGAATGTTGCACGGCGCCAAAAGATACAAGAGACAAACTAAAGTTAGTAGGAGTTAAAGTTACGAAAATAAAACTTGGTTGGGAATCAGGAGTATGAGCCAGCGATTCTACTACTAATTCATCTTGAGCCATGAATCCTAATGGTTTGAGTTTTAGTTCCCGACATAATGGTTCAATAGTTTTCTTCAATTGTGGCAACAAAGACCCTGTATCTACCCAATAGGGAGGAACAACGAATATGGCGTCGCTCGGTTCCTGATTTTCGGATAATTGTAAAGTAGATGCAGCAGAATCTAGGGAGAGGGATGTGGCCTGAATTAACGAGGTGGAATCAACGCCATCCCACGTTTCCTGTTTTCCGATTGCTTGATTAGGTAAATCTCCAGAAGTGTCGTAACGATATAACCCAACAGCTACAGTGGTAGGGTCAATAAAAATAAGCCAGCAATTATCAGGCGAAGTCATTATATAAGCATACCGCAGGTTAGGAGTTGATGACAGCGTAGATGCGCCTTCGACCGGCTCCAGCCGACTCTTCACGGGTTAACTTAATGTTTCCAATTTCTGAAGTATTGAGTACGTGGGGACCGGTACAAATTTCCCGTGAATAAGGATCAGTATTATTGCCCACAGTGTAAACAGAAACAACGTCTGGATATTTGGTACCAAAAAAGCCTAGCGCACCGCTATTTAAGGCCTCTTTTAAGGGTAATTCTTGACGGACAACGGGATAAGAGGACTTAATTA
>JBAYFX010000014.1:0-19982 GCA_041666965.1 Candidatus Shapirobacteria bacterium
AGATTTTTTTGTAGTTTTTGGAAGAGTGAAAAAGTCAGTATTAATTCCGGGGCGAATAATAAGGGAAGGCCGATTGTAAGCCTGTTTAATACGAATCGACACCGTATCGCTAATTGAAAGATAACTATCCGGACGCCGGGAAAAAATAAAGTCGATGGGGCGGTAGCGCTTTAGTAGAGGGTTGTTTGTATTTCCATATAGGTATCGGTTGGGAGTGAGGCAGTAGCAAATAAATAATGATTGGGATGGGGTAATTAAACAGTGGCCGTTTTGGCTGGTGAGCGAAATTATTATTTGATACTTATTAAAATTTATTCCTTCAATAAGAGGGGGAATAAAAGCGTGGACAAGAGGAGATTTGGTTATTGGGGTGGGAAGGCGGCTTAAGGGAGTGGAATAGACTCGGATGTTTTTGGGTAACCAAGGGCAACGCTCGGGGTCATAAAAGGCGGTGAAAAGGTCAGCTTGGGGGAAAACTGCCAGAATGTCGAGTAGCAACCGTTCGGCCCCACCCCATTGATTGAGCCAATCGTAAAATATGGCGATTTTAGGTGCGGCCATTCTAGTTACTAGAAAGTAGTGATCGGTAAACGGTAAGGGTTTGGGAGGCAGTTTTGGTCCAGGAATACATATCTACCTGCTTTTTACCCTTAGAAATTAGGTTAGCTCTGAGAGTTGGGGTGGATAACAGTCGGGTGATTTGGTTAACCAAGTCCTGAGGGTCGGTAGGGTTAAAATACATTACAGAGTCTCCATAAACTTCGGGCAAACAACTGGCGCGGGCGGCAATTACCGGGCAGTTTAAGGCCATGGCTTCAAGTCCAGTCAAGCTAAATCCTTCCAAGAGGCTGGGGTGGACCAGGCAAAAAGCAGCCGCGTAAATTTTTGTAAACTGGGAATCGTTTAGGTACCCCAACAAATTTATTTGGTGGTGAACTCCGAGATTTTTGGCTGTGGCTAGCAAGCGGTCGGTAAAAATATTCTTTTGGCCAATAAGGTAAAGCTTGAAGTTGGGTAATAGCGGCAGTGCTTCCAGAATCACTTTGACATTTTTATGGGGATAGAGATTGCCAATATATAAAAGATAGTAGGGTTTGGTGGGTGGTTTGGGTGGGTTTGGGTGGCTTGATAAAAACTTCGGGTCAACTGCTTCGTGGGTGGTGGTAACACTATTGGGTGAAACTTGGTAGTGCTTTAAAATGAATTGACGCCAAAATTCAGAGGGGACTATTAGGCTGGTGGTTTTGATAACCCACCAAGTTAGCAGGCGGTAGCCTATGTGTTTAAAGTGATAAAGAGCGGGGGAACGGGTAGTGGTATCAGGGCCGAGGGAAAAGTGTTTAATCAGATCATGAATGGTGACAACGCTCTTACCTAGGTAGAGAAGTGGTTTGTTGAAGTGAGTAAAGTGAACTAAAGTTGGCCTTAGCGAATACAAAACGAAAGGAAGCAGTAGCTGTTCTGAGAACGTATAATGACGAATTTTTGTAACCACATAGTTAAAACGATTGCCTAAATCCAGACGAATTTCATCTTCAATTTCCGGGTATACCAATATAGAAACATTATATTTTCGGAAAGCTGGCAGCTGATTTAAGGCCAAAAGCAGGTTTTTAGTGTAACGGCCAATACCGGTGTGGCGTGAGCCATATAGCCGGGCGTCAATTACTAAATGGGGTGTCATGACTTGAGTCGGGCAATAGTTAGGCGAGTAATTTCTAGGAGGTTTATTCCTTGCCAGATAAGCCAGCGAACTGGTGAGGGGTATGAATAAATTAAATTTCGTTTATAAAAAATGCGCATGGCTTGGGTAGACGCGCGAGCTGTTGTTAGCCGGCTCTCTAGTGTGGCTAAAGAAGATTTGTTTTTTATGCCTGAAGATACGCCCTGATAATGGAAGACTTTAATTTGAGGTAAAAACCAAAGTTTGAACCCCCGTTTTTGGAGCTGGTAACAAAAGTCCAAGTCTTCTCCGTAAAAAAAATAGTCGGGGCACCACCAACCAATCAGTTCCCCTATTGGTCGGCGGACCATCAAACATGCGCCAACACAGGCGTCAATGATGGTAGGTTTGTCTAAATTGAGATGGCCTAAAAAGTAGCCATTAAAAAAAGCTGACTTGGGGAAAAGGCGGGGTAAAAAAGGAAGGAAAAAATGGAAAAAAGCGTTTTTGGGTGTGGGAAAACCACGATGAGACTCGGGTTGAGTGGCATTTAGGCGGACCAGAATAAGGTTGGCAGTAGCGGCATCAACTTCGGAATGAGTATTAAAGTAGTTAATTAAATCGAAGAGAGTGTGGGGCTCAACTGTAGTGTCAGGGTTTAAAAACAAAGCAAACCGACTTTGAGGGTGAGACTTGGCAACACCTTGGTTGTTGCCCTGAGAGAATCCAAGGTTCTTAGTGAGTTTAAAAAAAACAAACTTTAGATTGTTATTTATGTATTTTTCCTTTTGGGCTAACAAGAAACTAGAATCAGTTGAAGCGTTATCGACAACAATAGTTTCTACCAGATAAGAACCAAGTTTGCTGTTGGCCAGACTTGTCAGGCATTTAGTTAAATAAGTATCAGTATTATAGTTAACAATAACTATTGTTAAATCGGGAATTTTACTTATTGGTAGTTTGGTCATAAATCTGATTTAAACCCTCGACACATTTATCGAAAGCGTAGTGGGAATGAATTAGTTTTTTGGCTGCCTGACTCATTTTTTGGCGGTAGTCAGAATCGTCTATAAGGCGGTAGATGTGGGACAAAATATCTTTGGAAGGGCTAACAATGGCGTGGGTAAAATTTTCAATTTGAATACTGCCCATGCCACCTTCGGGGGTAGTAATTACCGGCAGGCCAAAGGTCATCCCTTCTAAAAACTTATTACGGGTGCCTCCGCCGCTGCCCATGGGAGCCAGCAAAAACCAGCTAAGTTCATAGTAATATTGAGGGTCTTTGGAGCCGCCTTCGGTGTCAGCTTCGGTAACTATAATATCTTTAGACTGATACTGACCAAAAAAGTCAGGCGCAAAACGGCCAACAATATAAAGCTGGGCAGTTGGGTATTTCGATTTAATTGAAGGCCAATAATGTTTCAAGATCAACTCGGCAGATTCTCGGTTTTGCATCCACTTCATGTTAGAGACTCCGAAAAGTATGACCGGATGATCGGCCTTCTTAGTTTTGGAGGGAGCGGAAAAAAACTTGGGGTCAACTCCATCGTTAAATACCTGAATATCTTTTCTGCCGGTTAGCTGAGTTACAAATTTTTGATCATCAGCGCTAAACATGACGACGGTATTGGTTTGGCGCCAATAGCGGGTTTCCCAGTATTTCAGTTTTAAAACATCAATTGACAATAAGGGCAATAAAAGCTTGCGCCAGCCTTTTAAGCTTTCTAAAAAGTGCTGATAAATGGCATATTCAATGGTAACGTCTACCAAAAGAAGTGGTACCGAAGTAGAGGGAATATTGGGCATGGGATAAAGGCAGTCGCAATGTATTAGGTCAAAATGGTGTTCCGCTAATTGTTGTTTAATGGTGTCTTTTAGTTCCTGGCTCATATACTTAACCAGTAAAAAGGGGTAAGGAGAAAATCCGGTTGCCAGTATCTTTTTAATGTCCCAGGTTTTACCCCGCTTAATGACAATTACCTGGCGGCAAAAGGCGCGGATATCTTCCAACCCTTCGTTATCCGGAGAAATACAAATAAGGGTGATGTCGTTTTTCGGAGCCAAATATTTTAGGGTATAAAACGAGTGTCGCTGGCCGCCAGATTGGGACAAGCGGGGAATGTAGGGGGTAATCATGAGAACCTGGCGTTTTTTGATCATGGTTGGTAGGGAATTTTAATAATAATACCATTGGGGCCAGTCCAAAGAACCTTGCCTGTTTTTTGAACCTTATGGGTGTAATCGTTTATGTCTGTAGATACTAGATATAAGTCCTGTTGGTGAAGCGTGGCCAGGGACTGAAAGTTGTCCATTTCTAAGGGGTAGCCGGAGCGCCCCAAAAAATACAGGTAAGTGGTATCACCCTGGGCGGGGGCAATGACTAGGGCATTTGGCGGCACATAATCAGCGGCAATTTGAGATAGATGAAGTTGGGTGGAGTTGTAAATTTGGTAGTTGGGGTAAATAAGGCGGGTGGTCGTATAAAGGGAGTATATCGATAAAATTAACAATAATGGAATGGCCATAAATCTCTTTTTATATTTCAAAATAGCTGAAAAGCCTAGGCCTAAAGAAAGGGCAATTTGGGGCAGAGTAAAAATTTGATAATAGTCGTGGCGAAGATTGCCCCCGGCGACAATAGCAAAATAAAGAAAGGTGCCTAGGGCTAAGGCCCGGTTTAAGCCAACTAGGGGGTGGGATTTTAGCAGGCCAACAATGTAGGGAATAACTAGTCCCCCGCCTAAAATCATTAACACAAGGCGTTTGTAAAAAAGCCAGTACCACCAATGTGGGCGAAAGGCTTCAATCTGGTTAATAAGGGTAAGGTTGTAACCCCGCCACCACTCGGGAAAAACGGGGTGAGGACTGAGGTTAAATAACCAGGCATTGCTAGGTACTCCTTGAGGGTAGAGTGAGGTAAGGTTGCGCCAGAGCAAAATGGGAATTAGAGCTAGCCCAAAGGCAATAACGGTTATGAAAAATGAACGGAGGGTAGGTTTGGATTTAAAAAATATATATATAAAAGCGGGAAGCAGGCAGATGGCAAAAAAGGGTTTAATTAGCATTACTAGTGACAAGAGAAGAGCACTGTAGATTGGGTGTTTTTTGAAAACATAAAGTGAGCCAATGCCCAGGGTAACTGAAATCATTTCCGGTAAAACGCTTCGGGAGTAGTAAATTGAGAAAGGCAAAAAGGTAAACCAGAAGAGAGCAAAAATGGCGGCTAAATAATCTTTGGTGGGTAGTATAAGGCGGTAGAGTAAATAAGCCGTGATTAAACTAGCCAAAATAACAACCAGGCGGTGGGAAATAATTAAGGGTAATTGGGTAAGATTGTTGAGGAGGACTACTAGCAAATTGTAGAGCGGGAGTTCAACCAGACGAATTCCTTTGGGGTTAGGTAAGCCGGATTGGACATGGGACAAATCATGGTAAGTCGGTAAAAAAAATGTCGAGAGGTTGGCTGCTAGATTTTTTGTAACCGAGTAAGTATCCGCCTGACGGTGGGAGTGCCACCCTAAGACAACCGAGTCAACTTGAAACAGACGGACAAACAAGCCTAGAACAATTATGGCGACCAAGGCTATTGTTTTAGGTTTTGAAACGGTCATGATTGGGGGCGGTTAAGTGATAGTAGAAGACGCCAATTAGAATCCAGAAAAGATAGGCAGTTTTGGAAGCTTCAAAAACGTCAATAAATATGGCATTGGCCCAAAAAATGACTATTGAGGAAAGGAATATGGCGGTCAATGGTTGTCGGCGAGCTCGCCAACTTAAGTGAGCCAGATGAACAAAAATTAGCAAAAAGGTAACAGTGCCCAAGGCGCCAGTTTCACCCAGAAGTCTTAAATAATCATTGTCGGTGGCTAACCCAAGCGAGCCAGCGCCGGTGCCTAAAAGCCGGTTTTTTTCAAAAGCGCGCAGAGCCCGGGGCCACTCAACTTTGAAACGAATTTCGCCGCTTCTGGCAACACCAGCATCAACGTCAATGGGAGGATGGGTGGGGGCCAAGTGGCGGAAAATGGTGGGGGTAGGAATGAGGGGGGCCTCGGTAGGAACATTAGGTACGGGGGTTGGGGTGGGAAGTAAAAGGACAGTAGGAGTTGGAGTAGGAGCAGTAGTAGTTGAAGGCGAAAACGTTCCCCTGAGTGCTGGTATGGTGGCCAATAACCTTTGGTTTAGGTCAGCACTGGTGACAAAGCTGGTAATCATTAGAGCGGATACGGGAACTATCCAAATGAATTTACGTATTAGCATTAACATTAAAACCGAGCCACCCCAATAGGCGAAAGTAGAAATGCGGGAGGCGGTTTGAGTGAGAAGATAAAACGATAACACCCAGGATAGTTTTAAAACTAGATTTATGGTTAATCTTTTGGTTAAGAAAGATAAACCTAAGGCAAGGGCAGAGAAAATGCTGAGGTAAGCGGCTAAGTCATAGTGGCCGGCAAAGGTGGCACTGATTCTGGTCCAAACATCCATTTGAAGCAGTTGGCCTTGGGCAAACTCAAAATTCATAGTTGAAACTACGGGAAACTGAAAATATTTTTGACCCATGCCATAAGCAAAAACTCCAAAAAAGGCGAGTATGGCAAAGGGGAGGGGGAATTTAAAGTCTTTGGTGCTTAAAGCCGAGTAGGTAATAAAAAATAACGACATGTATTCCAACCGGCGCAGGGTATGAAGAAATAATTGAGTGCTGGGTGTTGTTTGATAAACAAGAAACGCATTAAGCAAAGAGGCAATCAAACTAAGCCAGTAGGCAATAATTAGCCAGGACATTTTCTGGCGCAGTATGGGAAAACCAGTTCTTATTTGATAGCCAATCCAAACAAGAAGACTTAGGCTAACAATAATGTCATCGAGTCTAAAAGCAACTTGGGAGCCGGTAGCAAAAGCCAGGGGAAACTTGGGATATAAGGGAATAAACACTAGTAAAACTGCTAAAGTGACTCTAAGTAGATTTAATTTCATAGTTGGCGCAAGGTTTGGGAGTAAAGAGAAGCTGTATTAAACCGTAACAGGAGACGATATAACCAAAGATGAGCCAGACAATTTATTTTAATAAGAACTCTGGCTTTGGGTAATTGTGTGGGGCGGTGTTTAGTAAAGAAGGCTAAAATTCCCTTATATTCCGATAATAAAGGGTGGAATTTGGCTTTAGCGGATCCGCCGCCTAAATGGATTATTTGGGGGCCGATTAAATACCAGACTGACAATTCAGGGTGGGCCAGGCGCAGCCTGTAAAAAAGTTCTAATTCTTCGCCGTACATAAAGTATTTAGGGTCAAAGCCGCCAATGGACTTAAACGCATACCGCCGCCAAAGCATAAAAGCCCCAGTAATCCAGTCCTGCGGGTGATCTTTTAAATAAAAATTTGAGGGGGCCAAGCCAAAGGTGGGTGAATGGGGATGGATGGGACCAATAATAGTATTAACCAGAGGTAAATCATCAAGGTTTAAAGACCAAGTTGCCAAATTTTTTAGGTTAGGGAAAAAGCCACCCGAGGGTTGAATGGATTTATCGTTATTTAAAAGTTGGGCGGTGGCACAAGCCGCTTCGGGGTGAGATGACAGCCATTCCAGAGTTTGCGAAATAGCCGAGTGAAGAACAATGGTGTCTGGGTTAAGAAACAGCAAATAGTTGCCTTGAGCCGTTTTGGCGCCTAAATTATTGGCTTGAGAAAAGCCTAAGTTTTTGGCTTGGGGCAAGAAAGTAACGCAAGAATATTGGGGGTGTTTTTTAAGATAGCTCTTAATTAAAGCGGGACTGGTGTCGGAGGAGGCATTGTCGATAATTATTAGCTCGGAGGGAATAAGATCGGAGTCAGGGTTAAGTGAGAAATCCAGTTTTTTATCGGCCAAAATTGAGTTTAAACAAGGGTCAATAAAATCTTTAACGTTGTAGCTGATAATAATAATAGATAGAAGTGGTTTAACGCGCATAAATCCGGCGATAAATTATAAATAGTAAGATAAATATGATTTCAAGGCCAAAAAAATTGACAAGTCTGCGGGTGGGGGTAGTGGGAAAGGACTTGAGGGTGATTTTGGTAGAATAAGTTTTACCTTCGTAGATTAGTTTATTTTTAATCCGGTCCGACGGTTCAGTAAAAACATCATTTTGCCATTCATAACCATTAATGTATAAAGTTTCTCGGTAAGGCAGCAAAATTTCATAAAGATAATAGGTTTGAATGGTGTCTTTTATAAGTTGGCGGGCTGTTTCGGGCGGATGATTGATGATAATGCGGAAAGGTCCGGAATAGTAGGCTTTATAAAAATTAAGAACTTGGGCCCGGGTTAGATTGCTGTAGTAGGCGGTAACGTTTTGAAGTTGCACGGTGTCACCAGGTTCTTGGGAGCGAATACTGTCCTGTAGTGGTGGAAGTGTGGGCGTTGGAAGCATTAAATAGGAAACACCCAAGGTATTAATAGCCACTAAAAGAATGACGGTTAACAGATGAATCCGACTCATTGAAAGAGCATGGGTCGGCCCAGGCGATAGTTGAATTTTTTAATTTGGCGATCTTTAATCTTTTGGGCAGGAACTCCTCCCCAAATTTCGGAGGGGGGAATATTTTTAGTAACTACAGCTCCGGCGGCGACTACGGCTCCCCTACCAATGGTGACTCCCGGCAATATTATGGCCCGGGGGCCAATAAAAACATAGTCCTCAATTGTTACCGGGCCAAAATCATTGGCGTAAGTTTCGGAATTAATTTGATGCTCATCGGTATATATCATCACGTCGGTTGCCAGGCTAACATGAGAGCCGATACTAAGACCGCCGCGGCCGTCAAGAAAAGCCCCGGAGCCGATTATTGAGTCAGTACCTATTTTAATTCCCGGGGGGAAAAAGAAGTTGGCACCCAGGTGAATGACACTGCCAAATAGCGGTATTTTAATGCCAAAAATGATGTAGAAAATGTTACGCAGAGTGTGGGAAGGAAGGTAGCCAACTAAACGAAGCAGGTAAAGTGAAAATTCCCAGCCGATAGTTTTGAGGCGGTTAACTAGCTTGGAGGAAAAATTGGTGAGGGTGACGGGTTGGCCAACGGTTTCGTTCATAGCTTATTTTAGCTTAACTCGACCAAAAAGTTGCGAAAACATTTTTATTAACAGTTGGGCTGAATTATTCCAGCTGTAGGTACTGGCTGATTTGACGCCGGCCACGGATAATGCTTGGCGCTTGGTTGGTTTGGAAATTTCGGTCATAGCCTCAGAGATACTTGCGGCGTTGGTGGGGTCGACAAAAAGCGCATTAGTTTTCAGAACTTCAATTAGCGCCGGAATAGAGCTGGCGATTACCGGAGTTCCCACAATTTGGGACTCAATGACGGGTATGCCAAAACCCTCGTAGGTGCTGACTAGTAAGGAGGCAGTAGCCCGACTATATAAATGCCATTTTTCCGATTCGGTGATAAAGTCGGTAAAAATTACATTGTTTTTTAAGTTTAGTCGGGTAACGGTTGAAAAAATTTCATCAAACAACCAACCTTTTTTACCGGCAATAACCAGTATCGGGGAGGGAGAGGGATTGGTCTTTAAGTAGAGTGAGAATGCCTCCAAAAGCAGGGGAATATTTTTATTTGGCTTAAGGGTGCCGACAGTTAAAAAATAGGGAGACTTAATGTGGAATTTTTTGAGAGTAAGTTCGGCTTCAGTTTTGGTAAATGAGGGTGGTGGGTCAACACCATTGGGGATGACAGAAATTGAGGCTGGGTCAACTTTGTAAATCCGAATTATTTCGTTTTTTGTAAATTCGGAAACGGCAGCAATGTGGGTTGCTTTACTAATTGAGCGCCTAGTCCAGTTAACCAGTTGATAATAGTCTTTTTGAGTAAACTGGGAGGGTGTGTCGAGGTAACCTAGGTCATGAATGGTGGGGATAACCGGGACGGGTGAAAAGTGGGGGGAGTAGTGCCCGAGGGAGTAAAAGTAATCTGGGCGTTTTAAGGAAAAAAATAGTCTGAGAGGCAGGGCAAATTTGGTCCACATGGGGGATGGGCCAAAAACCAGGTAGCGCCAGTTGGGGCGCGGGGGTGGCATATCGGGGAGAGGCGCGGATTTTAAATAAATAGTGTAGTTGTTAGTAGAGTCCTGAAGGTAGAGGTGGGTTAATAGTTGGTAGCCAAATTGACCAACGCCAACCCGGCGACTAAGGTTGGCTTCATTACCGTCAATTCCAATGTTCATTTAATTTTAGGCAACATATTAACTTTTTTATAAACTTCCAGCGTGGCGCGGGCGGTAATATCCCAATGAAACTTACTGGCTTGAGCTAAGCCTTTGCTAATTAGTTGGCGGCGCAGTGAGTAGTTATGAAGTATCTTTTCAAACCCCTGGGTGATGGAGCTAACTGATTTGGGGTTAACTAGTACGCCAGCATTACCCATAATTTCGGGCATACAAGAAACATTACTGGTTAATACCGGAGTGCCAACGGCCATAGATTTAACCAGGGGTAAGCCAAAACCTTCGTAAAGTGAGGGGTAAGCCAAGCAGGCGGCAGAGGCGTGGAGGGTAACCATATCTTTTTCAGGAATGTAGCCCAAAATTTTTAAATATTTGTGCTGGGGGTGGGTGATGTCCGAGCCCCAACCGTACTTGCCAGTAATGGCCAGTTCAATTTGGGTATCGGGATGCTTCTTTTTGAAATTAATAAAAGCAGAAATAAGGCGGTTTAGATTTTTGCGGGGTTCTCGGGTACCTTGGGCTAAGACAAAGTGGGACAGACCATAAATTTTTTTGAGTTGAGCAATTTTAGCTTTCTGTTGGGCTTGGGTTAACTTATTAAAAGCAAAATACTTTTCTTCCGGAGCGTCGTAGATGACTGAAGTATGCGAGGGATTAATAGCCCCAAACAGGTTGAGTAAGTCTGTACGGGTGGCCTCAGATATACAAATATAATGGGCAACGGCTTTAGGGGTTAGCTGCCAACGGCGTTGGTAAACGCCAACAGTTGTGGGGTGTTGCCAGCGGGGGTAAAGAAAGGGAACCAGGTCGTTGACGGTAGTAATTAGGCGGGCGTTTTGAGTCGGAGGCAGGAGCCAGTCCCATGTGTGGAAAACGTCGCAAATACCTATAAACATTTCAATAGGGAAGGCGCGGAGCCGGTGCCAAACAAATTCAAGAAAAGTTGGGGGTAGGCGATAGTGGTAAATGGTGACATTCTTTTTAGATTTGAGACTGGTAATTTCAGGGGGCAGAGGCTGACGCAGGGAGCTAAAAAATAGTTTGTAGTGATTGATAGGGTCTAATTTTAGTAGGTGGTGGACTAAATTGAGAGTGTAGTTGGAAACACCGGTACCGTAGGGAATGGATGAAATATCAATGCCAATAATCACTTTATTTTAAGGGAGCTAAATTAATTTGAAAGCCAACAGTTAGCCCCAGTTTTTGGGTGGTACCGGCGGGGAGCTCAATAACATAGAGGGAGGGGGCAGATGAGGAATAAAGTTTTAGTTTTAAGTCGGATACGCTTGGTTGAGGTAGGGCTGAATGAATAGTATTAATGACTCCATCTTTGTTTAAAAAGATAATATCAAGTGGTATGAGTGTGTTTTTCATCCAAAATGTTTGAATCGATTCAGTGTTAAAAATAAACACCATGCCGCAATTGGGGCAAAGTGAAGTACGGCCGGAGAGTCCCCGGGAGTGCTCGAGAGTTGTAATGGCCTTTTCCAGAGCAAAAGATTGAGAACCAATATTTAAAGTGACGGTTTTAAGATTGGCGTTAGGTCGGTTTAAAAAACGGGTGAGTAATAAAACCAAAACTAGGCCAATAAGTGCAACTTTGATAACAGGCATTGACCTATTTTATCCCAAGTCAGGTGCTTTTGAGTAAAAGATAAACCACAGCGTCCTAACTTGTGAGTAAGTGCGGGGTTGGCAATAATTTTTAACATAGACAGGGCCAAACTTTTTGGGTCAAGGGACTTGGAGATTAATCCCCCACCGGAGGCAGTAACTAGCCAGCTTGGAGCCGGAATATCTGCCACAATTACCGGTTTACCCCGGGCCCAAGCTTCAACAATAACAATGCCAAAACTTTCGTGAATAGAGGGCAGAACCAAACAGGTGGCTGAATCCAGAAGTGTAATTAAACTTTTAGTTCCAAAACGCTGGGGTAGGAGCTGAATTTGGGAGCGGGTGGAGGCAGGTAGTGAGGAAAAATGTTTTAAAATAGTGGGGTAATATAGGGTAGATTGACCGGCAATGGTTAGGCGGGCATGGGGATATTTTGGAGATACCAAAGAAAAGGCGTCAAGCAGAGTAATGATGCCTTTGTGAGCGGCAAAGTTGCCTAAAAACAAAAAGTGGGGTGTTTTGGGAAAAGAAACGGGGGTGCGAATTATAAGCGAATTGTTAACACCGGCGCCTAGGGTAAAAATATTGGTTGAAGGGGGGCGTTTAAGATGGGTAGTCAGGTAGTTGTTTTCAAAGTCGGTAAGCGTTGCTATATATTGAGAGCGGACAAGGAGTGATAATAATAGAGGATTAAGAAAAGATGGGTCTTGGTGATGAAAACAAGGAATCACAATAATTTGAGGTGAGGTACGACCTAAAATGGCGCTCGTGATTCTAAACAAATGAGCGTAAATCAAAATAGTAGTCGGTAGTGGGCCAGTTAAGATGTAGTCGGGGCGATAATTTATAACCGACCAGGTGGCCTTAATCAATGGAAATAAGCAAAATATTGGACCGGTGCGCAGGACTGAGAATAAAATATATAACTTATTTACGAGGGGTAAGGTGCCAATGGGGGTTAGAATTTTTAACACTAATCTAACAAATAAGTGGCTATGGCGGCTGACACTTAGTGAGATTATCTTAGGGGTGTGAGTAATGGATAGGTAGCGTGAGTTTACAAAATCATCCGTTGAGGCAGTGTTACTGGTAACTACTAAGACTGAATGATGGTTTTTTTTTAAATATAAAGATAAGTGAAAAAGTATTTGGGAACCACCGTCGAGCGCAGGCGGATAAATATGAGTAAGGGTGACAAATTTAGCCAAGGGTTGCGAATTGAAGTAACTGACTATAGTATAGGATAAAGTGATCGTAAAACTGAAAGCAATCTTGGGCTCTAAAATTGTGCGGGTGATATTTTCTTTGGTGTTAATTTACTGGGCCTTTCGGAAAATTGATATTGTAAGCTTAGTTGCCGAAATTAGTAAGGTGCCAATATGGTTTGTGGTGCTCATGATGGTCTATATGTTTATTACCATGCTGTTGGGAGGTTGGAGGTGGGTGGTATTACTACTCCCCCACCCAAAACTAAGAGACATTATTACTTTTACTAAAGCCTCATACATTGGGGGTTTTTACAGTTTATTTTTTCCCTCGGCAGTTGGGGGCGACTTGCTTAAGTGGGTGGGGTTAATTGACAAATATCCCGAGATTAATAAAGCACGGTTAGCGGCGTCGGTGTTGGTGGACCGGGTAATTGGCTTTACGGCGTTTGCGGTCATGGCCTTATTGGCATTAGCCATAGGGAAAATTGCTCATTTTAATTTTCCCTCCATTTTGTGGTGGTTGTTTTTAGGAATAAACGCGGCACTAGTGGCTTTCTACCTGGTAGTGTTTTTGGTAGATATCGAAAAAATTATTGTTAAGTTGCCCTGGGGTCACCGGATTTTGGAAGTAGTAGATTTATTAAAAAAGGAGAACAAAAGCCGGATTGGTAAATGTTTTTTAATCTCACTTCTGGCTGAGCCAATATGGGTGCTGCCTATTTGGTTTTATTCGCAAATATTTAAGGCAGGAATGAGTCTGCTTTCAGTTTATACGGTAATACCAGTCATATCTTTAATTTTGGTGTTACCCATATCAATAGCTGGTTTTGGTGCTAGGGAAAATTTGTACCTACATTTTTTTACAAGTTTAGGAATAACCACTCAGAAAGCCTTGTTAGTGTCGACCTTTGCCGGCATTATGGGCATATTGAGTGCCCTGTTGGGGGGAATATTTTTATTAGGTGACAGTAAAATATTTGAATTTGCCAAAAGGCCAAAGGCCAATATTAAAAATTAATTAAAAAAATGATTTTAATTACCGGTGGAGCGGGTTACATTGGATCTCACGTTAATAAAAAATTAAACCAGGAAGGTTTTGAAACTGTAATATTTGATAATTTCAGCAATGGTCACAGAGAATTAGCAAAATGGGGAACAGTAATTGAGGGAGATTTGGACAATATTGAGGACATTGAAAAAGTGTTTGAAACCTATGATATTGAGGCGGTGGCTCATTTAGTGGCCTTTATTGAAGTTGGGGAGTCGGTAAAAGATCCGCAGAAATTTTATTACAACAATTTGGTAAACACGCTAAATTTACTCTCAGTTATGAGAAAACATAACGTAAATAAAATAATATTCTCGTCAACTGCAGCAGTTTTTGGTGTACCTCAATATGTACCTATAGATGAAAAACATCCCTTAGATCCATTAAACGCCTATGGAAAAACGAAGATGATGATTGAAAATGTTTTTAAAGATTACGATTTAGCCTATGGTTTAAAATCAATAGTATTTCGTTACTTTAATGCGGCTGGGGCTGACCCGGATGGTGAAACAGGAGAGTGGCATGTGCCGGAGTCACATTTAATTCCAATTGTTTTTGAAGTGGCCACAGGGATTAGGTCAGAGCTTAAAATTAATGGGAATGATTTTCCGACAGAGGACGGGACTTGTGTTAGGGATTATGTCCATGTCACCGACCTGGCTGCCGCCCATGTGTTGGGATTAAAAAAGTTGCTTAGTGGAGGAGAATCGGCAACTTATAATTTAGGCTATGGAAAAGGATTTTCCAATAAACAGGTGGTAGAGACAATAAAAAAAGTGACCAATAAAGATTTTCCGGTGGTAATAGGTGACAGACGCCCAGGGGACTCTCCAGTATTGGTAGCAGCTTCAGATAAAATTAAAGCAGAGCTTGGATGGAAACCAGAGTTTGATAATTTAGAAAGAATTATTGAGACGGCTTGGAAATGGTATCAAAACAAACCCAAAGGATGACAACGAGAGAATGGGTCAGGTTAAATTGGTGGCTGGGAATAGTAATGTTTTGGCCACTATTTTGGGAGGTGAAGTTGGTGGGGTGGTTCTTAGTGTTTTTAGTATTGTGGGTAACTTACTTAAAATTAACAAGGTTGCGATTATTATTGTTACCGATATTATTGGGGCTGGTAATAGTTCTAAATCAGGTGTGTGGTTGGACGGGGAAGTTGAACTGTGATTGGGAAAGGATGAATTTGGGTAATCCAAAATATGGTCTGATGATTGAGGGGTATAAATATGATGATGTGATTACCCCCTACCCTATTAGAACCCGTCTATACTCAGGGTGGATGGAGGTTAATCTATGGATTGATTCAGTTTTAAAACTACTGTCTTTGGGCAACTTACTGATAGTTTTGGGTTGGGCCGGAGGAATTGGAGTAGCGCTAGGTGTAACCCAAATTAAATGGCGTAAAGATTGGTATTATTTGGCGTGGCTAATCACCGTTATTGGAGCGGGGGCCATGTTGGAAATGGTAGATTCAAAAATGGCAATGCTTGCGGCCGCTCCGGTGTTGATTTGGTTGTATTGGAGGGGTGGAAAAGTGTTGGTTAGTAAAAATATGAGTTGGATATTGGTAGTCGCATTAGTGGTTGATTTAATAATGCGGTGAATAAAGTTGCCGTAGTCCTAATCGTAATCGCCATGATGGTTGGGGGATGGTTGAGGGTTAAGGATCTTGATAAAGTTCCGCCGCACTTGGGAAACGACGAAATATCAATTGCTTTTGATTCATATTCAGTTCTAAAAACGGGCAAGGATGAGCATGGAGTATTGTTTCCGCTGTCATTTATGTCCCACCGGTCATACAAAGCTCCGCTATATGCGTATGTAAATATCCCCCAAATTATTGTATGGGGCCGGACTGAAAACGGAATCAGAATGACTTCGGCAATAGCCGGAATTGTAGCCATTGGGGCGTTGGGGGCAATTGGTAGCCTAATTGGTGGGCCGGGAGTGGCGCTAGCCGGTGCCTGGCTGACGGCGTTAAGTCCAAAGTTGATTTGGGCTTCAAGAATTGGTTATGAGTCGAATTTAGCCGTAACTGTCGGGTTATTGGCGGTGTTAAGTTTGTTGGTTTATTTAAAAAATGGGAGAAAGGTGTTTTATGTCATATCTGCTTTAATGTTTGGATTAACGGTGTGGGCATATCACACTTGGTGGGGACTAGGGCCAATGTTGGCTCTCTTTTTGCCCTTAAAGCTGACTGGTTTAAAAAGATATCGGGCGTGGATTCCGTATTGGTTTTTAGCGATTATGGTGGCTTTGCCAATTGCTATTGACTTTGTTGGGGTCCAGTTAAAAGACACTCATAACCGGGCCAGTTCCCAACTGTGGTGGAGGGCCGGTCAAACCACCGATTTTCTAAAAAGAGATGATGTTAGTAGTTTGAAAAAAGCAGCAACGTTAATAGTAATTCCAGTTAACAATTACATTGATCATTTTTCACTTAACGGTAACTTTAGTAGCGGCCTGGGCTTATTTGATAAACGGTCCCCGATGGGTCAGGGTTGGTATTTATTACCAACTTTAATTTTGATGATTTTTGGATTAATAAAAGGTCCAAAAATATTTGGAAAATATAATGGCGCGCTGGTTGGGTGGTGGTTGTTGTGCCCCATAGTACCAGCAACAACTTCCGGAATGGAGGCGGTCAGAAATTTGGCCATGATGGGTCCGGGCTTGCTATTTGCTGGGGGAGGATTGGTGGAAGTCGTGAAAAAATACCGGAGGGTGGGTGGAGTAATTTTGGTGGCTTTGGCCTTTTCTTTTTGGCAGTTTTATTTGGCTTATTACGTTCATTATCCAAAAACAGTAGGTAACAACTTTCAGTACGGTTATAAACAAGTTTGGGAGAAAATTAAACCCGTGGCCAGTGAATACCAGCACATCGTGGTAGAACCAAAATTTGGTCGGGATGGTCAATTTGTAGGAGTCCCCCACTTGTACTTTGGTTACTTTGGGGCGTTTGAGGCCGAAGATATGTTGAAAAGAGTTGACCAAAATGGGACAAAAATTGGCAAGTATGAATTCAGGGGAATTGATTGGTTTGCCGAGCCCTTGCGGGAGGGTAAGTCAATTTATGTGGTGTCGGCAATCAACTCAGTCGTTGGTGACTGGTATGACAAATTGAAGTTGGTCGATGTAATATCAACCCCCGATGACCAGCGCCAGTTTTTGATTTATCAGAGTAAATAATTTATTTGGTATTGGCTTGAAAGTTGTTGAGTTTTTTGTAAAACTCTTCGGCTTCAGCCTTCGATGCTTGCCACCACTGGGTATTGGCTAAATACCAGTCAATAGTCTTTTTGAGTCCGGTTTCGAGGGATTCTTTGGGTTCCCAACCTAAAGTTTCGTTTATTTTTTTCCAAGATACCCGGTAATTGTCGTGGGCTGGCCGGTCAGCAACATATTCAATTAAGTCCTCAGACTTACCCATTAAGTTAATTATTTTTTTAACAATATCAATATTTTGGCAAGACTCTTTTAAGCCGCCAATACAATAGGTCTCCCCGATTATTCCTTTCATAACAACGGCTTCAATGGCCCGGCAGTGGTCGGTTACGTAGAGCCAGTCACGGATGTTTTCACCTTTACCGTAAACCGGAATTTTAGAATTATTAACCAAGTTGGTGATCAATCTAGGAATGAGTTTTTCCGGGTTTTGGTAGGGGCCGTAATTGTTGGAACAGTTTGTAATGGTAATGGGTAAGCCAAAGGTTTTAAAAAAAGACAAAACAAAATGGTCGGAGCTGGCTTTGGAGGCGGCGTAGGGGGAGGTGGGGTCAAAAGAGGTGGTTTCAGAAAACTCCTCAGTAGTATTTGGGTCAACTGTCCCATAAACCTCGTCGGTGGATATGTGGTGAAAGCGGGTTTTATTAATTAAGGCAGCCTTTAGTAGGGTGTAGGTTCCAAGTACATTGGTTTTAACAAACATTAGGGGGTCATCAATTGACCGGTCCACATGAGACTCAGCGGCGAAGTGGACAATCAGGTCAACTTGAGAAACTAATTTGTTGACCAAATCAGCGTCAAGAATGTCACCTTGAATAAAGGTGTAGTTAGGTGAAGATTCGAGACTTTTTAGATTTTGAGGGTTGGCGGCGTAAGTAATCTTGTCGAGGTTGGTAATGTGATCTTGAGGGTAGCGTTCCCACCAGTAACGAATAAAGTTAGTTCCAATAAACCCAAGTCCGCCGGTGACAAGTAGTTTCATTAATAAAAGTATATACTAAAGAGATGAAAGGTATCGTACTGGCTGGTGGGAAAGCCACCCGACTTAGACCGCTGACTAAAATTACTTCAAAGCAACTATTGCCGGTGTACAACAAACCGATGATTTACTACCCAATAGAAACATTAATTAAGGCGGGCATCAAAGACATTTTAATTATTATTGCTCCAGACTATTCGGGTCATTTCTTAAACTTATTGGGAAGCGGACGGGATTTTGGGGTGGATTTTTCTTATGAGATTCAGGAGGAGCCAAAAGGCTTAGCGGATGCTTTCAAGATCGGAGAGAATTTTATAGGAACTGATAATGTAACCATGATTTTGGGTGATAATTTTTTTGAGGATGACTTTTCAGAATCAATTAAGAGCTTTAAGAGTGGTGCCATGGTGTTTGCTAAAAAGGTCGCGGATCCGGAAAGGTTTGGAGTGGTGGAATTTGATAAACACATGAAGGCAGTAAGCATTGAGGAAAAACCAACTAAACCCAAAAGTAATTTTGCTGTGGTTGGTTTGTATACCTATGATAACCGGGTAATTGAATTTGCCAAACACTTGGAGCCGTCCCCCCGAGGTGAAATTGAAATAACTGATTTAAACAGAATATATTTGGAAAAGAATGAACTAAATGTAAATATTATTGAGGGAGTTTGGGAGGATGCGGGAACGTTTGAATCATTATTACGAGTAAGTAACTTTATGGCAAGTCGGGTGAAGGAGTGGCGCGGGTAAGCATAATAACTTGGAAGTTGGACTGACAGTTGTAAGAGCGGGCAACAGTTGACGGTCCAAACAAATCAAGTTCGTAAAATTTAGATTTAAGGGGGTCGTAGTTTCCGCCGTCAACAACTAGGGCCATGGAAGAAGCAGAATCGGGGCTGGTTTCAACGTCAACTATATTACAGCCGGCCTTTCGCAGCAAATAGCGGTGTTCCGGACCGTTATGAAACGGGTGAAAGCTGGAAGTAACGGCAACAAATAATGGCTGAGTTTCTTTTTGGCAGACTTGGGAAAAACACTGGCTCATTTGGGAGTAGGTGCGGGCGGCGGGAGCAAAATAAGGAGTTAAACGGGTGGGGTTTAAATAGAGAAGAGAGAAAATGAGAATAATGGGTATTTGAATACGTAAAGAAACTAAGCTAGTGAGTAAAAAAAATAGTATAAGATGTCCAAAAATGTAGTGGGGCTGAAGAGAAACCGGCAGGACAATGGAAAGAATGATTGTTGCCAGGGTTGAGAATGAAATTAAGCGGGAGAAGATGCTTTTTGAAGTAAAAAAAAGAAATATGGAAATTATTGATAAAAGAAGCAAAATAACCAGGTTAAAAGTTAGATTACCTGAGCCTATGGTAAAGGTACCTAGATTGGTAAGTTTTTCTAAGTAACCAAGGTGCTCTTGAGTTGGACTGTTTTTGGTTAAAAGACTGGTGGTTAACAAAAAACCGTGCCGAAGTTCAAAAAAAATAGTGGGTAGGTTTAAAGTAAATAGAGATATCCCCAGGGCCAGGTAAACTTGCCATACTTTTTTGCGAAATATTAAGGGTAAAAAAAGAATAAGTGAAATAAAAGTGGGAGCAATGGAGTAACTCAAAGAAAGGGCGGCCCCCAGAGTCAGGCTAAAAAGCCAAAGCCAGAAACGACTGAATTTGGGAATTAGTTGGTAAAGTGAAAGAAGGGAAACTAGTAAAAACGGGGTGACAAAACTGGGGTTCCAAACAAAGCGGCTTTGTATAACAAATTGGGGGTGAATGGCTATTAAAAAATAAGACAATAAAACTAAGTTAACAAGAAACTTGTTAGTTTTAAAAACAATTAAAAGAAAAGCAAAAGCGGATAAATACAAAAAAGCGTTGGTGATAAGGGCAGAATAGGGTGACTGGCTGGTAAGAACAAAAGCTGGGTAGAGTAAATAAAAGTAGAGGGCCGATTGATTAAAGGGCAGGGCACTAGTTTGGGGGCCTAAAAGAGGGGGTTTACTTGTGTCTTTCCAGTTTTGAAGGACAAGGGCGTCCCGGCCCATGTCG
>JBAYFX010000015.1:0-18291 GCA_041666965.1 Candidatus Shapirobacteria bacterium
CTTTAACGTCGAATTTTTCTTCTAATGCTTTAACTAAATCGGAGAGTTCAATAACTGAAAGTTCTCCAATTTGATCTAATAATTTGTCGATTTTGGTATCGGCCATATGTTTTAATTTTTAATTAATAAAATTTAATAATTTAGTTATTGTCCGCTACGGGCGGATCTCATTTTATTTATATATATTTAGGTATTCGACTTTTTTTCAGCCAAGGCCTTTAAGGTTAAAGCTAACTGGGTTTGGTTGAAACGGAGAGCGTATGCCAGACGTTGTAGAGGATTGGTTAACCCACCCAAGAGTTGAGAAATGAGAGCACTTTTGGAAGGTAGGGACAAAAACTTTTTAAGTTCGTCTGCTAACAATAAACGGCCATCATAGATGCCGTATTTAAAACTGGTTTTTTCTTTTTCTTTATTAACTGCTTCAATTTCTTTAAGGGGAGCAACTTCGTCGGTTTCACAAAAAGTGAGGGCAGTGGGGCCAGTTAGAGGTTCGGGTAAAGTAATACCCATTTTACTAAGCGCCCGAATAATAAGGGAGTTTTTAATAACCTCAATGCGTCCGCCAGCTTGTTTTACTTTGACTCTAAGATCATAAGTGCCATCAGCGTCCAGGCCTTGGTATTGGACTAAAGCGGCTGATTTGGCTGAATTAAGGCGGTCGGTAATTTGGTTGACTTGGTCGATTTTGATTTGTTTGGGCATATTTAGAAATACAGTGCGTTGGTGCGCTGGTACTTTAGTTAAAAACTAAAAAACCCGCCACAGGCGGGTCAGAAGAATCTTGTTCTGAACCTGGGTAGGATGCTTCGTTGTCCGGTGTAACATCGGACTCACCTACTGTCTGCGGTGGACGTTTGGATTATAGCGGGAAGTTGAACTTAAAACAAGTGAGATATATAATCGGGCATGAGAGAAGAAATAGACCGAGCTGATTTTGATAGTATTCCACGGGTTCAAAGAATTTGGGCTCGGGTTATGATTTTACATGATCTTGTTTTTGCGGTAGCAGATTATTCAAATGCTCCGCAAAGTGAGGGAGCGAGTTATATGGACATGGTGAAACGAAGAAGTCGTGTCAGAGTGGAGGGGTGGGTGAAAGATAGAAAGAATAGTGAAAAAGGAATAGTGGAATTTGGTCATGATATTGATGCATAGTTGAAGATTATTATAGGTTGTGATAAAATATGGTTATGAATATAACCAATAAAGAAAGTCTAGGTTCAAGAACTCAGTTTCCTCGGCTAGATATAACCAAACTTTACGGAAGTGTAAAAAGAGTAGCACAAGAGATGAAGGGCAGAGGTGTTGCCTACGTGAAGATAAAAAATTGGATTGATGCTCCGCCTGAACACGATTGGAGTACAGCCAGTGGCACATTTCAATCACACGAGTAAACTGGGGTAGTTGACCTAGAGCCAGGAGAAAGTTTGGGGTGAGGGAGGGTGGTAGACCAATAATTAAGTGATATACTTTACTATAATGCGAAACAATAACGAGAGTGGACCGGGAAGGCGTAATTTTAGTTATTTTTGGGAAAGTTTTCGGGAGAGAAATGACTTAGTTGTTCAAATGGGCATTGAAACTTGTGAGTCAGTTTTAAGTGTGGGGGGGATTATGGCTAGGAGTGTGGGAAGAATATTGTTAGTTGCAATTGAAGGAACTTCGATAGCGGTAGCGGGCGTTCGAATGAATATTGATCCGGAATTAATTGCTAGGCGAATATGTCAGCCGTATGAACCAATTGATATTAGTATTGGTAACTAGGGGTAGTTGAAGTGAAGCTAAAAAAAATGAGAAGTTGGGTTTTGTTATAATCCTATAAAATATTCATCAAGCAGGGGTGAGAAAAAATTCCGAGTTGTTTAATAATGAGTTAAAAAGATTTCCGGAATTAGTAGTGTCATGGGACAGAGTAAGAGAAGGTGTGAATTGGGGTCAATTTCAGCAAATGGCCAGTGAATTAAAATTAGTTGAGGGAAGAATTAATCGAAAAAAAATAGATTACTCAAATTTGTCGGTTCAAAGGTATGAAAGAAGATCGATAAGTGCCCCCGATTCCTGGGGAGTGGATCTTGAGCCTGTTTCAATGTGGTTAAACATGTTATTACAAAGTTGGGTATTGGAGGATGAAACGTGGATGACGGTAGAACTTGAGGGTACTCAAAGTTTTGACATTCAGAAAAATATAATTCATCGAGTGGCTGGGTATAATCAGAATTGTATTGCTAGGGTCTTGACTATGGCTAGAGAAAGAGTGTCGGGTGAAACTTTGGCGATGGTGAGAAGAAGAGGTTCGGAGGATAGTTATGAAGGTAAGTATGAAATTGCGGGCGGAAAAGTATTACCTGTTAATTATTACAACAGAGGACACCAGATTTATGGTGTAAACTATCCAAATTTACCGGCTTACTTAAACCAAGGGGAGGTAGAGATGGGTGAAGAGATGGGAGAATTAGTACCTTCGGGAATGAATCGGGTGGGATTGGCATTAACCTTGGCCGGTCAACCAGAAGGGAGGTTGTTTTTTGAAGTTACTGAGGTGGCCATAGTTGAGCCGGCCACTTTGTGGCAAATGGCAGCTTTGGCTAATTCAAGAAGCGGTGGACAAAGATTAATCGAAAAGCGTGGGTTAGATAAAGAAGATTGGGGAGTGATGCCCATTCCAGGAAGAGTTAAATTTGGGGAAATGTTGCCAACTACAGATTTAGTATTGAGGAGACTTGTCGGAGGAGAAACTGTAAATCATGTTGGTGATTGGTGGGGGAATGACTACTTATTTGCCATATGATTTAGTTTCGATTGTTGGTAGGGTGGGAAATGTATATGAGATTAGCAAGTTGGCTAAAATGCCGAATAGACGTAGTGATATTTCTGATTAGAAATAGTTGACGTAGAGCCAGGAGAAGATAAGGGAAGGGGTTAGGTGGTAGAAGAGAGGGTTAGTGATGGAAGATGAAGGGAGTTGATATAAATAATAGATTTGGGTGGGAGAAAGAGTTTGTGAGGAAATTAATTTAAAGTCTGGGTAGGAACAATTGATACAGGCTAAAACCGGGGTGCCGTTTGGGGAAACTTGATTATTGCGATATAAAAGATAAAAAATAGGTAGGGAAATCATGTTGGAAGACTGGTCAGAGTAGAGGGCGATAGGTAAATTAACTTGGGTATCAAGGGAGTTTTTGAGATTAAAAATAAGATCGGCTTGGGAGTGATTTTGAATGTATTTTAGGTTGGTGGCGGAAGAGAGGATGGTAAAAACTACTAGAAGTAAAACTCCAACAATTTTATATTTTGAAAAAATGACAAAAAGAGAATAACTAAAAAAGAAAATTATGAGAGGCTGAAAAGCGATTAAATATTCTCTGGAGCGAACACCAGGGTAATAGCGTAGTAAAAATACCTGAGTAATGATAAATAGAATTAACAAACTAAGTGGACGGGTGAGGCGACGGGTATAAGTTAAGACAAGGAAAGGCAAGCCAGTAATGGCGATAAATAAAAGACCTAAACTGGGAAGCCCCACTAAGGTTGAGCCGAAAAGTTGGGGCCAAAAGGTAAACAGGTCACGGCGCCAAGAGGTTGGAGCCCAAAACTTATTAACCCCACCGGTGTAGTAATCTATGACACTTTGAAGCCAGACAAAATGATGATTTAAGTCAAAAATTAAAGGAGGGAGGAAAGTAATAATGACTCCGAGACCAATTAATAGAAAACTAAAGAACTTTTTTTTGAGGGGTATGGGAGCAAAAAGTGGGGTCAGAGCAAGAAGAGTGGTAATACCCAGAGATTGAAAATGATTGTTGAGAGTAAAACCGGCGGTTAAACCCAGTAATAGTGAGTAAATTAGGCGCTTGGTGGTGACAAGTTTTAGGGCAAACAGGAGGGTTAGAGTAACTCCAAAAGAAACGATAACGGTATTCAACATATCAGGTGAGTTATAGATTAATTCGGAACTAAAGGCAGAAATGGTGGCTAGTATCAGACCAAGTGGACGACTGCCAAGAGTAGTGCCAATTAAGTAAAAGAGATATACGGTCAACAGACTTAAAAGAGTGAAGCCAACCCAAGGCCCGGAGACAAAAGGGAGAAGGTGGGTGAATAAAATAATGGTGTAATCGTAGAGCGGGCCAAAATTAAAAGGTCCGGCACTGGAGGGGGAGCCCAACATAGGAACGGAACTGGAGCGGATGGAGTAAAGAGCTATGGTGGCGTCGCGGGCTTGGTCTTGGTTTAGAACCCAACGGGTAGGGTAATTGTAAAAGCGCCAGAAAGCGGCCAGAAGCAAAATGATTATTAATCCGTAGCGGGAAACCACAGTCAATTTTAACCCAATTTGAGGAAGTAAAATATAGGGGTTGGCAAAGTTATTTAAAGAGTTACAATAACAGCGTTAAAACTTTAACCTTAAAAAGAAAATTGACTCCCGAATATCGGGACTGAATTTTTGGTTTAAGGAAAGGAGGAAAATGAGCGGAAAAACATTAAAACCAGAGTATGCCGGTTTAGTAAGAGCGGCAGTGGCGATTGATAGAGCTTATGGGGGGAATGGAAGGTTTATGAGGCCAATAATTCGGATTGCAAAAAATGATTTGCCTTTGTTTTTGGGAATGGATGAGCAAGTCGCGAAAAATGTTTTGTCTCTTGCTTTGGACCAGTTGGCAGAAGTTAGGTTGGCAGGAGAGGATTATAAAGACCCAAATATGGTGGTTGAAGTATTGGAGTGGGCGGCCCAAATGCCGGAGCAAAGGAAGTAAAATAGAGTGTGAGGAAAATTGTAGTAGTACTGATAGTGGTAATAATCATGACTGGAATTGGTGGCGGTACTTATTATATTTTGAACCGGGAAAAGTGGGTGGAACTGAGAGGAATTGAGACCTCAAAAAAAGTGAGTAAAATGGAGAAATATGATTTTGACAGCTTAAAAGTTGCATGGGAGAGGGGGGAATATGGAAACAGTGAAATAAAAATATTAGGGCCGATTAAGGCGATTGTTGATCGAAGAAAAGCGGACCCGGAGACTAGGAAATATGACTTTGTAACTCGGCAAATTGAATTTATGAGCGGGGGTAAGAGAATTACGGGGATGATTAATTACTTTAATGATGAAATTAAAAGGCCGGCGGTGATTATGGTAAGGGGATACGCGGAAAAGGCGGGGTATTATAGTGGGTCGGGGAGCTTTCGGATGGCGGATCAACTGGCTAAGGCGGGAATGGTGACTGTGAGTATTGATTTTTTGGGATATGCCCAAAGTGAGAATGAATCAACTGACATGATGGAGGCGAGGTTTGAGAAAGTACCGGCGGTGTTGGACTTAATTGGAGCGGTTAGAAAACTTGAGGGGGTGGACCCCCAACGGATTGGGTTTTGGGCACATAGCAACGGGGGGCAGATTACTTTATCGGTACTAGAGGTGACAGGCCAATATTTCCCGACGGTAATGTGGGCGCCAATGACGCAAAAATTTCCCGATAGTATTATTAGTACGGCCTCGGATTTGGAGGACGGAGGAAGAGCAGTAAAGGCGGCGGTAGAAACGTTGGCTAAATTTCATGATCCGCGGCGCTACGCTTTTGAGAATTATTATGATTGGGTAAATTCACCTATAGTGATAATTCATGGGACAAAGGACCCGTGGTGTGAAGTGGAGTGGCAGAGGGGGGTAGTGGCAAGGTTAACAAATTTAGGGAAAACAGCCGAGTTGAGGGTAATTGAGGGAGCGGGGCATAATATGGAGGGAAGAGGGGGAGAAACATGGAAAGATGTGGCGCAGCAGACAGTGGATTATTTTAAATCTAAACTGGTTTATGGAAATTAATAAATTAATTGAGCAAGTGAAGAAGCAGAAGTGGCCGCAGGGTCACTTTGCCATATTTGGAAGCGCTTTATTGGGTGTATTAAAACTTAGAGAAGTGCCAAACATTGATGTGATTGTTGATGGGTTATTGTGGGAGAAAATATTGGAAACTCAAAGTCCTGATAATGAGGGATTTGTGCGGATAGGGCAAATTAAAGTATCTGATTGGTGGTTTGCCCCCACCAGAAAAAGCCTATTAACTTTAATTAGTGAAGCAGAAATTGTTGAGGGATTACCTTTTATAAAAATTGAAGAGGTGCTTAATTACAAAAAAGGTCTGATTGACGATAAAAACAAAAAAGGTGTTAGGTTAATTGAAAAATGGCTTAAGGGAAAAGATGGGGAGCAGTTTAGAAGCAATTTAGAACTTGGTTCATAATCGGCTCGGTGGCAATTGTGATTCTTAGACAGGATCTAAGTGGAGAAGCTGAAAAAGTTTTTACTATGAAATTATTGGATATGAGTTTACTTATTACTGATTCATAATTATTTTTACAGTCTACTAAAACAAAATTGGATTCTGAGAGAATAGGGTTATAACCTTTATTCGATAAATTGTTTGTGAAATCATCTTTGACCAGTTTAATTTTGGTAACAATATTTTGATAATGTGAATAGTTGATTAACAATTGAGATCCGATTTTTAAAGTCGAGGTGTTAATTCCTAAATAGTTAGGTTTAAGGTTTAGTTTGAATAAAAGTTTTTGGTTGGCTACCAAGTAGCCTAGGCGGATTCCTGGAGTACCAAAAAACTTAGAAAAAGTAAAACCAATAACAACATTTGGATAAGTAATTAAGCTAAGTATGCAAGGATTTTGGTAGGGTGCAGAGTTAAACCCTAAATATGCCATATCAAAGAAAAACACGTGTTGAGGGTAAGTTAAAACTAGTTTTTCTAATTCATTTTTGGTGTTAGCCAGTGGTAAGCCTGTAGGATTGTTTACCCAAGGAACAATTACTAAAGCGGAGGGAGTGTTGTTTAGTATTCTAATTGATTCGCTAGATAAAAAATTGATAGGTTGATTGATGGTATTAGGTAAAAGGTGGATGGTAGTACTTTTAGAATTATTGGCTAATAGAAAATAGTATTCCCAGCTTATGGAAGGAACTATTATGTGGTTAGATTTGAAACAGTTATATGATTTGAAAACTTCCGTAAATGCTTTTTCTAAACCATTATCAATGTAGAGGCATTGGGGTGAAATCGAGTGAAAATTTGCTAGCGTGGTGTAAAATTCCTGGTTGGCTTGGGGTTGATAAAAACTAATGTCTGAATTGGTAATATTCAAATCTATTGAAGAGCAGTGGTCGAAAAAATAATCGTTGCGACTTAAGTTAATTATGTTTTTCATATGTAGATAATGAATTACTTATATTAAATGATAAAATATGCCTTGTGAACAGGCAAAAAATCTTATCAATATTGGCAAAGTTTTATAATCAAAAACGAAAAATAGACAAGGAGGCAATGTGCCGGATAATGACAAACCTATATTTGTCTTTAAAAAAGGCTAAGAATGTATTGGATTTGGGGGCAGGTAGTGGAAGAATTTTGTTACCTTTGGCAGCACTGTATTCGGAGGTGTCTTTTGAGGCAGTAGATGATTCTGAATTAATGTTAGCGGAATTGGAAAAGCAAGTTAAATTAGGCGGGCATTTGAATATTCAAACCCACAAGCTGAATTTTAACCTTCCAGATTGGACTGGTAATTTGTTTAAGAAACAATTTGATGCGATTATTATTTTTCAAGGAATTCATTTTGTTTTAGATATGAATAGATTTCTAAAGGATGTAACTGGATTGGTGGCAAAAAATGGAAAGATCGTTATAGCAAGCACTAACCATGACCAATTTTTTAGATTACCCTATTGTTTGAATTTTCCCGATGTACTTAAAAAGGAATTAGATCGGACACCTGACGAGTTACAGTTGGTAGAGCTGATGTTAAAAGAGGGATGGGGGGTGAAAAGTAGGGTAGAAGTAGAGGTAAAAAGTAGATTTGAAAGTAAGGAATGTTTAAGAGACTGGTTGTTATTAAAACCATTTTCGGCGTTAAGTTATATATCTGATGAAGAATTTGACCAAGGGGTGGAAAAATATTTGACTCAGGAATGGAAGAAAACAAAAAATTATAAGGTTGATGAATTTGTTTTGTTGACTTTTGGTAGGGAAGCTGAATAATAAGGGTATTATGAAAGCATATTTTTCGGGCTCTTTATATCAAAAAAATCAGTTTTATAAATATTATGAGAGGATTGTAGATTTGCTAAAGAAACAAGGAATAGAAGTATTTGAAGATACTTTGAAAACAGATTTTGATGATTCGTTAGACATGAAAGATGAAGACAGAGTAAGGAATTATCGGAATATTGTTAAATGGATTGACAAGTGCGACTTTGCTGTAATTGAAGGGTCTTTTCCTTCTACTTTACACATAGGCCATGAGATTACTTTAGCTTTAGATAAAAGCCGGCCGGTGATTGTACTATATAAATCAGGAGCGGAACCGATGGTGTTTAAAGGGTTATTGGATGAAAAAATAATTTGGGCTGAGTATAAAGACGATAATTTGGAAAAAGTATTAACTAAGGCACTTGCTGAGGCGAAGAAAAACATGGATGTGAGATTTAATTTTTTTGTATCACCCAAGATTTTGGCCTATTTAGACTGGGTGGCGAAAAACAGGATGATACCGCGAGCTGTGTTTTTAAGAGACCTAATTGAAAAAGAAATGCGTAAAGACAAGGATTATGGCTCTCAGTCTTAAAGCGGTAATTTTTGACTTTGATGGAACGATTGCCAACACTTACCCGGTGTTAAAAGAGATTTTAGATGAGTTGATGCCGCAAATGGGGTATAAGCAGTTTTCAGAAACAGAATGGCAGAAGTTTAGGGAAACAGGCACAAAAGAACTATTGAAAAGCACTAAAATTAGTTTGGTTAAGTTAATGATTATGGTAAAGAGAATGCAGAGCGAACTGAATCGCCGACTTAGTGAGGTAGAACCATTTGAGGGGATAAAAGAGGTGACGGATCAATTAAAAAAGAGGGGAATTGTGGTAGGGATAATATCGTCGGACACTAAGAAGAATATTTTGGAGTTTTTAAATAAAGAAGAAATGGAGGTTGACTGCTTAATGACGGGGACTAATTTATTTGGAAAGGATAAATTAATTAATAAGTATTTAAAACAAAGAGGGTTGGCGAGTAATGAAGTGATTTATGTGGGAGATGAGATTAGAGACGTTGAGGCCTGTAAGAGAGTGGGCGTTAAGGTGGCCGCCGTAACCTGGGGCTTTAATTCCAAAGAGGCTCTTAAGAAGTCTCAGCCGGATTACTTGGTTGATAGGCCAAAGGATTTGATGACTGTTGTGTTACAGAGTAACTAATTGTAGATATAATAGGGAATGAAAATATTAGTGCTGTATGGCGGTGTATCAACTGAACACGAAGTAGCAATTGTGACTGCTCTTCAGGTAATGAGTGTCTTAATTGAAGCGGGATATGAAGTGTTACCAGGTTATATTAGTAAAAAGGGAGAGTGGTATTTAGGGGATGAGAGGTTTTTAGCTCCGGAAACTTACCGGTCTTTGGATTGGGTGGCGCAAATTGGGAAAAAAAGCTTAGTTACTCCTAGCAAAAACAAACAATTAGTGTCTGAAAATTGGTTGGGCTATAGAAATAATAATACACAAATTGATGTTGTATTTCCCGTGTTCCATGGGAAAAACGGAGAGGATGGGGCGATACAAGGACTGCTTAATTTAATGAACTTGCCGTATGTTGGCTGCCAACTAATTGCTAGTGCTGCTGGAATGGATAAATATATTAGTAAACAGGTAGCGCGGGGAGTTGGGTTGAGGGTAGCGGGGGACGTTTTGATTGATAAAAGCCGATGGGGGGACTTAAAAAAAGAATATTTAGGGTCAATAAAAAAACTAGGACTACCGCTTTTTATTAAGCCGGCAACATTAGGCTCGACTATTGGAATTACCCGGGTAGACAAGTGGCAAGAGTTGGAAAATGCTATTGAGGTGGGGTTGGCTTATGATCAGAGAGTTTTGGTAGAAGAGGGCATTGAGGACCCTACAGAAATAAATATTTCAATTTTGGGCAATAATCCCTATGAAGTGTCGGCCACGGAAGAACCGGTTCGAAAGGGGGGAGTATTGTCTTTTGCCGACAAATATTTAGGGAACGGTGGAAAAACGGGAACAAAAAGCCAGGGAATGGCCAGTGCGGACCGATATATTCCAGCTCGAGTTGATAAGAAAATCATTGAAGAAGTGGAAGAGTCGGCGAAAATGTTTTTTGGGGCAATTGGGGGGAAGGGAATAGCTAGGATTGATTTTATGTTGGACAAAAGCAGCAAACTCTATTTTAATGAAATTAACACTATGCCTGGATCATTGTCATTTTATTTATGGGAAAAGAGTAACCTAAAATTTAAAGACTTAGTGGACAAATTAGTTAAACTAGCACTGGACGACTACCATAAAAAACAAAAACTGGTGACTACTTTTGAAAGTAATATATTGGCCGGATACATTAATGGAGGAACCAAGGGAGCTAAGACAAAAAAAACTTAATAGTTTTCAGGTAAATCATTTTCCAGCAATATCCAATCAAATTTTTGGGAAAGGGAGGTGACTTTTGGCCAGTAATTTGAGGGTTTGGTAATCCAGTCGATGGGTTTATTGGGATTTGAAGCATGAAAGGCTAAGGACAAGGTTTTGGTACGGTTACTTGAGCCAACTAAAACAATTCTGTCAAAAACTTCTGCGGCTTGCTGGCCTAACTTGTGGTGGATTGATTGACTTTCTTTACCCAATTCAACTAGGCCGGGTGTAACCAGGACTTTGCTACCGCTGAATTTCTTTAAATCAGACATGATTTGAGTAAAACCAGTAAAGTTGCTGGAGTAGGTATTGTCAATAATGACGGACTGGTTTAAGGATACTGTTTCCAGGCGGTGAGAGACTTGAGGTAGGGAGGTGAGAGAAGATTGGATGGTTGAGGGGGAGAGTTTAAGTAGGAAAGCTATGCTGATAGCAGCTACTAAGTTCTGAAGCTGAGAAGTGAATAGAATTGGGGCAGTAAAAGCGAAAGTTTGGTTTTGGAAGTGGAAAACAAAGCTGGTTGAGAGTTTGGTTCGTTTAATGTTGGATAAGTAAAAAGTAGCTTGAGGATTGTTTAAAGAATAAGTTTTTACAGATGAGTATGCGGGATGGGTATGTAAGAATTCTTGGATTTGGGTGTTATCGATATTTACTAAGATATTTTTTTTGTTGGCGGTAGCTTGAGCTAACTCAAATTTTGCTTGGGTGATGCGTTCAAGTGTTCCGAATCTTTCTAAGTGTTGGGGACCGATTCCGGTAATTAGGGAGAATTGAGGTGGAACCATGAAGGACAGAAGTCGAATATTACCCGGCCGGAAGGCAGAAAATTCAGCAATAAAATACTTAATTTTTTTAGTTAATTCCCAATCAATAACGTGGGCTAAAGAAAATGGAGTGTTGTAACTGTGGGGAGTGGTAAGGGTAAGTTTATATGAATCTAGTATATGAAAAAGATAGTTTTTGGTAGAGGTTTTGCCAAAGGAACCGGTAATGCCAATAGTAGTTAACAAGGAATAGCTACCTATTACACGTCTGATACGTAATACGGTAAAAAATAAATAGATAAATTGCAGGGGTAGGAGAAGAAAGAGGGCCAAAAGAAGAAAAGGCATGGGAGAGAGAAGGTAAAACGTTGATATTAGAATTGCCAAAAAGAAGTTAAACTTTACTGTAGGGATTAATAGAGACAAAAATATTAAAGATGAAAGTAGAACGATTAGAAGTGACTTGGGGGTTAGTTTTAGTTTGGTAATGCTTGGTAGGGTAATGGGTAGAGGTTGTTTGGTCCACCACTTTAGTGATGGAAGCAATCCGTATTGTTCCAGTTGGAGAATGTGGAGATGAGTTAATAGTGGTAGATTCATGCCAGGTAGCGATTAATAAGAGTTGATAATTCTTTGGGGTGACTAAGGTGGGGATTGTGACCTACACCGTAAAGAACATGGAGACGGGATGAGGGAATTAAACTTTCTAGCATTTTTCCGGTATAACTTATTTCCCGATCTCGGTCTCCCCAGATGATGTGGGTAGGGGAATTGATTTTTTTTAGGCGAGATTTTAGGTGGTAATTGACAATGTTTTTTAGAATAACTTGGTGAGCTGGGGAGGCGTGGGCGTAGTCGCTGGTGGATACAAAACTTAAAATATAAACCAGAAACTGTTTGGGTAGAAGTAGTTTTAGTATTTTAAACTGGGAGTAAAGTAAAATTTTTATTTTTTCTTTTAAAGATTTATCTCGGATTATAGCCGGAGATATTAAAAAGATTTGTTTAAATAGGTGAGGGTGGGTAATAGCTAGGAAAGCAACAATTTGGCCGCCAAAAGAGTGGCCTATGACTAGAGGATTATTAATTTTTAGTTTGTTTATAAATTCCAAAATGATGTGAGAATACTCAGGAATACTCGGGTTTCCGCTTAAAAGAGGCGTATTGCCAAAACCAGGAAGGTCAAGAATTAGGTAGCGATAACCGGGAAATAATTGGGAGGCTAGTGACACCCAAAGGGAGGAAGAATGACCCCAACCATGAAGAATGAGACAAACTTTAGAGGACTGAGGGTTTATTGTTTGATAACTAATAAGTTGACCGCTTAAAACAAGTTCCATGGGATATTCTACCTAAAATAGGAGATAATAGATAATGTTGAGGCTTAGGTTAAACTCGATTTTAAGAAACTGGGAAAAGAAGTTGGTTTCTTTAAATGAGATTGGAGTATCAAAACAGATAATTCTGGGTAATTTCAAGAGATTTCAATCTATAAACAAAGGTGAAATTTGGCCGGTGCTTAAGGGGAATGGATATGGAGCGGGGATTGAAGTGATGAGTGAAGTTCTTGGGCCATTAAAACCACGTTATATAGTGGTGGATAGTTATATGGAGGCTTTGGATGTATGGTTAAAGCTACCATATCAAAGTGTATTATTGATTGGTACAAACAATATCAATAATTTAAAAATGTTTGATTTTAAAAGGGTAACGATTATGGTACAAAACTTTGAAGATATTGAAGAGCTAAAAAGAATAGATAAACCAATAAAAATTCATATTAAATTAAATACCGGGATGAATCGGCAGGGGTTTGACCAGGGAGATTTGGAAAAACTTAAAAAAATAATGGTCAGGGCGGAAAAAATAGAAGTGGAAGGAATTATGTCTCATTTGGCTAAGGGGGCTAATTTGGAGGAAACGAAAAAGCAGGAGAATATGTTTTTAGAGATGGTGGATCACCTTGATTTAAGCCCGCAATTTCTACACTTAGGAGCAACAGAGGGAATAACAACAGTTAAAAATAAGAGAATTAATGCTTTTCGGTTAGGGTTGGGAATTTATAGGGGGGCAATAAGGTGGAAATCGACAATAATTAAAATAAGGTGGGTAAAAAAGGGGGAGGGAGTAGGGTACGATTTAAGTCAAAAGCTGAAGCAGGATGGGTGGGTGGGGCTGATTGCGGCGGGGTATTATGAGGGAGTTGACAGAAGACTATCGGGAAAGGGGTGGGTTAAGTACAAAGATAAATATTACCCAATAATAGGTAGAATAAGTATGAACATGATGAGTGTAAATTTTGGAAATATCAAACCCAAATTGTGGGAGGGGGTGGAAATAGTTGAGGCGGGTGTTTCGGGAATGTGTAGTGTGGACAAAATAGCCCAAGAGTGTCAGACAATACCCTATGAGATTTTAGTAAAACTTAATCCTAAGTTGAAAAGGGTAATAATTTAGGGGGGTTGGCAGACGGAAGTTAGGAGGTTACAATGGCCCATGTTGGAAAGATTGAAGTGGCATCCGGAAATGAGAGATATAAATATTCAAGATGGAGTAAGTAGTCGATTGAATTTTAAAGTAGTATTGGGTGAATTAACATCAGAACTAGAAAATAGACGAGAGCATAGGGAAATACGACTAGAATCTGAAAGAATATTTAAAGAGCTGGAGCATAAATTTTAATTTGTTTAAGCCAAACAAAGACCCAGGGCCACAGAGGTGAACGGGTCGGAGAAGAAGAGCTTGGAGTGAGAGAACTTTTTGGCCAATAGGTTTTGAAAAACCGGAATTTTGGATGAGCCACCGGTTAGAAGAACTTGATTAATATCTGAGGAAGATAATGAGGCTAGTGCGAGGGCTTGGTTGATACAATCTTCAGATTCTTTCAATAAATCAGCTATATCAGCTTCAAATTGGGGTCGAGTAATGGAAAGGTTGATGTTAATATCGGAGTAGTTGGGATTAAAAACGGTTTGAGCGTTGTTTGATAGATCTATTTTGGCCTCATCTACCTGATGAAAAAAGTCATAACCATAGTCGTTTACAATTAAATTTTTTAAATTAACTATTGGTTGGGGGTCTTGAGCTTCCGCAATATATTTTTCCAGAGCCCCAATAAAATTGACGGTTTTACACATGGACAACTCATACCAGTTACTAAAAACAGTATTGTAATAGTTTTGAGGGAATTCAAGACCTCGGGCAACTTTGACACCCTCGCCAAAATATTTAAGTAGTCGGTGCTCAACTAAGTAGGAATTTAACAAGTCGCCACCAATGGGAACTCCCGAAACTGAGAGGACTTTTTTGCTTGGAAACTCGATAATACAAACGTCAAGAGTGCCGCCACCAAAATCAAAAACCATGACATTTTGTTGGGAGTGAACATCTAGGCCATAGCTAAGGGCAGCTCCAACCGGTTCATATTCAAATTTTATATCTTTGAAGCCAGCAGTAGTAGCAATATTGGTCATGCGAGTAAGTGCCAATTGCTCTTGGGTTGGGTCGCCGACGTATTTGACCGGTCGACCGAGTGTAACTGAAGTGAGTGGAGAACCAGTGAATGCCTCGGCCCGCTGTTTCATTTGACCCATAAGCATACCCAATAGTTCTTCCAGGCTGTAGAAATGATCAAAAAGAGTAGTACCTTTAAAAGAGGTGGAGGTTAAAACGGATTTGAGTGATTGGAGAAGTCGGCCGCGGCCGGAATCGTCTACCTCGATGATTTCGGGAACTTCAATTAGTTTGCCAACACCACTAGCTGAGCTGGGACCGAAAGTTTTAATGACCCGGCCAGTATCAACTAAACGGGGAGGTTTTGGAGGAATAGTAGCTAAATCGTGTAAATAGCAGTCAACCGCTTTTTGACCGGTTTCCAACCAACCTTGGGGATTAACGTATATGAGAGATTTTAAAATTTGGGGGTTGCTGTTTTGAGGATCGATGGGGAGGGCAGCGGGGGAGCCATTGACGAGGACGGAGAGGGAGGAGTTGGTGGTGCCCAAATCTAGGCCGCAGTGATGAGAGTTGTTTGATTTTGACATAGGTGGTGCTAAATCGAGTAAATCGATTGTATCACGTCTGTCAAATTATGCGAGGAAGAAAAAACCCTCCCGAAAACTTTTGGGAGGGTTTGAAGATTAAAAAAGAAACTTACTTATTGAATTCCACCTTAATCCCAGGACTCATGGTGGCACAAAGAACCAACTTTTTGAGTCGTTGAGGGCGAACAACCCGAATTAATTCGGTGACGTTGGCAATTAGCTCGGCTGCTGGTTGGGAAACTTTACCAATTACCAAATGAGCCACTTTGGCTTTTTTCTCGGTTTTAACCACGGTTTTGGCCACGGACAGCTTTTTGATGGCTTCATCGGGCTTGTCAGTTAAAGTACCAGACTTGGGGTTGGGCATTAGGCCGCGTGGTCCTAATAAACGGGCGAAAGGTAGAAGTTTGGGCATGGTGACCGGAGTAGCAATTAAAACGTCAAAATTGATTTTGCCGTCTTTGATTTCGGCTAAAACCGCATCATTTAAAACTACAATTCTTTTGGCACCTAAATCAAGGTGGGGGAAGGTGATTTCTCCCAATTGGCCTTCTTCCAGAACGGTCAGGTGGGCTTCAACTTTACCGTCAAATTTGGTTAGTGTGGTTAGCTTGAGTAAATCCACTGCTTGGGCCAGGGGATAAAGTTTATTGATGTCAACTTGTTTTCGGGCGGCAAGGTACCGTTTGCTACGGACTCGAAGTTTTCTGACTTTGGACTCAGTGGAGGAAGTTTCACTTTCTTGGGGAGTTTCGGAAGTTGAGACTTCGGTAGTAACGGTGGATTCAACAGATGTATCTGTTGGTACTGAGGATTCAGTCACTTGGCGAGAGGAAGTAGATTTGACTACTTTTTCCTTCTCTTCCACAGCAAGTTTCTTTTTTTTGTTTTCTTGTGTAGTTTTGGACATTTTGGTTTATTAAATTTATAAATAACTAGAAACTATAAAAGTTGGGCATCAACAACAGGTTCAACCATATGTGCGAGGCGTTGTTTTAGACATTCTTGGCAGGATTCAGCCTTTGACCCAGTAATTTCAGTTACAATAATATTGTTATCTGCTTCCATTATTGAGGTTAGTGATCCTGAACATGATGGGCATGGTTGGAAATCAATATTGCATCTTATGCCTCCAGTAGTACAAGGGGTGATTGTTTCAGCCACAATGTGAGGATATCTACGAGCTAATTCGGTTGAAAGAAGTATCATATTAATCGATAATTTCCAGACCCATGGAGCGGGCGGTACCCTCAACCATGCGCTTGGCAGCATCAAGATCAGTTGTATTAAAGTCAGGCATTTTGTCAGTAGCTACTTTTTCGATTTGAGCTTTGGTAATTTTGCCTTTTTTCTCGCGCCCGGGAGTACCGGTACCTTTGTCTAAACCGGCAGCTTTTTTGAGCATGTCGGTAACCGGAGGTTTTTTGAGAATAAAAGTGAAAGATCGGTCTTCAAAAATAGTGATGATGGCGGGAATAACGGAGCCTTTGAAATCTTTAGTGCGCTCATTGAACTCATTACAAAAGTCCATGATTTTAATACCTTTAGGACCAAGAGCAGTACCTACAGGCGGAGCTGGATTGGCTGTACCGGCCTGAAGAGCTAGTTTAACAACAGCAGTAATTTTTTTAGCCATAGATATTAATTTTTAAATTAGAATTATTAATTGGGTAAATCTGGAGGAAGCCCGGTTCATACGGTCCAGAACAGTGATGTATTATCCAACAAATAGGAGAAAAAGTCTAGAACAGGTTTAGTCGTCTATTATAGTACCTACAAATAAATTGTCACTTGAACTAGTTGAACAATTTGAACAATTTACTAAGGGGCGAGGAGCTAAATTGATTATTTGACCATCTAAGCCTGTACCTTGCTGTTCAACTTGGAATTCGCCAGGTAATTGTGTACACCGGGATGAAAAGAGGCAAGTGGATTGAGGTTGATCAGGTGCGGTGGTATTGACAATCAAATATGGATATTCAGCATAAAGCTCATTGGAGAGGGGGGTGGTAGACATTACAGTTCTTTGGTGACTTGTAAAAAGTCAACTTCGACGGGAGTTTCGCGCTCAAAGAAGGTAACCAACACCCGCATTTTGCCTTTGGCTTGATCAATGCTTTCAACAGTGCCAATAAAATCAGCAAACGATCCGGAGGTGATTTTGACCACGTCACCGATGGAGTAGGGGGTTTGGTATTTGGGTTTGTCTTCCTCAGTCGTTTGTAAAATTGTAGCCACTTCTTTGTCCGAAATTGGAGTGGGCTTGGAACCGACGCCAACAAAACCGGTGACACCGGGAGTGGTGCGAACCGTTACCCACGAATCATCAGTGACTACCATTTGAATTAAAACGTAACCGGGGAAGGTTTTTTCCTGAGTTTTGACCTTTTGGCCACGGCGGATGACCATTTTGGACTGAATGGGGACAATCGCTTCGAAAATGTAATCCGTTAAATTCATAGTTTTTATACGGGTGATGAGGGCTTCGATGACTTTATATTCGTGACCGGAGTAAGTGTTGATGACGTACCAAGCGGCGTCTATGGGAGGTGTTGAAGGAGAAAGAGTGAATTTAAACTCTTTTTTGTTGGTTTTGTCGTTGGTTTGAGGCATTATTAGTACTTTAGCGCGCTGGTGCGCTGGTGCTTTAGTTAAAAAATTAAATTATTTGGTAGGTAGGGGAGATATATTAACTGAAACTTGGGGACTAATGATAATTGATGGGATGATGGAGTTGGCGCTGGGGGTAGCGCTGGGGCTCAAAAGTGAATTTAAGTCATTTGGAGCGACTTGGTTTTGAGCTGGTTGTGTTTTGAGCTGTCCCAAAAGAGCAAAAGAATTAGTAAACAAATAGTCAAATCCCCCTAAAATCAGGGAAACAATGACCGAAAAGGATATTACCACAATCGTTAGGTTTATTAAAGCGTCGCGTTTGGGCCAGGTGATGTTTTTAAATTCAGCGACGACTTCGCGCAGAAACTTAAGGACTTTGGACATGAGGGTA
>JBAYFX010000016.1:0-15958 GCA_041666965.1 Candidatus Shapirobacteria bacterium
CTAACTTACGGGGATTGGCGTAATTTCGTCCATAGGACGATCAGCCTTTGGCTGAGGCTAGCGACCAATCGAATTAGTTTAGCCTAACTTACGGGGATTGGCGCAATTGGCTAGCGCGCACGGTTCGGGATCGTGAGGTTGCTGGTTCGAATCCAGTATCCCCGACTTCGGTCGCCGAAGTTTAAACGTAGGCGACCAGTTGTCACAGTAGTCCCTTATACTTTCGGAACTAAAGTGACCATTGTCTTTAAAAAACTTAGTGAATTCTTGTCCCCATAGTTCAATGGATAGAACGCGGGTTTCCTAAACCTGAAATCCAGGTCCGATTCCTGGTGGGGATACACTCAGCCTATATTTTGCTATTTACCGCAGTATATCTATCTTAGTACTAAATATTTTCCGCATCTCATATTTATATCTCCTTATTTATACCGCTTCTCTATTTTTTCTTAACCGTATCTTTCAACGGTAATTATAAACCGCATAGACACATTCTCTAATTACTAACATATACCCGCTTATATATATCAGAAATACCGTAATCTAAGACTAACTCACAAAAATGGGCAACTAATTAACAAACTTACTACTACTAACCTCCTCAGTTATTAAAATAATTATTAACAATAATAATTTTTTATTTATATATGTTTCCATCAACTCAACTTACCCAAAATAGTATTAAAAATACTATAAATTTATCCACATAAAACGCTGGTAAGTAAAATATAAGAAATATGCCATTAAATCGTAATAAATTATCATAAATAACTCTTATCAATCACACACCTCTCTTGCTATATGTTCTGATTGCTTATTGTTTTAACAAATTCACAACTAAGTGAAACAAATAGTTGTGAATTTTCACACAGTTACCAAGTTGACCATTTTTCCCTTAACATATACTTCCCGGACAACTTTTTTCCCCTCAATCCATTTTTTAATCGTTTCCAATTGTTTAGCTAACACCAATACCTCAGATTCCCTTCCCAATTCTTTTAGCCTTAATTCTAATTGCCCCCTCACTCGACCATCAATCGCCACCGGTATGGAAATAATTTCATCATCATCAACCGTTTCTTTTTCTACTATCGGCCATCTAGCCAAGTGAACAGATTTTGTGTCGTCCTCAGTCCTAATCTGACTCCAAAGTTCCTCTGCTGTGTATGGTGCCATCGGTGCTAAAAGTATTACTAGTGTTTTAAATACCTCTAGGTTAATTCTTTGACCTCTCAGTTGATTAACCGCTTCCATAAGCTTAGCAATAGCTGTATTGAACCCAAAATCATCCAAATCATGGGTAATACCCTCAATGGCTCGAGCCATAACTTTTCTCTGGCTGTTTACTGCTTCTTCCGTCAACTCATTTTCTTTAGCCACACTCATTGCCAGGCTATTTATTTTTTCTAAAAATCTTTTTACACCAGCAACCGTCTTTTCATTCCAGGCTATAGTTGCGGTATACGGACCCATAAACATCAGATACATTCTTAATACGTCAGATCCATAAATATCCGCCACATCCCCCGGAACTACCACATTACCCCTCGACTTACTCATTCTGGCACCGTCTGGGCCCAAAATTACCCCATGAGAAATTCTTTTAAAGTATGGTTCCGGCTGTTCTTTGGGTACTACGCCAACATCCCACAAAAACTGATAAATAAACCTGGAATATAGTAAATGTAATGTGTTATGTTCGTCTCCCCCAATGTAAACATCTACTGGCATCCAGTATTTTAGTTTCTCTTGACTACCTAAAACCATATCATTATGTGGATCGCAATACCGCATAAAGTACCAATCCGATCCTGCCCAGTTGGGCATTGTATCCGTCTCTCTTTTTGCATCCCCTCCACACACCGGACAAACGGTATTCACAAATTCCGTCATCTTTGCCAATGGGCTTTTTCCGTCATCTGTTGGCTCATAAGCCTCCACCTCCGGCAATCTCACTGGTAATTCTGATTCCGGTACACTTACCCATCCATGTTCTTTGCAATTTACCATTGGTATCGGTTCCCCCCAATAATGTTGTCTTGAAAATATCCAATCCCGCAAGTGGTAACTGGTGGTTGCTTCTCCAATACCCGACTCCCTACTCCACTCAATGGCTACTTTTATAGCTTCGCTCGGTTTTAACCCATCCCACTTGGGACTGTTTATCATTTTCCCCTCATCAACTTTAGTATAGGGTATTTGATTGTTATTCTTATTTTCCTCCGATTCTATAACCGGAATAATTTCCAATCCAAATTTTTTAGCAAAATCAAAATCCCGTTGGTCATGAGCAGGCACCGCCATTATTGCCCCAGTCCCATAACTGGCCATTACAAAATCAGATACCCAGATTGGAATTTCTTTATTATTTACCGGATTAACCGCCCACAATCCGCTAAATACTCCGGTTTTTTCTTTACTCAATTCAGTTCTTTCCATCTCACTCTTACTCCTAGCTATTATTTGATATTCCTTAATTTCTTGATTATTCTTACCCAGTTCCAAAGCAATTTGATGCTCTGGCGAAATGACCATAAAAGTAGCCCCATAAAGAGTATCAGGCCGAGTAGTAAAGACTTCCAAAGTTTCCTGTCTGTCTTTAATTTTAAATCTTATCTTAGCCCCCTCAGATTTTCCAATCCAGTTGACTTGAGCAGCCTTCACTTTATCGATAAATTCGGTCTTTTCTAATCCACTTAGCAGTCGATCAGCATATTTAGTAATTCTTACTACCCACTGGCTAATGGTCCGTCGTTCCACCTCGGCCCCACAGCGCTCACATTTTCCGTCCACAACTTCCTCATTAGCTAGTCCTATCTTACAACTCGGGCACCAATTTATAGGCATTTCCTCTTTGTACGCCAGTCCATTCTTAAATAATTGAATAAAAATCCATTGGGTCCACTTGTAATATTTAGGGTCAGTTGTGTTCACTTCCCGGCTCCAATCAAAAGAAAAGGCCAACCGTCTCATCTCTTCTCTAAAGTTATCCGTATTTTCCAGCGTCACCTCCTGAGGCTTGCGCTTGTTTTTAATCGCATAATTTTCCGTTGGCAGGCCAAAAGCATCCCATCCCATTGGAAATAACACCTCATATCCACTCATTCTTTTAAACCTAGCGTAAACATCCCCCCCAGTAAACGCAAACGCATGTCCAATGTGCAATCCGCTTCCCGATGGGTAAGGAAACTCCACCAAAACATATTTTTTTGGTTTACCAGTACCGTCTTTTGCCGCATACATTGCCTCATTTTCCCGCCAATATTTCTGCCACTTTTTCTCAATTTCAATAAATTTTTGCGCCATTTTGTATCTGAAATTTTATCACATACTCAATATCTCACCCAACATTAATCATTATTTGTTAGTTTTTCGACTATAATCAACTTATTGGCCATAAAAGATATCTTTATCCGTCGCCGCTTTACTGTTCTAGACTTATTATTAGTTCTGGTCGCCTCCTTGGCTCTTCATTTTTATTTTAATCGCGCTCCTGTTACCAATACCTCCCATTCCGTCCGTCGCCCCGGTAACTATCAACTCATTAGCCCCCTGGTAGAGTGTGAACCAGATTCAAGTCAACTTACCCTACTTACCCCCCTAAAACTCCAAGTTCAAAACCAAATAAACCAACTCACTAAAAAGAATAATCTAGAATTAATCTCAGTTTATTTTCGCGACCTGAACAACGGACCTTGGTTTGGTATCAACCAAGACGAATTGTTTTCACCTGCCTCTCTTATTAAAGTCCCCATTATGATGGCTTACTTCAAAATAGCCGAATCAGACCCCGCAGTATTAACCAACAAATTAGTTTTTAAACCAACTCCAAAGTTAGAAGTTCCCAACATTACCCCAGCAGCTACTTTAACCCCCCAAGAAAGCTACACCATTCAAGATTTAATCGAAAGAATGATTATTCATTCCGACAATGACTCTTTTTCCCTGTTAACTGAGCACTTGGGTACTGAAAAAATCAAAAAACTCTTCAGTGACCTCGATGTTGACTTAACCCAAACTTACACGCATCCTTTGGGTAACAACTTAGGAGTTCGCCAATATGCGTCATTTTTCCGCATTCTATACAATGCCTCTTACCTTTCACCCGAAATGTCAGAAAAAGCCCTCAGCCTACTAACCCGGGTTGAATATAAAAAAGGTCTCAACTCCTTTACTCCCAATAACATAAAAATTGCTCACAAGTTTGGTGAAAGAAGCTACTCTGATAATTACCAGCATCAGTTACATGATTGCGGCATAGTCTACTTTCCCAAATCCCCATATTTGATTTGTATCATGACCCGAGGAAATGTTGATTTCCCAATATTAGAAAAGGCTATTCAATCAATTTCCCAAAATGTTTTTGCCTATTTCTCTTCTCACTTTACACCTAACTAAGTATTAATAAAACTATTTTTACTCATACCTTAGCGCATTTAAGGCTGAAATTTGCCTTGCTCTCTTACTTGGATACCAGCCGGTAAGTATTCCTACCACCACCGACAAACCCACAATAAATACTGCCAAAAACACCGGCACCGAACTAATATCAATCACACCTTGGCCCTTTACCACCGAAATTGAGGTTAACAACAACGACAATAGTTTTCCACCTCCCCAGCCTAATAACAATCCCAGCAAACCTCCCCCAACTCCCATAATCATCGACTCTGCTAAAAACAACTCTCTCACATCATCAGACAGCATTCCCATAGCCTTCATCACCCCCACCTCCCTAGTTCTTTCCAAAAGGGAAACCGTCATAGTATTAAACATTCCCAAGGCTGCCACTGCTAAAGCAATTGCCCCTAAAAATCCTAAAAGTATCCTCAAAGTACCAAATAATTTTTCAATTTCAGCCACAGTGTCTAAAGTTGAGGCGGTTTTTAACCCTAAAGTTTCTATGTTATTCCTCACTTCAGCCACATTGTCCTTACTTGCCAATTTTACTTTAAGTTGGGAAAAATTCCCCACTCCCAAGCTCATAGCATCTGCTAGCTGATAATAGAAATACCCCGCTTCTTCATCATCCACCACTCCAGCCACCTTAAATTCAGCCTCTTCACTTACCAGTTTACCCTTCGCCCCGGACATCAACCCATCTGGCACAATAAAAGAAACACCTAAGGTTTTACCCACCACTTCTTCTTTTGTTAGCCCCCACAGCCTGGTTGCCGCACTTGATACATATAACTCCCCCCAAACTGAATTCTTAAACTTTAGCTTCTCTTCTTCAGCTACTTTCCCCACCTTTTTAAGTTCCACCCACTCCACTCCAGATGAGTCCGTAGCCACCACTGTCTCAAACAAACTTTCCTTACTTTCACTACTCGCACTCGCTTCAGTGCTTACTCCCAGCACGTTAGCGTCAACCACCTTTTCCGCCTCTCCGCCCAAATAATCCTCCAAAGTTTTGTAACCACTCATTTCCCTACTACCAAAAATCACCCCAGTCTCCATCAAACATCCAACTGACCAAAGTTGTCTGCTACCCTCAAGTCTTGGCACAAAAGTTTCTCCATCCTCTACCCACAAAGGAACTTTTGCCCTTAGCCACACCCCCATGTTTTTTCCATCAATTGATCTCCCTTTACTCCCCATTCCCCCGTTATCGTTGTAAAACTCACCCCACACCTCTTCTCCCACATATTCCCCCTCACCTCTACTAATTACTCCTAAAAATTCTGATTGCGTCTGGCAATCTTTCCACACTCCCACTTGATCCTCTGGCCCCACCTGGAAACCTACTAACCCCGATGTTATTTTGTCACCAATCTTAATATCATTACTTTCCACTTCCACCCCGGCTATCCAACCTTCTTGGTTTTCTACACTTAAAGTCCGTTTCTGAAATTTTTCCCCACTGATGATTTTTGCCCCAACCGAATCAAGGTATTCGGCCTCCACTCCATATGCCATAACATCCGCCACCGATTTTTGATACCGGACTTTAGCCACCATCGCTACCATTGGAGCTACCCCCTCAACTCCCTTCATCCGCCTTACCCGGTTAATAGTTTCTTGATTAATTTTTGCCGACGCCACCTCACCCGCTCCCACATCAATAATTCTTAATTCATCAAGTCTGGTTGCCTTACTGATTACCATTTTTTCCAATCCGTAACCAAGCGACACCAAAAACACAATGGCCGCTACTCCTAAAGCCACTCCCCCAATTGTTACTACCGCCCTCGTCTTTTTTGCCCTTAAATTTCTTAATGCCAGTTCCATCAAATAAACTCGGGACACATCACCTTCTTTTTTCCCATCCACTTTATCCATCATCTTTTCCAAAGCCATCATTAACCTATTCATTCTTACGCTTCGACTTATTCCCCGAAAAATATATAGAATTAGCAGCACCATAAATACAAAGTAGGAAAACAGTACCTTTAATGTTAAAGGGCCCCACTGCAACATTTTTCTAATTCTAGCCATTCAACTTCCCTCCCGATAAATAATTACTGTCTTCTACTGTTACCTTACCCCTCAGGCCTTTTTTAGTTTTTAACTCAGCTGCCATTTTATATGCTCCTTTTTGATCATATTCCTCAACTAATTTTCCATCAATTATATGAAACAGTTTAGTTGCATACTTCAAGTATTCCAAATCGTGTGTCACCATTACCATGGTCACTTTTTTCTCTTTATTTAAAGTACCCAAGAGTTCCATTAGCTCATCACCCGATACGGTATCCAAGTTTCCCGTAGGTTCATCAGCAATAATTACTGAAGGGTCAATTGTCAGCGCCCTCGCTAAACTTACTCTTTGTTGCTGACCACTTGATAACTCACTCGGGTGTCTGTTACCCCAGTTTTCTAGTTTTACTAATGTCAACTTGTCCCAAGCCGCTTTTTCTGCCACTTCTCTGGTTTTCCCCAATAATCTACCGGGTACCGCTGCATTCTCCAGCACTGATAAAGACTTAATCCAGATCGGTTGTTGAAAAACCATACCCACCTTCCGTTTTCGGTACGACACCATTTCGTCTTCACTCATCGCATAAATATCTTTCCCTTCAATTTCCACGGTTCCATTTGTCGGCCTTTCCAGGCCAATAATTGAATGAAGCAAGGTTGATTTTCCACACCCTGAAGGTCCAAAAATTATCGCAAAATCACCTTCACTAATTTTTAAACTTATCCCTTTAATTACTTCAACCTCTTGTTTGCCAATTAAGAATTTCTTATACAGATCTTTCACTTCAATTATTCCAGCCATTATCGAGCCCCCATCTTTGTTAAACCATTAAAAAAGCCAAAACTCTTCGATAAACTGTTTACCACCAAGTCCAATGCCGATCGGGTTGCTTTAGGTATTACTACTATACTGTCAAAAGATACCGCTACATTGCCAGCTACGTCTTTACTCACTACTCGCAAATGATATACCATCCCCGGTTTCAGATCAGGAATTGACAAAGCATGATCTTCAGCCAACCGGGATTCTTCCGCAGTTTTACTTGAATAATCAGTACCCGTCCCCTCACCATACTCAACTTGACTCGTTGCTGGTTCGTCAGTCCGCCAGTTTATAACTACTTGACCTTTAGCCTGCTCCCCAACCCCGGTAGTTACTCCCTCAGCCCTCAAATCACTTATTTCTGGAGCTCTCAAATCAAGTGATGTTTTAAAATCAATTTTTTCGGCTGTAGCTTCATTGCCGGCCACATCTTTTCCTTTAACAATCACCACATACTGCGTATCATCCTCCAACTTATCAATTATTAATTGATGGTTTTCAGTTAAAGCTAACTGAATTTGATCTTTAACTTGCTCCGGATTATCCTTAGGAAAATAGGTAATTACCGAAGAAACTCCTGTGTTCGTTTTCCAAACTACTCTGATTGTAGCCGTCGGCGCCCCTCTAACTTGCTGTATTTTTACTCCACTTATTTTTGGCACCGGGAGAGTTTCAAATAAATAATCGTCCGATGTAAATGTATTTCCCTCATCGTCCAGTGCTACTAATTGTAAATGATACTGGCTACCTTCACTCAAATTATCGATTTTCATTGTATATAGGGAACTTGTGGTTGAAGTAGTCAGCTCTGAAACACCTCCGTAACTAGTTGTTATTCCATACAGCACTTTAACCTTAACCGCATTGGCTAAATTAAACTTCACATAAGCTGAATACAACCCTATGTCCTCAATTACCACAGCCGATATTAACGGTGCCGGATTAGTCTTAAAATTTCCTTCACTCGACTCACCCGTATTACCGTCCTCATCTGTCCACAAGACTTTATAATAATATGTCGTTCCCGGATCCAGCCCCGTTAAACTAATACTATGACTACTCACCTGATCCGAAGACCCTACTTCATCCCCATAATCCCCCGAATTCTTCCCATATTTCACAAACGAATTACTTTTACGGTTTGTCGTCCAGTCAATTACCGCCGATTTTGTCTTAACAACTACTATTGGCTCCGAGGTTAAGGTTGGTGGAACCCGCCATTTTCCGTCCGGTTTAAGCATTACTGTATCTGAGGGGGCTCCACACTCGTTAGTCGAGTCACAGGCTTTTACACAATAATAATAACTTAACTGCTCCAATTCCGGATCTACATACGAAGTTACTGATGATGACGCTGTCCCCGTAAAATTAGTCATATCCCCCGTACAACTAGCCCCAGTTTCTTCTGATCGGTATATTTTATAAGTTGCCACACCTGATCCAGACGCTTCCGGAGCATCCCAAGAAAGAGCCAGTCGCCAGTTGCTGGTTTCCTTAATAGACACATCTGAAATATCAATGTTTCGAGGCATTCCCGGAGCCGCAGTTTCAGCCACAAAGTCAATCTCAGAAAAATTTCGGTAATCAATATTCCCTGCCTCATCTTTAGCTACTATATATAGAGTGTTTACCCCTTTTCTGGTAGCATAAGCTCCTTTCGACAAATAAGTTAACGATAACCCAATTTCATTTGTATTACTCGCCGACGGTGTTTCATTGAAAGAATAGTAATATCTTAAGCCTGATTGTTGCCCAAAATAAGTATCCGGATCAGGTGTCGACCAACTAAAAGCAAATTCATTTACTGTGTTACTCGTTCCTACCTGAGGATAAGTCAACACCAACTCCCTTGGTGCACCCGGTGCCGTCGCACTGTAATAGTATGATGCCGTTGAATAATCAGACACATTTCCCGCCTGATCCTTGGTTTTAACATAAAAAGTGTTTGTTCCTGTTTGATAAGCCGTAATCCCCACCACAGAAGTCCCCACAGTATAAACTTCACTTGCCCCTACCGCTCCGGTTTTATAATAATACCCCGCCACACCAGCCCCGGTGTCACCTGCTCCACTCCAATAAAAACTATAATTGTTTGTCGCCGTATACCCCTGAGGATCAGCCGTAATCGTTACTGGATTACTTGGAACCGAAGCATCAAATCCAAAAACAAATGTACTTCCCACCTCGCTTGCTACATTCCCCGCCCAGTCTTTTGCCTTCATCCGAAAGTAATAATTTTTGCCCGTTGTCATTGTTGTTCCCACATAATTGGTAGCCGTTGTGTAAGAACCATACACTTTCGGGTCAGCTGTTTGCCCTAAACCAAAATATACATAGTACCCGTGAATTCCGCTCCCTCCCTCCCCATCACTTGCTGCTCCGGTTTGCCCAATCTGAGGCCAACTGAAATATGGTGCCGTTGTTCCATAAAAAGTGTCAGATACTAAGGTAGTATCCATCCCCACATTTTCATAAGCATTTAATACAACTGAATTAATAGGCGCCTGTTCATCCTGATAATAATTAAGTTTGTAACCATCTACGACTCCTGAATATATCCCATCTCCAGAAGTTAACTCTAACTTCAACTGAAAATATCTTTTTGCCCCTGACCCTACCCGAAAACTAGTGATATTCCCGACCCTTTTTTCCGATGACACCAAGCTCCACCCTTCCCAACTGTTTCCGTCAACAGAAGTTCTGGTATATACCACCATATCAGCATTCGTCGCCCCACTATAACCAATCTCAAGATTGGCAAACTTATAAATTGTACCCAAATCGTGTGCCGGTGAAATATATGTTCCACTTTCTCCAACTGCTGAATTAACTGTGGGTATTACATATGAATAAATTCCATTAGCATATGTATTTGTTCCGGCACCGGCAATCATATACAACTTGTCTCCTGCCTGATTAAGCACCCCCGCTCCACCGTAAGTCACTTGTGCCGGAGCACTCACCCCCACGTCAGTCCAACTATTGCTAGCCACCGAATACGTCAAACAATTAGCTGTGTTTCCTCCCTTACACCCAATCATCAAACCGCCACCATTGCCTACCAAAAACCCGTCATAATTAAATCCAGCGCCTGCTGGTAAATAGGCAACCGTTGGCGCCGAAGTCCATACCCCAACACCCGACAGCGGTCCAAACCTATAAAAGGCTGTTGTCCCTACTCCGCGGGTCGCATATATATAATCTCCATTTTTAACCAAATCTGCCCCAAACTGCATAGCTGCCGGAGTATTGGGTAATGTTGTCCATAAGCCACTGTTTACCCCATATTTATGAAAGTTATTTGTGTTCCCTCCCCGTATGCGATAAATATTCTCACTCCCATCAAACACCAAAGCCGACCCCTCACCCGCATCTGTGGGCATTGTTCCTCCCCCACCCACCACCTGACTCCAATTATCGCCAACAACATCATAAACTAAAAATTTTTTGTCATTAGCACTTGTCGAAGCATATATTTTATTAGCCACATTATCATAAACTAGCTCCGAACCTCGATATATCCCTGCTGGTACATCTGCTAGTTTTGTAACCTCGCCAGTTGCCGCATTATATTTAACAAACAAATTATCATAGCCTCCTCGGGTTATGTATAGATTATCCCCCTCGCCTCTTACCATATCTGCCCCGTCTCCGAAATTACGGTTATCTGTTCCTCGCCACCAACCACCAAACAAATTCCAGTTGGGCACCACCCAGGAATTATTATTAATTTTATATTTGTACAAAATTGAAGTTGATGCTCCTCTCAAAAAAATTAAGTCATTACCTACTTTTTTCATTGATGCTCCATAGCCAAAAACTCCCGGAGCCTCATTTAGTTCTGTCCATGTTTGTTGTGAAATATCATATTTAAACAAAAAAGGCTTGTCCCATCCGGGAATATAAAAAATCGCCCCAGTTGTTGGATCATGCTCTATTCTGCCTCCGTTATAAGTCATAGCCGGAGTATTGGGTAATGTAGTCCACAAGCCCATATTTATGTCATAGCTAGAAAAACCGGTTCTCATTCCTCCCTGAATTGCGTATACCCGGCTATTACCCACGTCCATTGCCAAATCCCCCCCCAAACCTACTAAATTATTTAATTGCCGTTCAGGTGATCCAAAATCAGTATTCGCTCCCAATACCTCCCAAACATCATTTAATGCGTCATACCTCATAAACGTATCATCTCCATTCCCTTTTAAAACGTATATATACTGTGCCCCATCAAATTCCATACTAGCACCCTGACTTACAGGCTGGGGAGTATCCGCTGCCAGTTGGTCCGACCAACTGCTGGCGCCAATGTCATAGCGCCAAAATGATGTATTGTTCCCGCCTCTTAAAGCATACAAATAACCATTTGGGCCATTTACCATTGCTCCACCACCTAAAACTGTCCCCGGAGCAGTTTGCCCTACAGTAATCACGTTAGTAGCCAAATTATATATATAAAAAACATTACTTGACGCCCCTCTCAAAATATATAAATTCTGTCCAGAACTAACAAAGTCTCCACCATCCGCAACTGCCAACGACAACACGCTCAACCTCTCTTGTTGCCAAAATCCGTTTCTGCCCGACAACCGTATTTGATTATTGCTAATATCTACCCCTAAAGTTGTTCCTACCGAAAAGTCAGGGGTCGAAGTCTGAACTATGCTTATAAATGGAGACACCCCCTCATATTTGTATTCAAAAGCTTGCCAAGTTGAGCTAATATTTCCCGCCGTATCCCTTGTCTTAATCAATAAATTATAAGTACCGGTCTCTAACGCGCTGGTAACTAAATAATTACTCTCTGGCTGGTAATTTCCATCCGTCACCGGGTCAATTGTGGCTGTAGTACCTTGCCCAAAATACACATAATATCCCTCTATTGCTGTTTGACTATCGGTTGCCCCACTCCAGGCAAAATAAGGCTGATTGTAAAAGTAAGTCACCCCTCTGGTTATTCCCACACCCCCAACTTGAGAAGACAATCCCGTTATTACGTTCGGATTACTCGGCCCCGCAGTGTCCCCTGCATAGTTAATGTTGATATCTTTCAATCCCGGAGTGTCACCCCCCCCAGTTGTTGAATTTAATGTGACCCCAACCTGTAAATACCTTGCCTCAGGGCTAGAGATTACACTTCCGCTCACTTGTCCCCAACTAGACCAATTAGTTTTATCGCTACTGCTTCTGGTGTTAATTACCACACCAGAATCACCCGGTGTACTAACTCCAACCGACAATCCGCTCCACTCACTTACATAACCCAAATCCATAATTCCTGAAACCCAGCTGCCACTGGCAGGATAATTACTAGAACCAACTCCATATTTTCTAACCCACAAAATACTCATCCCCGCATTTGAATATAAATTCCCTGCTCCATCCGACTCCAAAGATGCTCCGCTGTAAGGCCCTGATTCTGTAGCATTATATCCTGGTACATCGGCCAGCCGTCTCCAGGTATTACTATTGATTGTATATTCCCAAATGTCCTTTTTATAAAACCCGGCATGAGCATATATTTTACCGTTATAATAGGTAATATCAGTTCCATAATATGGTGAAAACGGCAAATCCCCCACCTGACTCCAAGTATCACTGGTAATATTGTATTTCAACATCCGGGCAATTCCGTTGCCTCCAATATAAAATAATTCGGTAGTTCCTACCCCAATAATTCTTGAGCCATATCCTGCCTCAGCGTCATCTGGCAAGTCCGCTACCACCGTATCCTCCCAAGTTTCCCCAACTCCAATCGTGTATCGCATAAAAGTTCTTGTTAATCCACCTCGTGTGGCATATAAGTAATTTCCACTTCCTGGATACGCCAATCCGGCTCCATAATTCGGTGCAATCGCGGCCGGTAAAGTAACCAATGTTGCCCAGGTTCCTCCCACCCCCACCGCCGGATTAAAACTATAAAAATTCCTATTACCTCCGCCTTGTAAAAAATACATCAAGTTCCCAGCCACCACCCCCTTAGTATCAGTGCTAAAACTAACCGGAGCCACCGCCAATGTTTGCCAAGTCGCCCCCACCCCCAACCCACTTCGGTATATTGATCCGGACCCTCCCCGAAGATAATACATGTTTTCACCCCAGTAATTAAAGTCCGACCCAGTTCCCGGAGCTATTGGTAAATCCGGAGGACCAGCAAACTGGCTGGTTGTCGGGTCAAATCGCCAAAAATCCTGCCGCCCATTACCCCTAAAAACATAAACCTTATCATCTGACTGGTTATAAACCGAACCCACATATCGATTTGCCTGGGGAGTTCCAGCCAAATTACTCCAGGTCGTTGTCCCAATATTAAACCCCCAAAAAGCCGTTGTAGCGACGCCTCGTGTCACATAAATCATTGTTCCACCAATTGTAATATTCCTGTTTTCGTTAATAGCTATGGGCATAGTCGGACCAACCGACCAACTGCTAGTCCCCAAATCATACATATAAAACGTATTTGAACTATTACCTCTTGGGGTATATAGCTTATTGGTTGACTGGCCATAAACTAAATTAGCTCCTAAATATATAGTCGCCGGCGCACTGTTAATTGTTGACCAGATGTTACCACTCACATTATATTTCCAAAAATCAGTTGTGTTGTAACCTCTTAAACAAAATATTTCCGTTCCATTAGTTTCCAGTGAGGCTCCTCCATAAACCAAATCAGGCAACATTACCATTTCCGTCCAACTATTATCCAAAATTGAATAACGGGAATATTCTTTTTGGTATCCGCCAAAAATGGCATAAATGTAATTATCTAAAAACACTAAATCTGCTCCAGGATATGCGTAATGAGGTGAATTTGCCAACTTTTCCCAACGGTCTTCACTGGGTAAATAACGGGCAAAATATTTATCAGCATTAGCCAATAAATAAACATAATTACCGTCCGATACCGTCACTGCCCCGTTTCCCAAAATTACGTTTGGAACAGTCCCGTTTACTGGCCCCCATTCTCCTGCTGATTTTAACCTCAATTGACCACCAACACTGTCCGCCTCAGTCCCCACATATTTTCCCTCATTAAAGTCAGCCGTAGCGGTTATTGTTTCAGTCTCGGCTTTTACCCCAATTTGCCATTTTAAAATGCCTGTTATTCCATAATTAAGTACCACCCAACACCCCGCATATATCCCGACCACAAACACTGCTTTGGCAATTTTTTTTACTATTAATAAAAGCACTACTACAGACTACCTTAACCGTGAGTTATCTTTCAATATCTATTATTAATAATCTTACTAAATTTAATATCTCCTTCTATGTCAGTTCTTCTCACTTTCACCCCATTTTTCTCCAACCGCTCAATTACTTCTCTCGAAGGATGCCCATATTTATTCTTCCCCACACTAATAATTGCCTCACTTGGCCTAATTGCTTTTACCAATTCTTCGCTTGTTCCATTACCCGACCCATGATGACTCAACTTCATAATATTTACCCCACCTCCGACAATTTTTTCTTGCCAAACTAATCTCTGTTCAGTTTCAACATCTGCGTCCGCCATAAACCAGTAATTTCTGTTTCCCATTTTCACTATGGTAATTATTCCCGTGTCCCCTTTTCCTTCTCTCTGCTTAGGATTATCCAATACCTCCACCTCTATTTGCCCTTGTTTTAACTTATCTCCGATATTTAACACAATCCACTCCAGAGGCTCTATTTTCTTAATCCGATAACTCCCGTCAGTTATTATTTTGTCTACAGCCAACCCAGCCGTTAGTTTACCAATCCCTCCGCTGTGGTCCACATCATCATGGGTGACCAATATCACTTCAATAATTCTATCCCACCAAACCACGTTCCTGTCCCAACACTCCCTTCCTTTACCGTCTGCCTTTCCGCTATCTATTACCATCTGCCAGGACCCATCCATGATTATGGCCATATCCCCCTGCCCGACCCCACAAAACACCACCCCATTTTTAGGCTTGCTCAGTTGTAACGCGATTATGACTCCTAATCCTATTAACCAAAACCCTACCACCCACTTCTTCATTCTTCATTCTACCCCTCCGGGTTAACCAGCCTGTAATTGCCACCCAACCACTCAGCACCAAATAGTTAATTTCAATTCCTTCCAATACTCCTACCTTTGATGCTGTCCAAGCCACCAGCTTCAGCCACTCCACCAAAGGCATCAACATCCACCACCCCGCCGCCACACCCACCATTCCCATGGCTAAACTAATCATTCCTCCGCCCAAAATTAGTGGCGACACAGGGCTAGTTACCAGTGCCACTGCTGGCGCCACCAAGCTCACCTTACCTCCAATTAACATTAACACCGGCCAAGTCCACCAAGCCACCATAACCGCTGTTTTTAATTCCTTTTTCCACCACACGAGGCTGTTTTCATCTTCAAACCCAACTACCGCCACATAAGCCGCCATTGATAACCAAAATCCTGCTTCTCCCACCACCTCCGGCCGTGCCAATACTATTATTAGTCCAACTACTCCCAATGCCCGCCATACATCAAACCTTCGCCCCAGCCACTGGCTCCAATAATAAATTGTCATTAAAACAGCTGCTCTGACTAATGCAATTGGCCACCCCAACAAAGCCGTATATAACCATATTGCCCCCGCCCCCCCCCCAATTGCCGCTCCTCTACCAAAAACTCCCGCCCTCCCCCCCACCCACCCCCCCCCTAACCACCTCAAATTACTCCCACCCCCCCCCACCCAATACCACCACCCCCCC
>JBAYFX010000017.1:0-15882 GCA_041666965.1 Candidatus Shapirobacteria bacterium
ATTAAAGTCATTGTGACTGAAGGCTAATTTTGATATAGTAGCCCCAGTGGGCCCATGGTGCAGCGGTCTAGCACATCCGCCTGTCACGCGGAAGATCGTGGGTTCGAATCCCATTGGGCCCGCAACGCAATAAATTGCTTTGGCAATTTAAACGTTGCTGGAACGTAAGTTTTTCGAAGAAAACTGTACGTTGCCGCCTTTTTCCCTAAGAAAAATCACAGTATACTAGATTGTGTTTTATTACACATATGTTTTGGAGAGTTTGAAGGATAAAAGTATTTATGTGGGGTATACGCTAGATTTAAAGAAGCGAGTTACTAGCCATAATTTAGGGAAAAACTTATCTACAAAGCCCCATATCCCCTATCGGTTAATTCATTTTGAAGGGTTTTTAAATCGGGTAGACGCAAAAAGAAGAGAGGTTTATTTAAAATCTGGTTGGGGAAGGAAAAATTTGCTCTCTATGTTAAGTCGTTACTTTAAAATTAAGCCCTGATTATTTGGAGAATTGATTTTGGCGTATAATCGGGTAATAAATATGGAATATTCAAAACGGCTAGGAGAGATAACAGACGAACAACTTCAAAAAGCTTTAGATAAATTTGATTTAGGTAAACTGGTCAAAGCGGAGCCAATTACTTTTGGTAATTTTGGCCAAAATCTTTTCCTAACCAGTAATAAAGGCGAATTTGTATTAAGGGGAAGACCTCATTACCCTTGGCAGTTTCCCAGTGAACAATTTATAGCGAATTTGTTTCATGATAAAACCCAAGTACCTGTACCATGGCCTTACTTAGTGGATGAGAAAACGGAAATATTTGGTTGGAGCTATTGTATTATGCCTAGACTCAATGGTTTACAGCTAAAAGACAAAGCGATTTATGGGAGTTTGTTAGATAAAGATAAATTAGAAGTAGCACAAGCTTTGGGAGAAAATTTAGCAAAGATGCAAAAGCTAACTTGGGATTTTAGCGGAAAATACGATTTAGAAACAAGAACAATACAGCCTTTAGAAAAACCGTGGGACGAGTGGGTAATCGATTTTATAAACGACTTAGTGGCCAAAAGCGTGACTTACAGCGATAAAACTTCCAAAGAAGATGTGGTGTGGATAAACCGGATAATTGAGTCTGGAAGAGAAGCACTGCAGATACCTTTCACTCCGACTTTTGTGATGCATGATTATCAGATTAGTAATATGGTGGTTGATAAGGTGGATGGTAAATGGCTGGTTACCGGCTTGTTTGATTTGATGGAGAATTATTTTGGCGATGGAGAATCGGATTTAAGCCGTGTGTTTGCCGCTTACGCCGAAGAAAAAGAAGAACTGGCATATGTATTTTTAAACTCTTATTTATCAAAAACAAAGGTTAGGACGGGGTTTGAAAAACGATGGTCAATCTATAATGATTTTAGATAGAATTGTCGTTTGGGAATGGGCTCAAAGAAATAAGATATGTTGGTGGAATCGAGAATATACTTTTAGACAATGGATTGAGGGTTGGACCAAAATTGATTTAAAAAAGTTAGATTTGAATTTATAAAACAAGTTTCAACTTTTTGCCAAACGGCCCGCAGACATTTTTTTTGACTCCATTTTCAATAAAATTTTTGTTAATACATTGAATTGATACAATTATTCCAATTGAATATGGACACAAAAATTCCATTTTATTCCAACACGCCAGACAACACTCACTGTTTTCAGGCAGCAATAAAAATGATTGCCAAATACTATTGGCCGAATGAAGAATATTCATGGGAAGAGTTGGAAGTTGTAACAAATAAGGTTAAAGACCTTTGGACATGGCCAATGGCAGGCGTTCTTTGGTTACAAAGTAAAGGATTAACTGTCCTTGATATAGAAATATTTGATTACCAGGAGTTTGTAGATAAAAAAGAGCACTATCTTTTATCTTACTTTGGCCAAGATGTTGGAAAAGAACAAATAACACATAGTGATATTGACAAAGAGTTAGCTTATTCGAAGGAATTTTGTGAAAAAATTAATATTCAAAAAAGGATTCCAGATATAAACGACATAAGAAATTTACTAGATGAGGGGTATTTACTTGTTTGTTGTTTAAATTCGCAGGCTTTAAATAACAGGGACGGTTATATTGGTCATTTTGTAGTAGTAAAAGGATACGAAATTGAAGGTTTGATTATAAACGACCCCGGTTTGCCGGCGTTTGAGAATCGCATTGTTAGCCAGTCGCAATTCGAAAAAGCATGGGCTTATCCAAACGAGAAAGCAAAAAACATACTTGCTTTTAAATTAGACAATTAGAAAAATTAGTTCTACCGTCATATCAGCCTATTCGCACTGGTTTTTTATGAAAAGTATCGGATAATTAGGTATGATAGAGACGCATCCTTTTGGTAGTTTTATTCCCCAAAATGCTAAGTATTTAATTTTAGGAAGTTTTACTACCAAAGAGGCCTATAATGGCCAACAGGAAAAGTATGTGTGGTTTTATTCTAATGGTGGCCGGAATAATTTCTGGCCCATTTTGGAAGTAATTTATGGGGTAAATTTAAAAACTAGGGTTGAGATGCAAGACTTCCTAACATCTCTTAAGGTGGCTTTGGCCGATATAATTTATCAATGTGAACGTAAGAAGAGTAGTAATCTTGATGTCAGCTTAACAAATATTGTATATGCCATTGATGATGTAACTGGAATTATTACGAATAATCCGATTGAGAAGATATTCTTTACCAGTCGGTTTGTTGAAAATCGGTTCCGGCGAATTTTTAAGGAAGTAATTAAAAAACATTCGGAGATTGAACTAATAACTTAACCTAGTCCATCACCTAGGTATGTGTTGATGACCAAGGATCAAAAAATTAACAGGTATTTGGAATTGTTGCCAAAGTTGAAGTCATAAATTAAGTTCTAAATTCGTACCCATGACTCGCAATAAATTGGTCAGAGGACGGATTTAGTGATATATAATTTACTAATGCAAACAAAAGTAGAGACGGTGAATGCTCCAAAAGCAACTGGTCCTTTTTCTCAAGCCATAGTGGCTGGAAACATGGTGTTTTTGGGAGGACAAATATATTTAACACCTCAAGGAGTGTTGCTTGAGGGAACGATTGAAGAAAAAACACATCAGGTAATGAAGAATTTAAAGGGAATTTTAGAAGAAGCAGGTTTAAATTTTTCTAACGTGGTTAAAACAACAATCTATGTTACTGACATGTCTGTTTATGGAAAAATTAATGAGGTTTATGGTTCTTGTATGAGTGATCCGTATCCTGCCCGGGAAACAGTTTGTGTGAAAGAGTTGCCACTAGGCGCTGAGGTTGAGATTAGTATGGTGGCAATGAAATAAGTCCAAACTCACAAACGTATTTAGAAGAGGGTAAGCTTGACTTATTAAGTGCGGCTAAACAACATTTGCCATTCCAATTTCAGAATGAAAGTAACTCATTTATTTATCAAGAAGCAAACAGATTCAGAGATGAATTTAGTTGAATCGTTAACTGTAGTGGATTTACAAATTGTTGGTCAAAAAGTATCTCAGCCGTTGCGTTCTGTCTTAATAACTTCTAAATCACTTTTGGACTATTGGAAAATTAAACCAGGGGTATTTAGAGAAAATGTGGTTATTGATGATATTGATATTTCTGAATTACAGTCAGGTGACGAAATTAAAATTGGAGAAGTGCGGATTCGAATTACATTTAATTGTGAACCTTGCGGAAAAGTAGCGCATATTGCGAGTGCCGGTAAACTGAAGAAAAAGCGTGGGGTCTTGGGTGTTTTTCTAAATGATGGTAATTTTTGTATAGGTGATAAATTGAGTTGGGTACAAAAAAATAAACATGAACAAATCCCTGATGAGCACTTTGACCGTATTAAATGGTATTTAAAAGAAAAAGTAACGGGTCATATTTTGGCCAAAGATTTGTTGTGGAATTGTGGCGTAGCGCCAGGAATGATCAGAGCCTTACCACGTATACTGGATAAACATGAAATTAGGGGAAAAGATAAAGTGAAGTACCAGAAAGATATTGCTTAGTAGACAGTGGTAGCGTGAGTTTCGACGATAATTGTTACTGATATATTCAATCACGTTATAAATCCGTTTTGACGGATTTATTTATTGGTAAAATTGGATATGAGTGAAATTAATTTACCCGACTATCTGGATTTTATTATTAAGAAAATTTGGCATGAATCGAATCCGGTTTCGATTTTTCTTTATGGTTCAATGTCAAGAGATGATTTTGTAGCGGACAGTGATTATGAAATTGGAATTGTATACAAAAAAGATAACCGGTGGACAAGACAACAACTAAAAGATTTGCATGATTTAAAAAATGTAAAACTATATCCTTTTATGGAGGAAGAATTGAACTTGGGAATAATTGATACACCATTCCCTAAAGCGATTTATTTGCATTCACTATTGGAAAGCAAAACAATTTTAGGAAAAGATATTAAAGAAATTGTCAAAGTCGGAAATATTCAAACAACCGATTTGTATGAATCCGTGGGTTTTTGTTTGGGGAGAGCTTATTCGGCGGTAGTGTCGTCACGTCAGGAGGACTGGGAGGCAACTCGAGATGGATTTACAAAAGCAGTTTTCTATGGGTTACAAGTGTTATTGTTGTTGAAAACTGAAAAGTTATATTTTTCATATAACAAAATAATTGAATTAACTCAGGTATTGGTTGATGATGAATACAAAGAGGTAATTAATCATGCGGTAGATGTAAGGAAGAGCAAAGTGCAGATTAAAATACCTTTACTTTTTAAGGCAGTGAGTTTTTTAAATAGGCAGGTATTGGCGTCCATAAAAGAGCAAGCAGATAAGTCCGTTATTACGAATTATTAAGGATGGTTTGTTGATGGTATAGTGGGGTATGGAAAATGAAATAAAGACGTGGCACCAGAGGCATCAGGAAACATTGAGCGCCGGGCAAAAGATTGCCGACCAGGTAGCGGCCACCATGGGCAGCTGGAAGTTTATTATTGGCCAATCAGTGCTGATTGTTATCTGGATAACTCTAAACATAACCGCTTATATAAATCACTGGGATCCGTACCCGTTTATTTTACTTAATTTGCTTTTTTCAACCCAAGCCGCCTATGCGGCACCGATTATTATGATGAGCCAAAATCGGCAAAGCGAGCGGGACCGGGAACAGGCACAAAATGATTATGACACTAACATTAAGGCCAAAAAGGAGATTGAGGATTTGCAAAAAATGCTATCCCGAATTGAAATTGAAAAGTTGGATAAGATAGTGAAATTATTGGAGAGCAATAAGACGAAGTAGTAAGTAGCAAGTACTTTTTGAGTTTTAACTTAATTATTACCCAGTAGGATTTGAGGTTAGTTAAAATGAGACATGGTAACCAAGCTAAACGAGTTAACTGAGGAAGAAAAAAGAGTTATTGAGGCGGGTGGAACTGAGGCGCCATTTAAGGGAGAATATGATGATTTTTGGGAAAAGGGGGTATATGTTTGTCGGCGGTGTGACACTCCCCTATTTAGGAGTACCGATAAGTTTGACGCTGAATGTGGTTGGCCTAGTTTTGATGATGAAATTAAAGGGGCGGTAACCAGACTGGTGGACAAGGATGGAAGAAGAACGGAAATTAGATGTACCAATTGCGGGGCCCACTTGGGACATGTGTTTGAAGGGGAGAGCTTAACCCCAAAAAATACCCGCCACTGCGTTAATTCAATTTCACTTAAATTTACCAATGACTGAAAAAATTGTATTGGGTGGGGGTTGTTTTTGGTGCGTGGAGGCAGTATTTAGCCGGATGGAGGGAGTAGTAAGAGTGGAAAGTGGGTATGCTGGAGGGGAGACACTAAATCCAACTTATGAGGCGGTATCGGCGGGAACTACCGGGCATGCTGAAGTGGTAGAAGTGGAGTATGACCCTAGCATTATTAGTCTTAAAAAAATCTTGGAAGTATTTTTTAAAATTCATGATCCGACCAATGAGGAGGGGCAAGGGGCAGACATTGGTCCTCAATACCGGTCAATTATTTTGTACACCACCGAAGAACAAGAAGAAGTGATTAAAAAATATTTGGAAAAGGAATCAGAAGATTGGGAGGAGCCAATTGTTACCCAGGTTAAAAAGTTAGATGTGTTTTATCCGGCAGAAAGTGAGCATAAAAACTACTATGATAATCACCAAGACCAACCTTATTGTCAGATTGTAATTAAACCTAAACTTGAAAAAATGGGATTAAAGTAAACCAAAGGACTGGAGGTGGAGCTTTTTGGCGACTTTGTCGGTACAGTTGTAGTAGCTGGCGCGGAAGGTGTAGCGGTAGACATTGTGAGTAGGGTCGGAATATTGGTCAATTATAGAGAGGGACCACAAATATTGAGGGTCAACGATATGTACGTATTTATTCAATAACATTTGGGTGTCTTGGGGTTCGGTTAGGGTTATATTGGCGTCCAGGGTGATAATTTGACCGCTGAGTTCGACTACAGCCTGACTGAGCGGCAACGTTGAAGGAGGTGCGGAAACAAGAGACAAGTCGAGAGTTGGCAGCAGAGCAGTCAGGTCAATTTCAAAAATGTTTGGAGTTGAAGATAACTGGGGAATGTTTGTGTTAAGCCCGAGAGTTTTTTGGAGCTCAAGTAGGGTGTTGTTGATCTGATTTCGGTCATGGTGGTAGAAGGCCAGGCGAACAGATTCAATGAATTTATTATCAATTTTGTTAAACACCGTTCCGATTTCGAAAAACTGGGGGTTGGGGAGCTTGTAGCGCAAGTAACTGTCCAGTTGCGACAAGATGGAGGTGGTTAAGTTTTGGCGAAGATGGGGGTAATCGCTGTTTAAGGAGTTTTGAGTAGAAACCACGGTGGGGGGGTCGGCGGGGGTTTTAACCAAGGGCCAGGAGAGTACTTCATCGTAACCCATCTCCACCATTTTTAACTTAAGAAAATTGGAGAGGGTGATAATGGGTGGAGTAATTGAGGGAAGAGGCAGGTTACTAATAGGCTCTGAGGTAGGAATTTTGTTATAACCCCAAAAACGCATAACTTCTTCAATTAAATCTTCCTCGAGATTTAAGTCGGGGCGGATGGTGGGTGGGGTAACCAAATTGTCGGTGATTTGACAGCCCAAATCCAGAAGAGATTGGGTAGCAAAAGATGTAGGAATTTCAATTCCGGCATAGGTGGAGGGGAGAGTTGGGTCAAAGGAAATTGAGGGGGAAGTGGCGGGTGTGGGGTAATAATCAAAGAGGGCTGAAGAGGCTTGTCCCCCGCAAAGAGAAATAATATTTGTCGCCAGATGGCTGAAGGCTTGAGTGATAAGATTTGGATCAAGATCTTTGTCGAGGCGAATTCCGGCTTCAGTAATAGTTTTTAAAAAGCGGGAGTCGGATTTGACCTGGGTCCGGTCATAAACGGCCATTTCAATAATAATTTCGGTGGTATTAAGATCAATAGCACAAGCCTGACCGCCAAGAAAGCTGAGGGATAAGGGGATGGTGGGGCTGTTAACCATTAGAATTCCCGGTTTAAGTTTGAGGGTAGTGCCGTCTAAGGTGGTAAATTCAGGGTAATGGGTGTTTAGTTCCCAAATTAAAGCAGAACCTGATTTGGCAGTGTCAAAGGCGTGGTTGGGGATGCCCCAATAAAGCATGGCAAAATTGGTCAGATCAACAATGGTGTTGACGGAATTTAATTGGTGGGCTTCAACAAAGGACCGAAGCCAGTCAGGTGAGGGAGAATTTTTTAAATTGGAAATTCTGAGAGCCATTACCCGCTTAACCTGGGCGGGAGCTGTTACTTCTATGGGAAGTGGTTCGGTTGAAGGTGGAGCTAGATTAAGTGGTGGTTGCTGAAGTGGAACTTGGTAGAGAACCGAGAGGTCGCGTGAGAGGCCGTAATAACCTAAACAGTCGCCCCGATTGACCTTAACGTCCAAGTCAAACACAAAGTCAGTATCAAGCGGTTCAAAATAGTTGGTGAAGTGACCAATAGAAGTTAGGTCGTCGCGGAGTTGATGGGGTTCTACATTTAACCCTGGAAGGAATTTTTTAAGGTGGGAGTAAATTAGTTTCATTTTAAATAAGGTTTGTAGGCTAAATTGCCTCCAAGTAAGGTACGGATGTCAGTAATTTTGAAGTTAGCCATGGCCCAACGGTCCAAACCCATGCCAAAAGCAAATCCCCGCCAGATTTTGGGGTCTATACCGGCAGCCTTTAAAACTAGGGGGTTGATTAGTCCGGCTCCACCCATTTCAATCCACCCGGCTCCTTTACATAGCGGGCAGCCCTTTCCTTTACATTGGAAACACTGCATGTCTGGTCCCAGCCCCGGCTCAACTTCCGGGTAGTATTTACAGCGGTAGCGCACGACTACGTCTGGACCGTAGAGTGTTTTAAACATTAAATCAATGGTGCCAATTAAATCTTTCATGGTAATGCCTTTATCTACCACGACTGCTTGATATTGATGGAAAACGAAATGATTGCTCCGATTGACCTTTTCGTTGCGGTAGACGGTTCCTGGGAAGGCTACTTTGAAGGGCGGCTTTTCCTGAGCCAACAGTCGGGCTTCAATGGCGCTGGTTTGGGTGCGGAGCAAATATTTTGGTTCCTGAATGTAAATACTGTCTTGCATGTCCCGGGCCGGATGATCGAGGGGGACGTTTAAACGCTGGAAGTTAAACTCGTCGGTTTCAATAATCGGACCGTTGTAAATAGAAAACCCAAGGTGGGAGAAAAGTTGGTTTAACTGAAGTTCGGTTTGGGTAATTGGATGAAGATGACCATACTTAGGAAGGCCCTCAATTATTTTGGTAGTGGTAGTATCTGGTTTGGTTGATGGGGTAAAAGTTTTGGAGCCAATAGCTTCCTCGATTTGTTTTTTAAGTTGATTTACGGCGGGGCCAAGAAGTTGTTTTTGATCTTGGGGTAAGTCTTTTAGCTCTAAAAATAAACTGCCCATAATCCCCTGTCGGCCCAAGTACTTAATCCGCAAAGTCTCTAGTTCTGAGGCGCTTGAAACCTGGTCTAATTCTTTTTCAAACTGATTGTAAATTTGTTTAGTGTCAATCATAGAATGTTTCGTCAGGGGACGGATTGTGTTTATTAGTCAGTTACTGATTGTACTAATCCGTCAGAGGACGGATTGTGTCTTTAGGAAAAATTTGTCCTTGTAGTCCAAATTTTCACCTAAAGAAACTAAAAAAGAATCTAAAGATGGGAGCAAAAGACATATTAGTCACAAGGGATGTTAACACTAGGGTAAAATAGCGTCAAGATGAGTATTTTGGTTCATACCTGTTGTGCTGACTGTTTGCTTCACCTGGTGGAGGGTTTGGAGGGTAAGGCAGATAAAGAAGAAATTGTGGTTTATTTTGATAATCCCAATATTCATCCCCGCTCGGAAGTGTTGTCAAGATTAATTGCGGTTAATAAGGTGGCCCTAGATTTAGGAGTTAATAAAGTAATTGTGGCCGACTGGGAACCAAAAAAATACTTTGAGGCGATTGGGGAGAATACAAGAAAACCGGCTAGGTGTGAAAATTGTTTAAAATTAAGAATGTCTAGATTGTTTAAAAAAGCCCAAGAGTTGGGAACAAAAGCAGTTACAAGTACTATGCTAACCAGTAATTATTTGAACTCCAAAATGATTGAGAAATATGGTCAGGAGTTAGCAAAAGACACTGGTATTGAGTTGGTTGTTCCCAAAAAGGGTGGCGGACAATGTAAGCACATTGGGTTTTACAAACAAAACTATTGCGGGTGTGTCTATTCCCTACGGGAGAGAATGGAGGAGAAGTACTTTACTCCAAAATCCCATCAAGGTTAGCGTCGTAGATAATGGCTTCAGCAACTAAACGATAATTGAGTATTTCTTCAGGGGTAAACCAAATTGGGATTTCTTTTTGGGCTTCTTCCAAAGTACCTGAAGCATGAACGATATTTCTAACGGCGCGGCGATCGGTGTCGGCGGCGCGATATGAATCAATGGTGTAGTCACCGCGAATTGTTCCGGGGACTGAGGTTAGTGGTTCTGTGCCACCGTTTACTTTTCTAACAACTCCGATTGCGTTCATACCTTGCCAAACCATGGGTACAACAGGACCGCTACTTAGAAATTGAACTAATTGTTTTCTTACAGCTTCAGCTAATTCAATTGGGTCTTCAGTAGGAGGGGTTAAACCTTTAGCCTTCCAAGCTTCAATGGATTTTGTACCAGTTTTAAGCGCCCATTCAGGATCAATAGAATAATGGGTTAAAGCCATGTCTTTGTTGGGGATTACCATTTTAATTGCGACTAGTTTGAGGCCACATTGTTCATAACGCTTAATCACTTCGCCGATTAGTCCTCTCTGGACACCGTCTGGTTTAATAATGACTAAAGTTTGTTCCTGTTTATTATCGTAATTGATCATGGAAGTATGGTGACATAAATATCTAAAAAGACAATAGGTAAACTACTTTATTATATTGATATAAGACGATATAATAGAATTATGGATAAAATATTCCGAGCCCTGGCTGACAAAAACCGCCGACTGATTTTGACCCTACTAAAAGAAAGCCAGTTGACTGTCGGAGAAATTGTTAAAAAACTACCAGTGGGGCAGGCAACAGTGTCAACTCATTTGTCAATTCTACTTAAAGCAAAGTTGGTTAATTTTGAAGCAAAAGGAAAAAACAGAATTTACTCAATGAATATGGAGGTGTGGAACGAACTTATCAAACATTTACAAAAATTCACTACGAGTACAGACACCAGAATTCCAGATGAAATAATTCTTCGGAGAAAATAGCCCAATAGCCTTTGACTATAGGACAGAGATCATGTATTTTTGATTATGGCTGAAGAAAATACCCCAAAAAGAAAATGGAGCGAAGAAACAATTAGTATGATTTTAGGACTAGCCATGGTGCTACTGGTTTCGGCCATAGTTATTCGGGTAGTAGACCGTAATAAGGGAAAAATTGATATTCCGGGAGTGTCTATTGAAAACAATGGTGCTTTGAAACTGGAAAGTGGAACGGGCAGTGAAAGTAACAAGCCAACTCAAGAAAACGAAAATAAAGAAACCGCCGGTAACAGTGAGGTCAAAACTGGTACTTACACGGTAAAAAGTGGAGACAGTTTATGGAAAATTGCCAGTACTCACCTAAATAATGGTTATCGGTGGACTGAAATTGCCCGTTTAAATAAAATTACCAACCCGGGGGTTATTTGGTCGGGAATGAAATTAATAATGCCGGTTGAGGAAAAACAGGTGGTGGCAGAAGAGAAAAAATTACCGGTGATGGGTAAAGATTATGTGGTAACTCGCGGCGACAATTTATGGAAAATTGCGGTAGCCGCATATGGGGATGGGTATCAGTGGCCCAAAATTTGGGAAGCAAATAAAAAAATAGTGGCACAACCAGGCAGTCTGGAAATTGGCATGAAACTGACAATTCCAGAGCTGGAGGATATGGGAGATGGGAAGGGAGTGATAAAATAAATCCGTGCGGGTATGGTTTAGTGGTAAAACGAGTCCTTCCCAAGGATTAGTCGAGGGTCCGATTCCCTCTACCCGCTCCAAAGGTAGAAAATCTTTATGACTTTTGAAACGAAAGTCTCCAATAATTTCCTTTTATCAACTCTTTGACTTCAATATTTTTAGTGTTACTTGGTAGTAGTTTAATAGGGGGTTTTGTGGCTTGACCCGTTTTAAAAAATTTCTTTACGAACGGAATCCATTTGAAAGTATCAAAAAAATTATCTGTTTCGTCGACTATGGTTATATATACACCCGGTTTTGCAACGCGAACCATCTCTTCAATAGCTTTCTTTTTATTATTAAAAAAATTTACACCCCCTACGTGGAACACAATGTCAAAAGTATTGTCTTTAAATGGTAGATTTTCAGCCTCAGTTTGAAGTAAATATAATTGTTTTTTAGAGTGTCGAAAATTTTTTAGACATTTGCTTAACATACCGTGGGAGATATCTACACCAAAATAAGAGGCCCCACTGGGTAATATTTGGATATTAATGCCAGTACCGATTGATACTTCCAGTACCTTATCTTTTGATTTGACTTTTACTTTTTCAAGAAATTCTTCTCTGGCTCTTTTTTCTCCCCCGTAGAACCGAAAGAAAACCCATGAACCAAAGTCATAAAGTTTTGCTATCAAGTTGTAAAATCTAGTGTATTTTTTATTATCACCCTCTAAGTTAGAGTTTGGAGTGAAAACAATAATATTATCTTGAACTTTGTATCTTAAGTTAGGTTGTAGAAGTTTTACACATTCCTGAAAACGAGTGTTTTTTGTTTTCATTTAATTTCCGAGTATAGCATTTACATAACAACTCTTAGCTTGAAACATTAAGATTATTTGTTAATTGAATAAGATGTCCAGTTAGTTTGGAGGCGAGGTAGCATGTAATCTAGTTTATAACAATAATAGATAGGTCTGGGAAAATTGTGATACTTATCCACAAAAGTGAAGTAAAATTTTGTAAGTGCTAAAGTAAATATATGACATCACTGGTAATTCCTTTCCATGATCCTAATAATGTAGAAACTAAGTTTCTTAAACAGATATTGCCGATTCTTAAAGAAAACTTTGACAATGCTTTTGTAAGTATTACACCTAAAACAGTAGCCATGAACGCTGAGGCTGTTAGTTTTTTAAAAGAAGACAGTTTTTTTGTTGTTAATGAAAACGCGCCAGACTCACTGATTGGAGATCATTTTGTGGCGGGGTATAAAAACGCGGTTGAGCATTCAAAACCGGACCAAATATTACATTTATGTACCTCAGATAGGTTGGCCTTTGCTCTTTTGAATTACAAAGATTCATTTTTGAGTGATATGAATCAGGGTAGTACTCCAACTTTGTTTATGCGCTCAGAGACTGCGTGGGCAACCCACCCAACTAACTATCGGGCGGCTGAATCCATGGTGACTGAAGTGGGAAAAGTTTTATTTGACAAAACTCTAGATTTTACCTGGTGTCATTTAACTCTCACTGCTAGCCAGCTAAGTAATATATTGCCTAGCATTACGGCACGGGATTTGGTAATCATTGCCCAAATAGTATTTTTGCTGAAAGATGTTATTAAAACAAAGAGCGTTGATTGGTTATCTTGGGAAGATCCTTTTATTTTTGGCAAAGATTCTAATCAATACAAAGCAGAAAGAGAAAGCGATCCGGCGGAATTAGAAAAGAGGATGTTTTACGTATTACCTGAAATCAAATATTTGTTTGAAGAATACAGTAAACTTAAGAGTATTTCCTAGAATTTGGAATACTCATTTGGAATTTAACTAATTAAGCTATAAAATAGGCCAGGAGTTATTAGACGTTTGAGGTGGTCACTAGCCAGGATAGCTCAGATGGCAGAGCAGGACTTTCGTAAAGTCAAGGTCGAGAGTTCGATTCTCTCTCCTGGCTCTGAGCAGGATCCGCCGTGGCGGATCAAGGTCGAGAGTTCGAAACTCTCTTGCCTGAGGTAAAATAAAACAATATGACAGAATTTATTAGGCGAAGCCGAAAAGAACGGCTGAATGAAGAGCAGGTAACCAAGCAAACGGTAGCCTTGGGGGTGGTGACCTTGTTGGTATTTGGTTTGATCATGATTTTTGGTTTACCGGTTTTAATTAGGTTTTCAATATTTTTAGGTGATTTAAAGAGTCGGCAGGAGCGAGTAGTTGAGGATAAGGTGATTCCACCACCAGCGCCCAGACTGTCAATTGCCTATGAGGCGACTAACAGTGCATCAATAAGTGTAACTGGCGCTTCTGAGCCAGGATTGCTGGTAGAGCTGTTAAAGGACGACGTTAACTTTGACAAAGTATCGGCTACGGAAACAGGAGAATTTAAATTTGATAGTGTGAATTTAGATAAAGGGGAAAATATATTTACAGCCATTGCTGTTTCTGAAAAAGGTGCTAAAAGTGATCCGTCTAGGGCGGTTCCAATTGTTTATGATGATATGGCCCCTGGCTTGGATTTAACTAATCCGGTGGAAACTGAACTTAAGGTAGATTATGCTGATTTTGATTTGGTGGGGGCAACAGAGAAAGGAGCCAGCGTTTTAGTTAACAATCGGGTAGCTATGGTGGATGACAATGGTGGATTTAAAATGAAAATTCAATTGAGTCCCGGAAAAAATGAGTTTGAGGTAAAGGCCAGAGACTTGGCTGGAAATGAAACCAAGAAAAATATTGTGATTACTTACGATATTTAAAAAGCAGCAGGAAGGCCATAATTTGGGGGTAAATCAGGGAGTTACTAAAAAACGAGTGGGAAAAGACAGCAATAAGAAGACACTTAAAAGCCGCGGTAGATGATTTCCAGAGGTTAAGCAAAAGATAAAGAAAAAATAATAACATTGGCAGTCCATTGCCAATAGCAATATTTAGAAAACTGTTGTCAAAACCCCAACGGGCGTGTGAGGCTGATGTTTCTTGAGGGCGAAAGTAACCAATTCGATTGTAGCCAATACCCACTATGGGGTGGGAGGTTAATACTCCAATTGCCTGGCGATAATTTACAATTTTGGCGGCAATGGTAGAGGTTCGTTCAAGTTTTGTGCCTTCACCTGGAGGCCGGGGAAGGAGGATTAAGGTGAGAGCGACTAGTAACAATGTTTTAACAAAAAAAGTAGCCTTTTTAATGTGAATTGAATAGTAGAGGGCAAAAATAATTAAAGATAAAAAAGTTGCCCGGCTGTAAGTTAGGGCAAGAGCCAAGTAACTTAAAACTATTACAAATTTTTGAAACCTGATTAAGTTGGGTTGAGTAATTAGTAAAATTAAAAAAAGAAGTAGGCACAACCCAGTGAAAGCCGGGTCAAGTAGTGAACCGACCAGGCGATATAAATGCGGGTCCCAATTTAAACAAGTGAGAGGGCGAAGGTCTGGGTAGAAAAAATATTGAAAAAAGCCAATTAATATAAATCCTCCAAATCCCAAAAAAATTAGTTTGGGGGGAACTACTTGGGTTGGGGCTAAAAATATTGCCATAAACCACAGAGAAAAACGGAGCCAATACAAAAAAGGTGTCAGTGATAAATCGGGTAACGATTGAATAAGCAGATTAAGACCAGATAGTATTATGAAAATTAAGACTAAATAGTTTATTTTTTTGAGATTAAACCGGTTTTGCCAGATTATAAAAACAGAAGTTAAGGCAAGAGCAATATCAATAAGAGGAACACTAAGAGACCCAAGTTGTGGGCGCCAGAGGTTGCCAACTAGAAAACTCAGTAGAGTTAAACCGTAGAGGATGGTTGATACAGGTGCCATAGTTTGGAGCGAACCAAAAATGAGTGGAAGCTCATGGTTAGGGCCATAATTATTCCGGGAGTAGAGTCAAGAAAGCCTAGGCGAATTATGTAGTTTTGAATAAATTTAGCCAAAGGGAAAAATATTATTTGGAATAAATTAGTTTTAACTTTGTCGGCGTAAAGTTGATGGGCCCGAAGGGTAGAGTAAAAATTTATTTTGTTTATAAAATGATAGAAATTACGGTGGGGGTAGTGAAGGATGGGGTGGTTTAAAAATTTTGGGTCGCGAGCCGGGAGCCAAGTTTCGTGAACCACTCCCTGAAAACTGCCAAAGGTTTTCAAAAAAAGGCGGGTAAAGGATTGGGAGGTATTTTCTCCGTGGCGGAGACGCTGACCTAAAAAATAATCCCATCGAGGGAAACTGAAAGCGTAATCATATTTACTGGGTTTAAAATTTTTTAGAAATTTAATAAGTTCGGGGGAGGGGGTTTCGTCGGCGTCAAGCCACAGAACCCATTTATTTTTGGTCTTGCTTAAGGCTAGTTTTCTTTGTTCGGAAAAACTGGTTAAAGTGTTTTTAATAATAACCAAATTTATATTTTTTGGAACCACACTTTTGAGTTTTGC
>JBAYFX010000018.1:0-14926 GCA_041666965.1 Candidatus Shapirobacteria bacterium
CAAACTTTAAACCAAATATTGGTGGAAATGGATGGGTTTGAGCCAAGCACGGCGGTGGTAGTGTTGGCAGCGACCAACCGGGGAGACTTACTTGACCCAGCCTTACTGAGGCCTGGTCGGTTTGACCGAAGAGTGGTGCTTGAGATGCCGGATTTAACCGCTAGACGCGACATTATTAAAATACACGCGCGAGGTAAACCGTTTGACCAGACAGTGGATTGGGAGCGGGTGGCCCGAGCCACGGTTGGATTTTCTGGAGCAGAACTAGAAAACATGCTTAACGAGGCCGCTATAAAGGCGGCGCGGGAAAACAAAACCAAAATCGGGATGGTGGACATTGATGAGGCTTCACTTAAGGTTAAGTTGGGGTCGGAAAAGAGACGAGAACAGACAGATGAGGATAAACTGATGACGGCGTACCATGAGGCCGGACACGCGATTGTAAACCACGTTGAGGAGTTGGACTCGGTAACCAGAATTTCAATAGTCTCACGGGGAATGGCGCTGGGGTTTACCCTGGTACCACCCAAGCGGGATATGATTCACCAAACCAAATCTAAGTTAATAAAACAAATGGCCATGGCCATGGGAGGAAGGGCGGCGGAAGAATTGGTATTTGGCGACATTACTACCGGAGCCAGTAGTGATATATCACACGTGACCCGGATTGCCCGGAATATGGTAACGGAATGGGGAATGTCGGAATTGGGGCCAATAAACCTGGGGCCGGAGATTGATACGACTGAGTACGGCAAGGGATGGATTGAACCTACCAAAATTTCTGACACAATGGCATCTCGCGTGGACGAAGAGATTAAAAAACTAGTTAATACGGCCCTCGAGAAAGCCAGGGAGATTTTGAGTAAAAACAGGAAGAAACTAGATGAGATTGCAAAAGTCCTGGTAGTCAAAGAAACAATTGGTGAAGATGAGTTTGAGGCAATGATGAACCCGGCGTTGGCGAAAGCGTAAGTAGTACGTTGGTACGCTAGTACGACCGTTCGTTCGTACGCTAGACAAAAGGAAACTAAGTAAGATGAAAATACATTATTATAGGATTAAGTTATTGAAAAAGGGTATGGTGGAGGTTAAAAAATGTTTATTGGGTAACTTGAGTTGTAGCGATATATTTATCGATGGTTTTTTTTGTGATGAACTTAGAAATTAAATATTTATCTTTATATAAGGTTCCATTGAGGGTTTTGGCGGCTTTTTTCATGGATACCATAGAGTTTAGCTTAATAAAGGCAAAATCTAGTTTTTGGGCCGGATTTAGGAGATTTGTGCTGATTTTTAGATGGGTAATTTGACCGAAGGGTGTGACAAGTTCGACAATGTCGGTGTCGGTAGTATTTTTGGGTAAATTGCCCAAATAGATGGAGTTAGCAATATTGGCCATTAGATAGTGTAAACAAACTAGTAACTGTATTATAATACATGATATGGTAATGAGCGAAGAAGATTGGCGACGATTGACTGATTTGCAGGGGGATAGATTAAGCGGAAGGCAGGGGTTTGCGGAGAGAAAAGAAGAGGGCAGGGGGGAAAGTGCAGTGCAACAGCTGGGATATGGTTATCGGGGAGCAGATACTTTGGTTGCGGAATATTTGACACTTCCCAGAGGTGAGGCGTGGAGGATGGAGGCGGGTGAGGACACAGTAGAGGGAAGGCTGTTAAGAGCGGCGGTGACGGATTCGGCCTTGCTTCCACGGCTTAGGGAGGGAATAAGAACCCTTGATTGGTCGGTGGCAACTGGCCCGGCTTTATTCTTAAATGATGCAAGGAGAGCGTGCGAAAAAGCACATAGTATTTCCGGTGAGGCAGTAAGAGGGAGGGATAGGTTAGGCCAGCTAGTGGATGGAAGCATTGCGGCGGTAGCCACTCAACATGCGGCGGCGGCGGCTAGATTGGAAGTAATGGGGCTGGTGGCACCAGAGAGTGGCCATCCAGCAAGCGAAGCGGTCGAGAGAGATAAATTGGCAATGAGGTTGCGTGAAGCAGAGATTGGTTTAATTGAGACGGGTATAAATGTGGGGGTTCGCCAAGAGGTGTTAGGAGAATATATGAAAACTTTGGTACTTGCCGGGGAGACTGTAACATCGGTGAGAGCTGGTTTAACAGATAAAGTAAAAGGGGCTGAGGTTCGTGCAAGGCTTAATGCAAAAAGAACAAAGATAATGGCAGTGGAAAGGGGGATGATGGGAGTTGGTGAGTCGGCACAGTTTTTGTATCAACTCTTGAGCATGCAAACAGATTTGGATGGGATTGTTAAAGTGTTTACCGGGCCAGACCACAACATTCCAACCCACTTACTAACTTTTTTGTCTTTGTCTGACCATTTGAATAGGGCTACAACAATCGCATTTAAAGAACTAATGAGACAGGCTTACCCGAAGTTTGAAAGTGGGAAGTTGGTTACTGATAGTAAATTAGCGACAAGTGATCACAAATTTAGTTTGGCGGCAATGAAAGATTGTACCCCAGCACAAAGAGAAAAATATTTTGCTGATTGGGAGGGGGTAGTTATGACTCAACTTGAGGCTGAAGGGATTGGGGACGAGTTTCAACTAGCGGAAGACGCTGTAAGCTTGGCGACGTTTTTAAGCGAGTTGTTGACACTGGGGGGGACTGCTTACCCAAGAGATAGAATAACAGGAAAGTTGATTGGAAAGGCAGCTGGGGGAGTTGACCCTGGCGGTGAGGGTAGCGGAAGTATGTATGATTTTGGAGGAGTAGACACTGTTAATAAGGTTCACCAATTGAGGGATAGAAAATCAGGTGAGGCGGAAAAGGGCAGAAGTGCCCCAAGGCCGGGGGTTATTCAAGGATTATCTCAAGAATTGTTATTTAACATGTTGCAATATAGTGAGGCTACCCAAAGTGGGAAAGGGATGGGAATTAGCGTTTTGGAGGCGATTACCAGAGACACTCCTGCAGGAGGGACTGAATATACAATTAGGGACTTGGTGGAGAATATGACCAGTGGAGATCATTTTTCGTACATGCTTTATGCTTTTCGGGCATGTCAAATTTCATCTAAGTTGGATCAATTACCAGCAGGCAGAATAGAGGTAATTAGACAACTTGGAGGTGGTCCAGAGAAACTCCTAACAGACATGATTGATATTATGTTGGGTCTAAATAAAGCTTGGCAAACGATTCCTTTTGGGTCTGACAGAGTCAGGGTACATTGGATGGGATACGATGAAAAGGGGACTGATGCGGACAAGGCAGATAAGGCAAAGCAATACAGGGAAGGAAAAACAATTGAGATTCGGAGGAACATGGTAAATTTGTTTGCAGATTTTTATAGAGGTGCCGTTATTGGGGCGCCATCTAGTGGCGGATATGAGGATAATCCTGATTGGAGGGGGATTGTTGACCTTCTACCCCAAAAGGTATATGAGCGGTTGGTGGTTTATACAAATATTTTAACTCCGCAGATGTACGCAATGGCCATAGGTTTGGCTAAAGACGATAGGCTGGGGGGATGTTTGACTGACGAGATTATTTACGCCGATACAAAAGAGGCGGAGGCATTGAGGCGAGTATTGTTACAGGATCCGAGATTGAGTGATGAGTCGTTAATTAACGTTATTCCTGTGGCAGGATATGCCGGGACGAACGATAATGTAAGAGAGAGTACGGCGAGGTTGGTAAATTCATCTGCAGATGCTGTTGTTCATAGAAAAGTTATCCCTGATGTTCAGAAGGAACGGGCGAGAAGAATAAAAGTCAAATTAACAACACAAAGCGACAAGGTTTAAAGCTATTTATAAAAGGAGAAGTTGGCAGTTATTTAAATTTTTTACCCTGGGTAGCAGCGACATTTTGGTAGAGATCTTGTACCCCGCCGGCAACTTTTCCGACAGTGGATGGAGTTACGACAGGTTTACCAGGAAGTTTGTGAATGAGATTAGCAATTCTTGTTTGTCCTGGTCCTGTTTGTGCATATTTGAGGGCTTCATTACCACCAGACCAAGCCCCTTGGGCGGCTAGGCCACCTACCTGTTTATATGATTGTTCTGCGGCTTGAGTCCATGGAGAAGGTTTAATACCAAAGATAAATTGAGGAACCATGTCGGGAAGTTTCGACATGATGCCGGCGGCAACTAGGCCAATTCCAGCCGGAACAAGTCCTCCACTTAAAGCTGCCCACGCACCGGGGAGGCCTCCGCCGTTTAACAAGCTGGGTGTCCAAATTCCACCTCCAGCAACTGGGTTATTTTGCCAGACGGAAACTCCAGTTTTTTCAATGATAATGTTGGCGATTACTAAGAAAATAATTGAAATTGGGAAAACTGAAATATAAGCAATTAGATCTGTAATCCAGGAACTGAAACCCATTTTCATACCAGGAATAGCGCCTGCGGCAATCTCGAAAGGAGCAATAATTATTTTAAAAATTATTGTTACATAGGTTTTAATTAGCCCGAAGAAAAACTTGAGTTGCCAAAACAAAACTAAAATGGCAACAATTAGAAGAACTAAAACGGTGCCAACACCAGCACCTATTCCTGCTCCTACAAGAGGACCAAAAGGGCCAACGGCAAGGCTGGCAGGTGCCCCAAGAATTCCGCCGACTATGGCACCGAGAACAGTACCAATAAGGGCAATGGCATTCATGGGAAGCATATACCAGGTTAAATTAAAGACAGCTGAAAGACTGGGGTTGGCGAGAGTGGTGTAGTTAAAAACATGGTTGCCACTACCTACTATATTGTCCCCCAATGCTTTTCCCTGGCCTTGAAAAAGGAGAGCAACAACTAGCGCCTGAAACACTGAAGACAAATCAATAATTAATCCGGCAATGGCATAAGAAAAAGTTACTAAAACAAGAGCTGTTATTAACCCGGGAATTGAGTTTTGGATGTTAACTGTAGCCTGAGGAGAAATCTTAACTTTTAGAATTATCATGACACCAATGGCAATGAACAGAAGTGAAGAAATTAAGTAGACTGCGTTTCTAAAGCTGCGCCATAAAGGAAGAATGGGTTGGAGGCCTTTAAATCCAACTCCTTGAGCCAAAGCTGGTTTGCCCAAAAATGAATCTTTGATTTGAGCAAGATATTCGACACCTGAGGCGGGAGGGGCAAAGAGAGAAGCAATCATACCTGTATTAGTTCCAATTGCTCCACCAAGTTGTTGACCCGAGCCTGGGTTGTAACATTTGAATTGTTGCTGAAAACAAGTGTTGGGGATGGTACCCGTTAAGACATTTAAAACAGAAACCATATTGCCTTTGAGGGCTTCGTCCATCCAGGACTCCTGATTACCACCTGTGGAAATGGCGTTTTGTTTGTATTGAATTACATTTTCCGGCTGGGGGGCAGTTTGGGCTAAAAGACGGGGGGCCCAAAAAGCGGAGGATAATATAAACAGAGAAAAAAAGGTGATTTTAGTTTTGAGTGTAAGACGGGGGAAAAGAGGGGTGTCACGGCGGTTGAGGCGGGAAATAATAGTACCAAAAGACATTGAGTGGATTATAGCAGAATGAGATTGAAAATAGAGAGTGGGGGATAGTAAAGCTCGACAAGCGTTTTGTTGGGTGCTTCCGTCTGAGACGGACTTCGCTGCGCTTCGCGAACTTACCGGTCAAGTGCTACGCCTTGCCGGGATCGCTGCGCGCCCAAAAAACTACTTGTCTTCGCTTGTTTGCTTGAAGCCGGAAAGACATTTACTATACTTGGATTAGAGTTGCCAGCGGGCGGGGAGGAGTTGGTTTTGGAAACGGTCGTAATTGACGTCGGTTTGCTGACCGGGATGGGCATAGGGAATGGCTTCATTGCCACCGGCGGTTGAACCTGATCCGCCTTTTTGAAACTTACCCTGATCGCGGTAGGGTGTAAAGTCGTAAAAAACCTCATTAAGCATGCCTTCGTTTCCAGGTATGGCAGCCGGATAATTGGCAGTAATAGCGACATTGGTGGAGACAGTTTTATCCTTGCCAGTTATTTGGGCGACCAAGTTTTTAACCCAGGCAAAAAAGGAGAGAGGGGAGGGTTTGTGGGGAGTGGTGTAACCACCGGACATGGCACAGATATTAGTTTTTTGAACTTTTTTTTGCTGGCGGGCGGCAACACCGCTTCCGAGAGACCAACCGGTTTTGTTGTAGGCGGCGGCGGCCAGATGGGGGGCGGATTGGGGGGTAGGAGTGGGACGGGCTGAGCCATCGGCATCAATATTGGTGACGGTAATTTGAATGTTGGCGCTGGAGCAGCCGGGATTGGTAACCCAAAAACTGTTGTAGGTGTTTTTGTAGCAACCTGAGTAGGAAGCGGGACGGTAGGGGAAACCAAAACGCCTTTCGTAACCCCCTCCCTCAAAATGGCGGGAGAGAATATCGGAAATGTCTCCCGGAATTCCATCCTGGATTGATTTGCCGCCGACACACTTCCAGGCGACTTTTTCGCGAAGCTGATAGACCAGTTCGGATATGGTCATGGGCTGGCAACCAGCCTCAAAAAGCCCGATTTCCCGGCAACCACCGTAACCAGGACAACTCCAAGCGATGGGCTGGTCGGTGGCTACAAGTGACGGGTCACGCTTGAGGGGATCATCTTCGAGAGAGCGGACGGCTTCCTGAAAAAGCTGCCACTTGAGGGCTTTCTTTTCACACTCGGTAGTGGCCCGGGTAACGGGGTTATAGCCATATTTACCGTAAGAAGTAAGATAGCGGCGTTTGCGCTCGGGTTTGACGACATAGGCTTGAGGGAAGCCACAGGTAGGAACCCCGCTGGTTTCGGATATGGGGCATTTGGAAACCCAGGAACAGAATTTGGTTTCACCGAAATTAGTATAGGGACCGGAAGTGCCAATGTCCTCACTGACTTCGGTAACAGTCATGGGCTCATAGGTGGTAACCTGGTTGCCCTGATCGTCGGTAGTAGTAGTGGAGGGTGAGGTGTAAGTTTGTTTGATGGTGCCGGAATAATTACAGGCAATACCCTGATAACCGTTTTCGTAGGTGGTGGCGTAGGCATTATTGTCACCGACAACTGGGTTAAAGCCAACCGGATAGCGGTAGGCGGTAGTGTTGACGGTGGGGGGAACTAGATCGTAGACCGACTGGGGAGCGTCGGGGAGGGTGGGCTCGGGGGTAACAGAAGGAACGGGATTGACGGAACAGGTGGAGGGACCAGTGGCGGGACCAACTAAACCAGCCTTAAGACCGGGGGCTTCAAAGCCGGTCATGCCTTTGCCGAGTTCAAAATAAAAAGTGTCGCCGGTACCCGGACCACCAATGACTTCGATGACAATTAAGTCGTTGGTGTTTTTGACTCCAGTACAGTAGGTAAACTCACCGGGTTTGTACTTTTTTTTGTAGCGGAGGGTTTGAGTCATGCAAGCGCTGGGATAAGAGGCGCCAGTATTGGTAGGAATACAAACCTGGCGGGAGCCGGCGAGGGCCGAATCACGGTCGATGCCGACAATCATGAAGGGATCGGTGGTGTAAACCTGACCCTCAGTGCCTGAGGGGGGAAGCCATCGGACACCGTCATCAGTTATGGACTGGCCACTGGTGTAACTACCACACTTGGCATAGGTGTAAGAAGCGACGCCACCGGAGTCACACTGAACAGGCTGCCAATCGGGAGTGGCCCAAGATGTATCTTCCCGGCGGTAAATGCTACCGTCGCCGCCGATATAGAATTGCTCGTAGTTACCATTTTTGTACATACGCACCGGGGAGCCGGGGCCGGCTCCACCTTCATTGGTGTAACAAATTTGTTCGCCAGTACTGAGAGCGTGGCAGGAACCGGCCGGGGGAGCAATGAATCCTTCAAAATTTTGAGCGTGAGCAGTTACTGGAAAAAAGAGGGCAATGACAATAAACCAGAGGACGATCATGGACTAAGGGCCAGGAATTATAAAGTTAGTAACACTAACTCCGGTAAAGTTTTCTATAAATCGGAGAATAAAAAAGCTGGCAATAATTCCAACTAAACCGACGACTGAGGTGGTGAGTTGGGCTTGGACTCCGGCGGTACGCTTAGGATCACCGGCGGCCATGAAGTACTGAAATCCTCCGGCAATTAACATGAAAAAGAAAACTAAACCGGCGATGAGGGTGATGACGGACAAAACGTTAGCAAAAAGACATTCGGCGCCCTGAATGGTAGCCACATCGGGGTTGGAAGCGTCCACACAGCGACCAGTCCAGTCGGATTGGGCCAAAGATGGACGGGGGGTAAAAAGATTAAAAGTAAGAAGAAGGAAAAGAAATATAAAGGATAAGAATGTTCCGCCACAGGCGGATTTCGGGTTTTTGAAAATAAACTTATTTATGTATGTCCTCAACATAAGCCAATTATACAATAGAAGGAGATGTCGCTCGACAAGCGTTTTTTCGGTGCTCCAACTTTCCTGTTAATTAGCAATCAAGCTTGGTAACCACATTTTTGGGTGCTTCCGTCTGAGACGGACTTCGCTGCGCTTCGCGAACTTACCGGTCAAGTGCTACGCCTTGCCGGGATCGCTGCGCGCCCAAAAATGGATTACTTGCGCTTGAATTAGTACTTAGAGCCTGCAATAAAAACCCCCCGAAATAATCGGGGGGTTTTGAAGGACTAGTTAAAAACTAAAGGGTAGGAACCTTTAGGTTGAGAATGCTGACTCCGAAGATGGTTTCGATAAGTCGAACGATGGCCCAAGAAGCAAAGACGATGGCCAAACCGATAAGGGCATTAGTAATTTGATTGCGAGCAGCTTCGACGTTTTTACTGTCACCTTGGCTCATGACCCACTTAAGACCACCCCAAACGAGCATGAAGAAGAAAACAAGGGCAACCACCAACATTATAAGTGAGATGGCACCGGAGACTAAACGCTCAAAAGTGAGTGTTCCTAAGGTGTTGAATTGACCTTGGGGTTGGATGTCAATGTTTTGGGCGTAAATTGGGGCAGCAATGAATGCTGATTTAACTACTTCAAGAATATTTTGGATCATGAATATTATAAATTATAATGACTTATTTGACGTATTATAGCAATAAAAGTCTAGATGAATAGGAGGAAAAGATCAAATAGATGGTTTATTGAGTTTGTAAAGTTCGTAAAGTTAGAAAGTTTATAAAGTAATAAAGAAAAAGAAAAAGAGAATGGGGGATGGATGTTAGATGATAGATTTTGGGTCTTAGATTGGAAGAAGGAGATTTTTCCCCCGAAAGTTTTCGGGATTCCGTTTGAGACGGACGCGGCGCAATGACGTAAAGAGAATGAGATTGCCACGTCCTTCGGACTCGCAATGACGTATAAAGACTAGAGGGTGGGGAGGGTAAGCTGGAGCTGCTCTAGGCCTTTGACGCCCAGGAAGTAGCCGACAAACTTGAGAATAGCAAAGATGGAGAAGATGACAAAGAGACCCATGAAACCGTATTGAAACTCCTTTTTGGAATTTTCGATGTTTTTGGTATCACCTTGGGAGTCAATTAAATGGAAAGCGGCCATGAAGAGAAACCAGGAGAAATAAATGACGGCGACGACAAAAAAGATGGTGAAAATATTTTGAACAACTTTACTGGTGTAGGAAAAAGGTTCAAGCTGTTGGTTGGGATTGATGAGGGCGGGATTAGTGATTGGCATAGATTGATTAAAGACCCATGGAGTTGAGGGCGGCATTGAGGTCGAAGGGATTTTGGAGACCAAGAAGTTTGGCCAACAAGGCTCCAAGCCCGACGGCAACGACAATAATAACTAATCCCAAAATTCCGTCGGTTAGTTTTTTTCGAGCGGTTTCAGCTTTACCTTTGTCGCCTTCTGAAGAAATATAGGCATAACCAGCAAGGATAACTTGAATGGCAAAAAAGACGAAAGCAACAATGGTGAGAATGCCGATAACCTGAGAAACAATTTTTTCGAGCTTGAGAGTGGCATCAACACCAGAGGTAGGAGGAGTGCCGGGACCGGTGAGGGTAAAGCTTTTATCAGCTAAAAGTTTAAGGTCCATAAATGACAGGATTTATAATTTTAATTCCGGTTAGGCGTTCGGCGACACCGGCAATGATAAAGGCTGAAGCAATGATAATTAAACCTAGTAAACTTTGCCAGATTTTAGTGAAGGCCATGGCAGTTTTTTTAGCGTCTCCCTCGGCGGTTAAGTAACCAAAACCGGCAGTAACCAACTGGAAAACCAAAATTAAACCACCAATGGTGCCGGCCAATTTAAAAAGATTGGACATAAAAACAAACAGGCCGGTGCCGCCAGTGCTGGGATATTGGGGATTGGGGTTGTTGATGGTACCAATTAGACCCTGGGCTAAAGAAGGAATGGGGCGAAAAATAAAAGAAATAAGAGCGATGAGGAGGGAGTAGGCAGTCATGTTAGAGGCCGGAATTGAGAATTTTAACTCCTGTAATAACTTCGACAATTTGGATAATAAAAAATGAGAGGAAGATGACGAGGAAACCAATGAGGGCTGAGGTAATGGCTTGTTGGCCTTGAGCAGCTTTTTTTGAGTCTCCATCTCCGGCATTGATTATAAAGGTAAGACCACCAACAATCAAAAGGATAAGAAAGATGATGCCAGCGATGGTGAGGGAATTTTTAAGCAAAACGTTAATAAATGAACCGAGAGTGGGGTAGGTGGCAGACACCGGGGAACCGGGACGGAGGAGTGGGTCGATTTTGACAGCAAGTAGGTAAGAAGTATCCACATGCCAATTATACACAAATTGACGCTTTTTTTGGGAAAAAGGGTGTTATAATACGGCCAACCTGTTTACGGGTTTAATAAATTTCTCCCAAATGATAAAACAAATTAGCCTGTGGCTAGTACTATTAGTAGTAATAAGTGGCTGGTGGCAATACCAGGGCCGCCAATTAACGGCAAGAGCCCAGGACTACCAGACTCAAGAGGTAGTTAAGTTAGAAAGAAGAGGGGGGATGATAGCTTGGGGAGTGGACAAGGGAATTTCGGAGAGCACGATTGTACTATTATTAATGTTGCCCTTGGTGGCCACGATTGTATCGGTGCTTCATTATGTGGGTGGACTGTCGGGGTACGGGATATTTATGCCGACTATGTTGTCAGTAGTGTTGATTAACACGGGAATTGCCGGAGGATTGATGCTGTTTGGGATGATTTTGCTGGTGTCTTTACTTACTAACTTACTGATGCGACGACTTAAGCTCCATTTCTGGCCCTCCAGGTCGATTAACTTGGTGCTAATTGGGGTGGGAACGTTTGCGCTAATGGCGATATCGGCGGATATGAGGCTACTGGACATTTCTAGAATTTCAATTTACCCCATACTATTTATGATATTGCTGGCGGAAGAATTTGTGAGAACCCAGTTGGTTAAAAGTAAAAATGAGGCAGTCCGACTGACGATGGGAACTTTGGTTTTAGCAGTAATGGGTGCCGGATTGATGAGTTTAGAAGTGGTTCAAAGAGGGGTATTGAATTACCCAGAGGCCGTAATTGGCGGGACGTTACTGGTGAATTTGGCAGTTGGTAACTACGCGGGAATGAGGTTAACTGAACTGGGTCGATTTAAAAAGGCTAAACGGGTTAAAAAGATTAATAAAGATAAAAAATAATGTGGGGAATAAATTTGAAATATTATTCCCAATTTTTAGGCAAAAACGAGCGAAATAAGGTGTATTTGCGCAAAAACAGCAGTGAGGGGAGAAGGATTGCTGACAGTAAGCTGAAAACTAAAAGATTGTTGGACAAGGGTGGGGTGGGCGTACCAAAACTCCTCGCTCGATTTAAAAGCTGGAAGGGGGTGGAGGAATTTGATTGGACCCAACTGACGGGAAACTTTGTGGTGAAACCGGCAACGGGGTATGGAGGAGAGGGAATTATTGTAATTAGACGGGGAAAACAAGATAGGGATAGCCAAAACATGGTGTGGCAAAAGATGGATGGAATTACAGTGGAAACTGAGGAAATTAAGCGGCATTGTGGGGAAATAATTAGTGGGCGGTACAGTATGCACGGGATTGAGGACGAGGTATTGATTGAGGAGAGAATTAAAATTCATCCGATGTTTTTGAATTACACCAGGTGGGGGACGCCGGACGTGAGGGTAATAGTGTATGAGGGAGTGCCGGTAATGGCGATGTTAAGAATTCCAACTGAGCGGAGCCGGGGAAAATCGAATCTACAGCAAGGAGCGGTGGGATTGGGGATTGATTTGGCGACCGGAATAACCACTTTTGGAGTGGAGGGAAAATCGAGTGTAGTAGAAACCATTTGGGACCGGAAAAAGAAAAAAATGATTAAAGTAAACGGGATTAAGATACCAAGCTGGCGGGAAGTGTTGGAAACAGCGGTTAAAAGCCAGAAGGTAATTCATCAACTGGGATTTATGGGAATTGATATAGTGCTGGATAAAGATAAGGGGCCAGTGGTGTTGGAAGTAAACGCCCGCCCCGGTTTGTCGATTCAAATTTGTAACCGGGCAGGACTGAAACAAAGAATTAATAAGGTGGACGGACTGGAGGTGAGGAGTGTTAACCACGCCATAATGGTAGCCAAATACCTGTTTGGGGAGAGTTTCTTTGAGAAGGTGGAGGAAAAAGCCAGTGTGAAAACTATTCAGCCCTTGGAAGTGATTGGGGTTAAAATTCCCAAAGGGTTTCACCCGGAGTTGACTAAAAGCAGTGTGATTAAGATTGGAAAAAACAGAGTGGTGGAAGTAAGAGCCAAGGTGGATACCGGAGCTTATCGAAGCTCAATTGATGAAAAACTGGCCCGGAAATTGGGACTGCTTGAGGAAGAGAAGGTGTTATATTACCGACATTACCGTTCAAGTTTGGGTAAGGCTAAAAATAGGCCGGTGGTGGCGGTTACTTTTTGGCTTAAAGGACGAAAGGTGTCGACGGCGGTAAATGTGGCCAATAGAGACAAGTTGAGGACAAAAATTCTTTTGGGAAGGAAAGATTTGGAAGGGTTTTTGGTGTCGGCGGTAAAAGAAGTAAAAAAAGTTGAAAGTCCAAAACTAATAGTTAAAAGAAAAAAGTTAAAAATAATTCTATAAAATGAAATTTAATTATTTTCAACAAGCGTTTTATTGGGTGCTTCCGTCTGAGACGGACTTCGCTGTGCTTCGCGAACTTACCGGTCAAGTGCTACGCCTTGCCGGGATCGCTGCGTGCCGAAAAAACTACTTGTTTCAACTCAATTATGAATAATCGGATAGCACTGTTTTTTGGAGGGAAAGTTAGTCAACATTTGGGGATGATTAAAAAAGCAGCGAGGTTGGAGGGGGTAGAGCTGGATTTAATTTCGTATAACCGGGTGTGCTTTGAGACCAACGGTTTAGATACGGTGGCTGTGATTCGAGGAACCCCGGGGAATGAGGATAAAAAGACGTCTGTAAATGATTATAGAGTGTTGTTTTTTCGGACAACGGGAAAACATTGGGAGGAAGTTGATTTAATTATAAATAGTATAGATAAGGAAAACGGGCCGGTGGTGGTGGACCCAATTGTAAAAGCGGGGAAGCCGGATATGGCCTGTAAAGCCTGGCAGATGATGGCTTTATCCCGCGCTGGATTACCGGTACCAAAGACCGTTTATGGAAGTTTGGGGTATTTGGTAACAGTAATGGGTGGAGTGACTGCGCCGTTTACTTTTCCGGTGATTTTGAAGGGGAGCGGGGGGGACAGGGGGACAAGAGTGTTTAAAGCTGACAATTTAGAAGAATTGGAGAAATTGGCCAGTGAGTGGCGGAGGTTGGAGATTGAAGACGGGAAAAGGTTTATGTTGCAGGAATTTATCGAAAACAGGGGGGATTACCGGGTATTGGTGTTGGGTGAAAAGGTACTTGGAGTGATGAAAAGAACTTCGGGGGGGGCTGATTTTAGAAATAATTTTTCGATGGGGGGAAAGGTGGAAGTGGCGGACTTGCCCCAAGATATTAAGAAAATGGCGGTTGAGGCAACCCGGGCGTCGGGCTTAATGGTAGCGGGAGTAGATGTGATGCCCCGCCAACAGCTTCGCAGTTTAGGCGGGCAGGCTCAGTTGAGTGAAAATAGAGAAGATTATGTGATTTTGGAAGTGAACAAAGGGCCACAGTTTAAGGGGTTTATGGCGGCGACGGGTATTGACGTACCAAGAGAAATTGTTAGGTTTTTAAAAAGTTTATCAAGTTAGAAAGTTCATAAAGTAATCAAATTAGAAAGTTTAAAAAATTAAAAGTTACAATATAAAATTTGAGTTACCCCGAAAGTCTTCGGGATTCTATACTATTAAAATAAACTTAAAAATAATTAATTAATGTATTACCCGTCAAGGGCCGGGTTCTATACTATAAATAATAAAAATATTTTGATATGAATAGAAAAAAAATAATCACATTTACCATGTCACCGCGCCAGAGCCAATTTGAGGTGGACCGATTGGAGAGTGAGGCTAAAAAGCAGGGGATTGAGGTAGTTAAAGCCCTGTACAGAGAGATGGAGTTGAATTTTGGAAATGGGCAAGAAGTAAGAGTAAAAGGAGAGGAAATTAGCGCGGATAAGATTTTTGGGTGTTGGTTTAGGGTAGCTGGTACAAAGAGTGGTAAGTATGTGGAGGGAAGAAACGCGATGATTCGAAAACTTGGTGACAAGATTTTGATGATAAACGGGCAAAGTTATTTGGACTGGCCCAGAATGGGGAAAATTGCCCAGCACGCATTGTTTGCCCGCGAAGGGGTGCCAATAATTCCCACCAAGATTTTTTACACCAAAGAGCAGGTTTTGGGGTGGCTTGAGGGCGCTAAATTTCCAATGATTACTAAGCATGATCGGGGGTACCAGGGAAAATCGGTTCGAAAATTTGATAATGAGTCACAGGCGAATAAGTTTGTTGAGAAAATTAATGAGAAGAACTTGGGCATGTTTTTGTGGCAGGAGTATTTACCACTAAAATGGGATTTGAGAGTGATTGTTTTGGGGGGAAAGGTATTGGGGGCGATGAGGCGGACGGCGGTG